>JAKOGY010000001.1 GCA_028658405.1 Dolichospermum sp. ST_sed8 | reverse complement strand
CCCTACGTTAATGTCCGGATTAGGAGTCACGCTCGTTGCCCACACTCACCTGAAAGGGAGTGTGTGGAGTACGTCACGGATTTGAAAGTATAAGGCAATACGTTCATTTAAGCCTAAAGCTCAATCTTTAGATAGGTTAAGTTGATGTAAGTAAAACCAAAATTATTAAGACTTTGTTGGGTTGCGCGATCGCTTAACCCAACCTACAATTTTCCTTAACTGAACTGTATGCCTTATATTTAGCTCACCAAATTATGTCAATATCCCTATCATCACAAAGCTTTGGTAATCATCTGATTCTGGGTATTTCTGGGACTAGTTTAAATGATGATGATAAACGGGCGTTAAATGAATTAAAACCCATTGGTGTCATCTTTTTTGCGAAAAACTTCCTCGACGGTGTACCATATCCGGTCTGGTTAGAAAGGTTTAAAAACCTCATTGATGAAATTCGTCAATATTCTGAACGTGATTGCATATTTACTACTTTAGACCATGAAGGTGGGCGGGTTGTGCGAACACCTTTACCAATTACTCGCTTTCCTTATGCTTATTTATTGCAATCTCACACTTATGAAGTTGCAAAAGCCACAGCGTTAGAATTAAAATCTCTGGGAATTAATCTTTCTTGGGCCCCTGTTGCGGATATTTTCTCTAATCCCCAAAACCCGATTATTGGACCCCGTGCCTTTGGAATTACCCCAGAAACTGCTAGTCAAGGTGTGCGGGAATATTACCGAGGATTGCGGGAAGGGGGGATTTTAGGCTCTGCTAAACACTTTCCTGGACATGGAGACACTAGCACAGATTCCCATTTGGAATTACCAATATTAAATTTAAGTTTAGAAGATTTAAGAAACCGAGAATTGATGCCTTTTAGAACTTTGATTCAGGCAGAAATTCCCTTAATTATGACAGCGCATATTTTGTTTCCTCAAATTGATCCAGAAGTGCCAGCAACTTTATCTAAAATCATTTTAAATGATATTTTAAGGAAAGAATTAGGTTTTTCAGGTGTGATAGTTTCCGATGATTTAGATATGAAAGCTGTCTCGGAAATGTTTATGCAGTCGGGAACTGTTGCGCGGGCTTTTCATGCTGGTTGTGATTTATTTATAGTTTCTCGAAATATTAATTCTTCGTCTTTGGCAAGAACATATAAAATAGCGGCAGATTTTTCTGCTAGTTTGAATAATGGTAGTTTAGATGTAGCGGTAGTAGAAGCTGCGCGGGAGAGGGTGGAAAAGTTATTGCAGGTAACTCCTCAATATCCAGTTTCTCTTCTTGATCAGGAGACGTTGGTGAAAAATGCGGAATTAGCTATTAGTTGTTGTTTGTAAGGGATTTGAGGAAAATTTGGGGTGAAAGGGTAAATAATGACTAATTTGACACTCTCAGCGGCTAAAGCCGCTGAGATTCTTGGTTCAACGAGTCCACTTAGCTTAGACCCCTTGCGGTATCTAAGTCAGAGGTGGTTCTCTCCCCAAGCGTTAACTTTCCTCCAGCGGGCGAGGTAGTTGCATTGCTGCAAATTTTGATTGAATTTAAATCCTGTGTCGTCTAGCTCCCATGAAGATTTTACCTATTCGGAGGGCAGTCACTAGAACTATGGAATAGAACCCCATATCAACAAGAGTCAAGGTACAGATTGCCATTAGGCAGCTAGGTTTTTAGACAGGTTGATTACCGTTCCTGTTGTGAACAGTGTAACACCATTAAGTACAAAGGCGATAACTCTTTACGTACTTTAACCAATTTTTACAAAAAGAAAAACTCTATGCGGTTTTAACCGCAGGATTCGCTTATATCTCAGGTCTAAAGACACTGATTTTTACGCTTACCAGATGCTCTTATAAAGCTTATTTGTTGTCGTTAACAAGGATAAATATAATGATCGAACGCTATGAAAATCAACAACATACCATCCTTCATGGTGATGCTATCAGCATTTTATCAAATCATATTCCTTCAGAATCAGTAGATTTAATTTTTCTTGATCCTCCCTATAACATAGGTAAGAAATTTAGTAACTTCCATGATAAATGGGATTCTGAAGAAGAATATGTAAATTGGTCATATCAATGGCTTGATGAGTGTATTCGCATTCTCAAACCACATGGGACAATTTATGTAATGACAAGTACACAAGCAATGCCTTATTTTGATATTTATTTGAGAAAAAAATTAACTATTCTCGGTCGGATAATATGGCATTATGATAGTTCTGGAGTTCAAGCTACAAAATACTTTGGTTCAATGTATGAACCTATCCTTTATTGTGTTAAAGATAAAAACAACTATACTTTTAATGCTGATGATATCAAAATTGAAGCTAAAACAGGCTCACAGCGTAAATTAATTGATTACAGAAAATCAGTTCCAACTCCATATAACACAGAAAAAGTTCCTGGTAATGCTTGGTATTTTCCCCGTGTGAGATATCGGATGGAAGAATACGAAAATCATCCTTCACAAAAACCAGAATCATTGTTAGAAAGAATCATCTTAGCAAGTAGTAATGAAGGAAGTGTAATACTTGATCCTTTTGCTGGAACTTTTACTACTGGTGCTGTAGCGAAACGTTTAGGACGAAGATCTATAAGTATTGAACTACAAGAAGAATATCTAAAAATTGGTTTAAGACGGGTTTTAGGAATACACGAATACAAAGGAGAAAAACTTTTATTACCCCAGAAAGACCATAATATCAAAAACAAAAATGGTAAAAAATTAGATTTAGATTTAGAATTTATACAGGGGAGTATTTTTGATGCAAACACTACAGCATAATTTTACAGAAACAATAATTACCATTCTTAATAAACACTTTCCTGGATATGGAGATATTATTTTAAGTAATAGTGAATTATTGCAGTATATTAATATTAAAACTAAGGCTGCAAATCGTGGTTCAAAATCAAGAGCCAGCTTTGCTAATCATTATGCTATATATGTTTTAATTGAAGATTATTTACAAAATGAATTTCATATAAAAAATAGCTATGAAGATTATGAGGGCGCACAATATACGGCACTTAAAAGGAGACAAATAGAGCTACCTTTTGGAAATAAACTTCAAAATCATGCGTTAAATCATCGTTTAAATGAAGAATTTAAAAAATACTTTCGTACATCACTTTATTTGCCAATAATAAGAAATTCGGCAACTAATAGATATTGGATTAATGAAAACCTTTTAAAAATCCAGATTGATAATCAAGTAATCAATATTGCTGAATCTGTTAGAGATATCATTGATGCTTATATTCAAGCAAGAATGAACTCATTTAATGAATTTATAATTTATTGTCAAAAACTGATTGAAATTCAAGAACAATCATCGGAAACAGCGATTGAATTTATTAGAAGTTTATTAAAACCAAATATAGATGCAAGAATATTTGAAATTGTGAGTTATGCAATTCTTAAACAGTATTATGCTGAACAAAAAATATATTGGGGTTGGTCACAAGATGAATTAAATATTGATAATTTGATTTTATATAAAACTGGACGGACAAATGCAAATGATGGTGGTATAGATTTTGTAATGAAGCCTCTGGGGCGTTTTTTTCAAGTAACAGAAACTATAGATGTAGGAAAATACTTTTTAGATATTGATAAGGTACAAAAATATCCAGTTACTTTTGTTATTAAAACTGAGCAAGAGGTTGAATATTTATTCAGTAAAATTGAGGAACAAGCAAGGACAAGATACAAAATCAAGGCTATTATTAGGAAATATATGGAATGTGTAGAAGAGGTGATAAATATTCCAGAACTAATAATTCGTTTTAATAAAGTATTGGAATTTCAAAGAGGTATTCAAGTAATTGAAGAAATCGTTTTGCAAAGTCGAGTTGAGTTCAATATGGAGGAGGAAGCAAGTGAGGATGAAGTATGAACATGATAAATATAACAGTAGTAGAAACTGCAAAGGAGAGAATTGGAAAGTTGAGGATTCCTATATTCCATGACTTTTCCCAATTACCCAATTACGTCGGAAAAACCGCGCTAATGCCGATTCTTCTAAAGATAAATAAATTGGTCTACCATGAGGACAGGTACGCGGGTTGCGGGTACGTTGCCAATTATCTAATAATGTCTGCATTTCTGGTAAAGTCATCTTTGTGCCATTGCGAATTGCACTCCGACAAGCAACAGCAACTTGAGCAGTTTGTAAATCTCCTCCCCAACTTAATTCTAAAATTGCTTCCGCACAATCTTCTCGTTGTTTTAAGATAGCTGGGATATTCCGCACTGCCCAAAGTTTATCACCAAAAGGTTCAATATCTAAATTGATGCGTTCTAATTGGGAAACTTGCGCTGGTGATAATTGATAAATAATAATTGGGGTTTCCACTGGTACTAATTGCCAATTATCGCATAATTGTTCATATAAAACTCGTTCATGGGCAATATGTTGTTCTACTAACCACATTCCCCCAGAATGTTCAGCGACAATATAAGTATTACTGACTTGAGCAACAGCTTTTAAATAGTTTTGATTTTCTTGATTTTGAGAATTTTGGGAACTTTGAGAATTGAAATTATATTCACCTTTAGATTCTGCAACTTTGAGTAAATTACTAACTCTGGTTGTCTGCACAGATTCTTTAATATTAGTTTCCGAAATTCGCAGAGATTTATTAATAGCTTCGGTAATTTGTTCTTGCCAAAAACTTAGTTCATGCAGATAAATTTCCGTTTTTGCTGGGTTCCGATTCCAGTTAATTTGATCTGGGGAAATAGTTAAATGTAAAAAACAAACTGGATAGCGATCGCGTGGTAATGTTTTATGAAAAGCTGAAAATATAGTTTGCTCTAATTCCGGTGATTTAATCATTCTGCCATTAATTGCCACCTTTACCCAATCAGGACGATGACGATGACATCTATCGGGCAATCCTATCACTAAATACAAAGATGAATTTTCTAAATTTGGTATTTCTAAATTCACTTCATGTAAATCATCCTGTCGTACCTGGGGGAGAATTTGCGGAATTAGTTTTCCTCCACTTGGTGCGGGACAAATCGTAAACCATTCTTTGTCATTTTGCCAAACTTGATAATTAACATGAGGATGACATAAAGCTATTTGGTGAATTATCCTTTGTACAGCTTTTAATTGCTGATTTGTAGAGGGTAAACCTTGACGACGGGCTGCACAATTAGCAAATAAATTATTAACTGTCACCACTGTACCAGGAGCAATAGCAGCAAAGTCTACTTGTGTTACTTCTCCTTCATTATTATAATTAACTCGCCATCCTTCATTCCCCCCCAAAGGACGACTTAATACTTCTAAATCTGCTAAGGTTGTTAAACTATGTAGTGCCTCACCACGAAACCCTAAACTATTAATTTTCCATAAGTCTGCACTGGAATGAATTTTACTGGTGCTGTGTGCAGTTGCGGCTTGTTGCAAGTCATCTAAATTCATACCGCAACCATTATCAGCTACCCGAACTCGCCATAGTTGCGGACATAAAGAAACGACAATGCGCGTTGCTCCAGCATCTAGGGAATTTTCTACCAACTCCCGGACTACAGCTACCAAAGAGTCAATTACTTCTCCTGCCGTAATTAAATATACAACTTCTGTTGGTAAAGCTTGAATAGTAGATACCATAGGGGGAATTAAGAATTAAACATTGTCTCAACTAGAGAACATTAGCCTACAATACTATGATGGCAAAATTATGATTTTTCACCCAGATTCCTCACTTCATCTTGTAATATATATACTGATACTAAAATTATCTTTATATAGCAATCCTTAATGATTACAGGATGATCCGGTAAGCGTAAAGCGAGCGTGTTTTTAGACCTGAGAGGGAAAAAACTCGTGCGTTTTTAAACGCTTTGAATATTCTTTAATTACAAAAGAAGGGAACGGTGTTACCCTAATGATAAAGTTGGTTGCAAGAATATTCATCTAATCGCCAACTTTCTCCGTAAGACACTAGGCAACAGCGAGTATCAATGTTTAAAAAATTACAGAAAACACAAATTTATCTGCTTGCTGGTGCTGGACTATGTGCTTTTTTAGCTGGGGCAATGGTATCAGCGCCCCAAGCTGGCAAAACCCTCAATCAATGGCTGAACCTGAGTCAGAGTAAGCCGGAAAAACTATCTGAGACTACTAAACTTAAGTCAGTTGTCTTTTCTCTATTGTCTGAGTCTGTACCAGAAAGATTAACAAAACTCACGGAAATTGCTCAAACAGGTAGTTCCCCAGATCGGGAACGCGCTCGTTATCTGTTGGCTAGTGATTACGTGGAAACTTCTCAAGGGAAAAAAGCACTGAGTTTATTGACGGGACTAGAAAAAGACTATCCTGCTTTAGCACCATATATCCTACTTAAACAAGCTCAGGCTCATGATATTTTGGGCGAAGATAAGCAAGCTTCCGATTTACGTCGCAAGGTACTAAAGGAATATGCTAAAGAAGCGGCTGTAGTGAAGGCTATATATGCGATCGCTCAACCAAAATTATCTGATCAAGCGATCGCTCAATTTCCCTCTCATCCCCTGACTTGGGAAATTATCCGCAAACGCTTAAAAGAAAATCCTAATCAACCCAAATTACAATTAATCTTGGCTGAATACGCCGCTGACGAGCCGGGAATTGTGGGTATATTAGATCAATTAGTGAAACAGCCACAACTCAAACCCGCAGATTGGGAACTCATTGGTTCAGTCTACTGGAATAATAGTGAATTTGGGAAGGCTAAAAATGCTTATATTCAAGCTCCAAAAACAGCCACTAGCCTCTACCGCATCGCCAGAGGATTACAATTAAATAAAGAGCAAGATCAAGCTATTGCAGTTTATAAACAACTACTACAAAAGTTTCCCACCGCAAAAGAAACAGGTACAGCCCTATCAAGATTGTCAGACATTACTAAAGGCAAAGATTCTATTATCTATCTTGATCAAATAATTAATAAATTTCCCGATCAAGCGCCTCAAGCCTTAGTAAAAAAAGCCAACTTGCTAGAATCTCTCAAAGATAATCAGTCAGCTAGTACAACATGGAAATTATTATTAGGTAAATATAGCAGCGCCGATGAAGTTGCTGAGTTTCGTTGGAAAATTGCCCAAACTAAAGCTAAAAACAATGACTATTTAGGGGCATGGCAATGGGCGCAACCAATTACTATTAATAATAAAACCAGTATTTTAGCTCCTAGAGCCGGATTTTGGGTAGGCAAATGGGCAACGACACTAGGTAAACAACAGGAAGCTATTACTGCTTATAAGTCTGTAATTAGTGAATTTCCTCAATCTTATTATGCTTGGCGTTCTGCGAGTATTTTGGGTTTAAATGTGGGGGATTTTAACAATCTGCGCGTGATGAATCCGACAATTATCCCTCCGCAACGTCCTGTTCCTCCAGCGGGTTCTGAGACTTTCCATGAATTGTATTTACTGGGACAAGATCGTGATGCTTGGTTGCAATGGGAAACAGAATTTAAAAATAAAAATCAGCCCAGTGTTGCTGAACAATTTACCGAAGGATTAATGAGGTTAACCAAAGGTGAATATCTCATTGGGATTGACAAAATTGCTAAATTAGAAGACCGGGAAACACCAGCAGAAAAAGCCGAATATCAAGCTTTAAGTCAACAAAGTATCTATTGGCAAGCCCGTTATCCTTTTCCTTATTTTAAAGAAATTGAAAAATGGTCTACTTCCCGTCAATTGAATCCCCTATTAGTTACAGCTTTAATGCGGCAAGAATCCCGCTTTCAGGCAAAAATTAAATCCCCCGTCGGGGCAACTGGTTTAATGCAGGTTATGCCCAGTACAGGAGCATGGATAACCCCACAAATTGGTGTAGATTTTAAAAAAATTAATTTAGAAAATCCTAACGATAACATTATGTTAGGGACTTGGTATTTAGATTATACCCATCAACAATATGGCAATAATTCCATGTTAGCGATCGCTAGTTATAATGCCGGACCTGGTAACGTTGCTAAATGGCTGCAAACCATCCCTAAAAAAGATCCAGATGAGTTTGTGGAAGAAATTCCCTTTGATGAAACTAAAAATTACGTTCGCCAAGTTTTCGGAAACTACTGGAATTATCTGCGACTTTATAACCCAGAAGTTTCTGCCATAGTCACCAAATACTCAGAAACACATCCCAAATTATCACCTAATTAATACTATGATTGCCACTCCCAACTATAACTATCTTTCCCCCGCAGAATATCTCCAATGGGAAGAAACCAGCCCTATCAAGCATGAATACAGAGACGGAGAAGTATACGCAATGGCAGGGGCTAGTAATACTCATGTCATTATTACTGGCAATGTCTTTGCTATGCTGAGAAATCATCTGCGTGGTAGTGGATGTCAAGCTTACATTGCCGATACTAAAGCAGACATTGAATCAATTAACACCTATTATTATCCTGATATCATAGTCAGTTGCGACCAAAAAGATAAGGCTTTTCATAACTTTTTGCGTTATCCCTGTTTAATTATTGAAGTGTTATCTCCCAGCACAGAAGCCTTTGATAGAGGTGATAAATTTGCTGATTATCGTCACTTAGAATCACTTCAGGAATATGTATTGGTAAGTCAAACCCGGATAAATGTCGAAATTTTCCGGCGAAATTCCGAAGGACAATGGGTATTTTATAGTTATGGACAAGGGGAAAATGTGCATTTAGCAAGTGTAGATTTCCGCTGTCCTACAGAAAATGTGTATGAAGATATAAGTTTTGAATCTCCTGCTGTAGAAAATTGATTTACAGCAAATTGTCATCAAACCCGGAACAAGAACCCCACCCCCAACCCCCTCCCCACAAGCGATGAGGGGGCTAAGATGTACCTTATATGATTGGAAATAGCTGTAATTCCTAACCCCTTCTTTTTCTTCTTCTTCCTTCTTCTTCCTTCTTCTTCCTTCTTCTTCCTTCTTCTTCCTTCTTCTTCCTTCTTCTTCCTGACTCGGTGACTCGGTGACTCCTACTTCTAAATTTCAACTATGAAAATTGCCCCAGTTGGATAATTTTCTTCTACCTTAATACATCCTCCATGAGCTTCGATAACCATTTTACAGAAAGCCAAACCTAAGCCAATTTGATATGCACCTGTAATAAGATTTCCTACTTCATATTTGGCAAAAATCACTTCTCTTAATTCTTGTTTTACACCTGAACCAGTATCACTAATTTGGAGGATGAATTTTCCTGATGATGTGTAATCAGCAACAAAAAAAATTTGACCTTTTTCTGGGGTGAATTTAATTGCATTAGAAAGTAAATTATCAATTACTCTTCGGAAAAGATGGGGATCTAAACTAGCTGTAATTCCAGGTTGTGGTAGTTTAGTAATTAGGGCTATATTTTTTTTAGTTATAGTTAGTTCAATATCAGCAATAGCAGTAGAACAAATATTAAAAATATCAGTATCTTGACGTTGAAGTGTAATTTTACCTGAATCTAATTTTGCCATGATCAATAAACTATCAATCATGGATTGTAATTTTTGGGCGCTAGTAATAATTTGACTGGTTTTTTTTTCTTGACGTTCTTTTGAATATTCTGTAACTTGCAAAATTTCCGCAGACATAATGATAGCCGTGAGCGGATTTCGCAAATCATGAACTATCATATTAGAAAGGTCTTCTCGTAAATATAAAATTTCTTGTAAAGCATCATATTGTTGTTTAATTCTGAGCATAGAACGCGTCCGCGAACGTAATTCTAATCCATTAATGGGTTTAGTGATAAAATCATCAGCACCTGCTAATAGACATTGGGATAAATCTTCTTTACTAGCAAGGGCTGTCACCATAATTATGGGAATATGTTTCCAATGAGAATTGGACTTAAATTTGTGACAAAATTCGATCCCATTCATTTCTGGCATCATCACATCTAATAAAATTACATCCGGTTGGAAATAATCTAAAAGTTCTAGAGCTTGTTGTGCATTGTTAACATAGCTTAATTCATAACCTTGATTATCTAATAAGGTCTCAATCACATCAAAATTATCAGGTTCATCATCAATAATTAAAATTTTAGGAAGCATAGGTATATATAAAAATTAGTGTTAATTTAGTAAGGTTTGAATTTTATCAAGAAGAATTTTCAATTTGACTGGTTTAGTAAAATATTCATTTACTCCCATATTGATACATTGTTTCTGATAGCTTTGTTCATCACTCTCATTATTGGACATAGTTAAGCTATGTAAAGCAATGATTGGGATCTGCTGAATTTGCTTGTCTGTACGGAGTAATTTAATTGTTTCTATACCATCTATCTTTGATACGGGGATATCTATAAGAATAAGATTAGGGTTTTCTGCTTTTGTCATATTTACACATTCTTCGTCATTTTGGGCTAAAATAATCCGATATCCTCTAGCTTCTAGATAATTAGAAATTGTAATAATATTCGCTTTAGTATCGTTACTGAAGAAAATTATGGCAGAAGAATTTTTATGAATATAGTTAACAGTAATTGATGCACTAGCTTCTTGATTGTGCGTTGCATTTGGCAAGATATAATTTCTGATTTTCGGTTTTTCTCTGTATGGTATATCTATTTGAAAACAACTACCATGATCAATCTCACTTGTGACTGTGATTTTACCTCCATGTAGTTCTACCAGTTGACGCACTAAAGATAAACCCAATCCCGTACCATTATGTTGACGGTTTAAGCTACTGTCTATTTGCATAAATGGTTGAAAAAGTTTATCCAAATTAGCTTCAGCAATACCAATACCGTTATCAATAACTGAGAATCGTATCCATTGAGAAGAAGCTGATGGGTAATTAGTAATTATTTCTCCCTGTTTCCTATCCTCTTCTTCCTGTTCCTGTTCCTTGTTTTCTTCTACCTGCTCAACTACTAGTTGAATTTTGCCACCATTATGGGTGAATTTAACAGCGTTGTTGAGTAAATTAATCAATATTTGCCGAAACCGGCGTTCATCAACGATAATTTCCGGTAGATTGGCTGCTACTTTCACGCTAATCTCGATATTTTTTTGAAGTGACAGTTGTTGAACAAAAATAAGACTGGAATCACAAAGGGAGCTACAACTAACAGCCACAAGTTGTAACTTTAGTTTTCCAGCTTCTATTTTTGATAAATCAAGAATATCATTAATCAATTCTAATAGGTGTTTTCCGCTGGATTCAATAGTATTGATTGCTCGTTTTTGCAGAGGACCAAGTTTTCCAAAAACTTCTTCTTGCAAGCCTTCCGACATTCCTAAAATGGCGTTTAGAGGGGTACGCAATTCATGATTCATATTGGCGATAAACTGGTCTTTGAGTTTGGTAGCTTGGGCTAATTCATCATTGCTTTGCCGCAGTTTGGCTTCAATTTGCTTCCGCTCGCTAATTTCTGAAGCTGCACCGATAATTTGTTTGGGGAGGTTGTTACTATCCCGATTAAATACGGTATCGTGACTCAGAAACCAATGCCAATTACCAAAGCGATCGCACATCCGGTATTCTATTTCTCGAATTTCTTCATCACTGACGTAAGTTTTCGTGGGTAATCAGTCCCAGTAGATTGTGATCATCATCCAAGATTGGTAAGTGACGAATCCGATGTCGCCTAAACAGGTCTAATACTGCAAATAAGTCGTTGCAATCTGATTGTTGAATGGTAATTACACTGTGAGTCATGACAGCACTAATCACCACTCCCCCAATTTGTCTCCCCTCAGCACTAAGATGGACTACATCTCGCTTAGTAAAAATTCCTACTAGTTGCTTGTCCTCCATTACCAGTACACAACTAGCACGAGCATCAGCTAACAAATAATTAGTATTACCACTGATATTTTCCATGGTACAAGTTTTTCTGGCATTACTCATCAGCGCGATCGCATCAGTTACTAATGTATCAGGAGTCACAATCAATGGATTGTAAGCGATCGCTTGTTCTAAATTATTGGTTTCCATCAAAGAATTAAGTAACATAATTGAGGAGTCAGAAGTGCGGGGTTGAGAAGGAAGACAATTACAACCTGTAAGGTACTGTATGTTTACTTATATTCTAATTAGCAATTGCTGAATAAAGCTAGAACATCAAAAATCATGTACTTATACACTCTCAAACTTAACATTCAAAATTACTCATTAGACAAAAAAAGTCATATAATTTCTGGTTAACTCCTGTTGTATATCAGGGGAACTATTTATTTTGAAAATCAAATCTATGACTAATAAAACTACATCTCTTTCCCCTTGGTTTTATATCCCTACCCTTTATTTCGGCGAAGGGATACCCTACATGATTATTAATGCAGTATCAGTTATTTTCTACAAAAAACTGGGAATAGATAATACGCAAATTGCTTTTTGGACAAGTTTAATCAGTTTTCCCTGGATTTTAAAAATGTTTTGGTCGCCATTTGTGGATATTTATTCTACCAAACGAAAATGGTTATTGACCATGCAAATTATCATGTTTTTCTGTTTGAGTTTTTTAGCATTATCTTTCCATCTTCCCAATTTCTTCTTTATATCTCTAGGAATATTGACCATTGCGGCATTTATTTCTGCTACCTATGATATTGCCACAGATGGTTTTTATATGTTGGCTTTACACCCAGAACAGCAAGCTGTGTTTGTGGGAATTCGTTCATTGTTTTATAGATTTGCAATTTTATTTAGTACAGGCTTTTTAGTCTTCTTAGCAGGTTATTTAGAAGAATCAACTCAGAATATTGCCTTAAGTTGGAGTATTGTCATCGGTATAGCTGCTGTGATCTTCGCCTTTTTATTTGTGTTTCATTTCTTCATTTTACCAACACCGGAATCAAATAATAATAACTTAAAAACCAATTCAGAATCAAATATTAATAAAATACCTTTTATCGAGATTATTGTTTCATATTTTAGGCAACACAAAATAATAATAATCTTAGCATTCATTTTGCTTTACAGATTTGGTGAAGCAATGTTAATTAAAGTAGCTTCTTTATTTTTATTAGATAAACCAGAATTGGGAGGCTTAGGTTTATCTACCCAAGAATTTGGTTTAGTTTACGGTACTTTTGGGGTTATCTCTCTGATATGCGGGGGAATTTTAGGTGGTTTATTAATTGCTAAGTTTGGACTAAAAAAATGTTTATTACCGATGGCTTTAGCCTTAAATTTACCAGATGTTTTTTATGTATATATGGCTTATGCTAAACCAGCAATAAAATTTGTTTATCCTCTAGTTTCCCTAGAACAATTTGGTTATGGTGTAGGTTTTACAGCCTTTACAGTCTATTTAATGTATGTTTCTAAAGGTGAACATAAAACCTCTCATTTTGCCATATCTACAGGATTAATGGCATTAGGTTTAATGATACCAGGAGCAATTAGTGGACAAATTCAACAATCATTAGGATATCCATTATTCTTTGTGTTAGTTTGTTTAGCAACTGTTCCAGGTATGTTAACAATATTTTTTATTCCTTTAGCAGAAGACATAAAATAAGTTAAAGCCAATCTATATTTAATACAGTAGCTATCCATGCACCCCTAAATTCTCTTTGTGGTGCTGGGGGAATAATATTAGGGGTAATATTTTGGGTTTTAGGTTTGATTTCCTGTGCTTGGATAGGAAATGTGGTAAGCTGTTCCGCATTTAAATTGTATAATCTCAATAAGTCTAAATATTGTGGGGTGGGCATCCTGCCCGCCCGAATATTTAAATTAGGTGCGTTTTAGCTTAGTAATTACTAATAGTCCACTCAGAAGAATTGCTTTAATATTGACAATATTAATTGAGTAATTTTTATTCAATAATTTATCTAGCAAAAAAAACTGTATTATCTTTCATATCTCATTGTCGTTTGTTTCTCAAGATTTGATGTCTTAACCCACATTCAGCACTTCATTTTATAACATAAATAAATCTGTTTTATCCGTTCTGATTCCTGCTTTAATTTTTAATTGCTCACCGCATTTTTTACAAAATCCGGCATCTGTGTCATGAAATGCTAAACCGCACCCTTGACAAACAGTTTCCACTTGATTTGCAGTTTTTACCAATCGTCTAATTAAGTCACCAATCTGCCAAGGAATCAAAGCCACTCCTGTTAAAATCATCAATACTGTTAGTAACCGACCTAATTCAGAAATTGGTGTCACATCACCAAATCCCACCGTTGTCATTGTCACGACTGAAAAATAAAAAGCATCTAAAAAAGTATCAAAACTTTCTGGATTAACAGGATGCTCAACTTGATAAATTAACCCAGAAAAAACAAAAACTATGGCAAATAAAGTAAATAATATTCTCGCAAAAATTACACTATCTTGATTGCTGATACTACCAATTAAAACCTTTTTGTCAATAAATCGCAGTAAACGTAAGATTCTGAACCATCTTAATAATCGGATAAAACTAATATCTACTAAGCCAATAAAAGATGGCAAAATTGACATTAAATCAATAATTGCATAAAAACTCAGAATATATTTAATTTTATCTTTTGTACTCCATAAGCGGAGTAAATATTCCACCGCAAAAATTATTAATACACAATCATCTAATAATCTTAACTCGAAGCGAGTATCTGGAGAGAGATCATAAGTTTCCGCGACAAAAATTCCCGAAGATACTAAAACCAATAAAGCAATAGTTACACTAATTACCTTACCTACAGGAGTTTCTAAATCTGTTAAGTAAAACTCTACTTTTTCTCGGTTTAGTACCATATTTTCAAGAATTAAAAATCAAAAAAAAATGCTTACCCATGAACAATTACGAATTAAAACCTTAAACCAACTCCACCTTGTAAAGATACAGCCGTACCACCACTATTCCGATAGGCATCAAAGGCAATAATAGCATTACCAAAAATCACAGTATTACTCTTAGGAATAACGTAATCAATTCCTGGTTGCAAAGCAAAGCTAACTTTATTACCTACAGGAGAAGCCGTATCACCACTAGTTAAGACTAAACCAGCGCCTAAATAAGCATCAGTTTGCCAGTTGAGAGGAATATCATAGGAAACAGTTGGGACTATGGCTGTTCCCTTACCAATTAAAGCTTGAGCGCGGAAAGAAATAGGTTTTTCCAGTAATTTGTAGCGAAAAGCCAGAACTCCACCTAATTGATTACCATTAGTCAATCCCACCGTAGGAGCAATACCAACATAGCTACCATAAGCTACTTGAGCTTGTACTGGTTGAGAGTTTACAGCTAAACTCAAAACTGTTCCCATTCCTATCACCCCAAGCCAACACTGAAAATGCTTCATTACCCTACTCCTCACACAATCTGAATTTAAGTGAATTTAAGCTGAATTTTGCATTAACCTGTTCCTGTTCAGAAGTATGGCTAACGCCACGCTGCGCTATCAGAAAAAAGAAAAAAGAAAATTCCTTCCCTGTCAGCGGTTACTCCCTTGCTAGTATAAGATTATCCATCTTCTTCCATCTTCTTCCTTCGTGTTCTTCGCTCCTTCGTGGTTCATTTAACCTATATTTTTCTAGTGTGAAGGGAGTACCTGTTACCTGTTACCTGTTACCTGTTCCCTGTCACCTGTCACCTATTCCCTGTTCCCTACTATACTCATTATGGACAACGAGAATGAAGTCCACCTTGAGTACAAATAAATGCCAATTGTTGAGGATCTAGATTTTTAGCTTGACCAAAATCTACCCCTTTAATTGAGGCATTTTGTGAACCAAGATCAGGTGTTTCCACAAATTGATCTGCGGGATTTTGTTTACCGACAAAGAGAATTGTGCCTTGAAAATCTGCTCCAGCAACATTTGCTCCCCGTAAATCAGCACGACTTAAATCAGCATTTCGCAAATTGGCGCTTTCTAAGTTAGCAGAGCGTAAATTAGCACCAGTGAGCCTAGTAGCACTTAAGTTAGCATTACTGAGATTAGCATAATCTAAATAGGATTCGGATAAATCTGCACCTTGCCAATCAGTTTTAGTTAAATTTGCGTAAGCTAATTGTGTACCAATGGCAGAAACACGGACTAAATGGGCAGCATATAAATTTGCTTCTGTTAAATTAGCATTGCTTAAATCTGCATTTGTCAGAATGGCATTTTCTAAAATTGCATTGCTTAAATCTGTACCCACTAACTGGGTACTGCTGAGATTAGCAGCAAATAAACGGGTGTAGGATAAGTTGGCTTTGTTAAGATTAGCCTGACTTAAATCACTACGACTCATAGAAACACGACTCAAATTGGCATTACTGAAGTTAGCTTGCTTTAACTGAGTGTTATTTAAATCTGCAATTACATCATCGTAAGTATCCCAACGTCCATCTTCACCGACACTGCGGAACCGGCTACCTTGAAAATTGGCTTGGTTAAGATTGGCAGATTTCAAAACAATTCCTGATAAATCAATGTTGTTTAATACCAGGTTAAATAAGGGCTTTGCTCTAGATATTTGAGAACCTAATTGAGCGTCGCTCAAATCAATTTTGTTAATTTTGCCACTATAGATAGCCAGAATTTTATTAATTACCTGTTGAGTGAGAATTAACTGATTTTGTCTAACTTCCCAATTTGGACTTTTACCCATAGATCCTAGTTCTCTAGCGATAAACTGATTCATGCGGTTTAATTCGGGGATGGCTTTAAAACCAGTATTAGTTAAAGCTTGCTGAATAGTATCCAGGGTTTTGGGGTCTGTTTCTTTGACTAATAAGTCAACTAATAATTTGATGGATTGCTTGTTATCAATACTACCCAAAGCTAAAATGGCTCTTTGCCGGTCTTCACTGGTAACACTGTTGTTGGGATTCAGTGTTTTAATCAGTTCGATATTAGTCTGTTCTCTTCTACGCTGGCTTTCTTGGGTTTGGATATATATTTGTGTGCCAATTAAAGTTGATAACACAGCAATCATGCTAGTCAGCCCTACTAAAAACAGACTGAGATTAGGGTTATTTCTGAGGGAAGGACTGGGACTAGATTGTTGAGTTGAAGAACTATCTACCTCATCTCCGTTTGTTGTTGACTGCTCCCCAGGATGAGTAACAGTGCTTGTTACATCTATTGTGTATGTTCCTGCTAGTTGATCATGAAAAGAGCGGCGCTGCTTTTGGATAGGCCAGCCCTTTGATTCTGCTAGAATCATTAGCATCGTCAAAGATGTAAACAGAGCTAAGTTGGGGAAAACAAAGCTGTAACGCCAGAGCAAATAAGCGGCAGAAACTGGTACAGTCCAACGCCCTAATCCTTCTCTGACTAATACTGTGCCTAAACCTGGGGCTGTTCCGGCTGCGTTAACTACTCGCACACCAAACCAACGTTTGGGAATGGTACTACCAGTTTGAGCTAATAAATACAATTGCCACGCGGAGAGTCCTATGGGTAATAATAGGGCCAACGTCCACAAGATATTCGTCGGCCAAGCAACGTTGCGAATACCATAACTGACAGGTAATGCTAAGGGTCTAGCGATCGCTTTTTCTGTGATTACTAACACAGGATTAAGAGGAACTCGCCGGATCTCACTACGAGAATTTACATATACGCCCAAAGCATAAGGAACTAACCCACTGGCAACAAAGAGTGTTATTTCCACCGTCCAAGCCACAAAACGCCTGGTTGCTAATGGTGTAATCTTGGATTTTTTCGGTTCTTTGGGGCGGATAGACTGACTACTACTTTTGCCGATCATTGGATTCGCCATTAAATAATTACCTGTGATTTTTTTTCGCCACCATTGGCATGATTAAAATAGGCTATTGCTTATTTTGCTTGTCCATTAGCAATAAAAAATTTGTATCCAACATACACTAACCCTGCCAAAATCGCCAGACTAATGACAGATGCAACTAGAGCAAATACTGTTTGCAGCATCCAAACAGTTATCAACATGACTATACCTGTAACTGCCAGCTTTTTAATTATTGATAAACTATTAAACCAATTTCTGGATCTTCCTAAATATAAATTCCATTGAGAAAACCCGGCTACAGGTATCTGTGCTTCTGGTCGAGAAGCATTAACACGAGCAGATTTGATTTCTGCTTCTAGATTTTGGAGACGACGTTGCAAATCTTCTTCTGGTTGGGAGTTCATAAATCGTTATTCATCTTTTAGCGATCGCAAACAAGGACATTTTTGCAAAAAACTGGCTGCTTTTTCATCAGCATGGGGATTATTAATATGTATTGGTGTTGGTTGAATAATCCCGTTAAATAAATCATCTAGACCGTAGGGAGTGAAAAATTGCCATTCTCCTTGTTTAGTCATGCGAACTCCTACAGCAGTCGCCGTATGTAACCAATTTTCAATTCCATCTTCTGTGCTATTATAGGTCATTCTTCCCCCTCGCCAATGCCCAAAACTGGCTTGATTTTTGACATCAAACTCCTGTTCAGGAAACTGTGTTTTCAGCGTAGACTTGGCGAATAATTCTTGGTCACGATTTCCGACATCATCAAAGAACGCAATATCAAAGTCTTTGATAAATAAATTACATTCTTGCCCAAAAAGCGATCGCCAAACTGTATTTCTGACTGCACCCCCAGCCAACCACCAGTTAGGTAAATCGAGTTGCTCTATTGCAGGTAAGACGGTAGCAATAATTGAATTAGAAAGAATAATTTGTAGTTGTGTATTATTATTCATAATGGATGATTTAAATGAGCAGCAATAATATGAACATAGACAATAATACTTTAGATTTAGTGACTGGGGGATTAGCCATTATTATTTTGGCAGGGGGAATGTTGATGATGTTTACTACCATCTTCAGCACTAAAAAATAATTACAAGATCCCCGACTTCTCCAAGAAGTCGGGGATCTGAGTCTGATGTTAGGCTTATGTTAAGCTGTACCATCAGCACCGAAAGCTATCCTAATTCCCCAAAATACTATTAAAGTTGCGATCGCTAACCAATCACCTATTTTTAATTTTAACTCTTGCCATCTGACTCGATGCTCATTGGGACTGGTAAAACCCCTTACCATCATCGCATTTGCCATTTGTTCCGCCCGCAAAAGCAGATTTTCTAATAATCTTTCAGTCACAATTAACCAAACTTTTGCTCCTCCTTTTAATCCTAGCTTTTTCCAATTAATTGCCCTAGTCATCACCGAACGAACTAAGTTTTGAATTTCTTCTAAAACTAGGGGAATAAACCGCAAGGATAAAGTTAGAGTTAGGGTAATTTCTGTAACGGGAATATTGAACCTTCGTAAAGGCTGCATTAAACTTTCTAAACCAGAAGTGATTTCTTCCGGTGCGGTTGTGAGTAAATATAAATTAGTGCTGTAGATTAATGTAAAAACTATTGTACTCAAACTAATTGCTAAATCCAAAGAACGGCGATTTATTTTCACAAATCCTTTCTGAAATAGCACATAACTATATTTTTTATTACTGTCTGCTATTTCTGGGGTAACTTGGGTATTTTTATCAGGTATTGGTTGAGTGAGGATTTGTTCATTTGCAGGTAAGCGGGATTGATAACTTACACCTAATCCATCAGGACTAATTGAGCCGATGACTAAGACCATAAATGATAGTATCAACAACCAGCCCATTTGTTGTCGCCACACCCTCAGAGGAATTCTAGCAAATACAGTAAAGGTAATTAGTAGTAATACCAGTAATACCCGCCAATAGTTATTAGCGACAATATAACTACTTAGAAAGCTTAATAACCAAATCAACTTCACTCGCGGATCGAGTTTGTGTAACCAAGTTTGCGGTTCTTCTAAATAAAGTCCGAGAGGGAGCGATCGCAATAAGTCCATATTTAGTCAGTTGTCATTGGTCAGTTGTCAGTTGTCAGTAACCCACCCAGAAATAAATTTCCGGTCTAATAGCTAAAGTCCGTTAAAACGCACTCTGATTAACTCAAAATCAAAAATTATCCTATTTTTAGAATAAATAAAGGTAAAACAGTCGGTTTTAACCGACTTTAGCTTTTAGACAGGGAATTTATTCCCTGGCTTCTTCTGACTAACTCCTGACTCCTTACGTTTCCTATTTTACACGAGTAGCTCGATTTGGACCGCCAATTTCCATTTCTCTAACTTTCTTACTGCGCCAAAATAGCCGAATGGGTGTACCTTGAAAGCCCAACTGTTTACGGAATTGGCGTTCAATGTAGCGGCGATAATTGTCATTAAAACGGCTATTGTCATTGACAAACAGAGCTATGGAAGGAGGTTGACTACTCACCTGAGTACCATAGTATATTTTACCTTGACGACCACCCCGTGAAGTCGGTGGTGAATGCCAACTGATAGCATCTTCCAGAACTTCATTAATTACTGATGTACTTACACGGCGTTTGTGTGCCTCAGCCGCTGTATTTACCAATTCTAAAATCTTTTCTACCCGTTGTCCCGTGACAGCACTCACATAAATGGTATCTGCCCATTCAGTAAAATGTAACCGTGATTCTAACTCTTTTTCATGATCATAAATCGTGTAAGAGTCTTTTTCCACAGCATCCCACTTATTAACAACAACAACACAAGCGCGACCTTCTTCTAAAATGCGCCCTGCTAATTTTTGATCTTGTTCAGTTACGCCATCTACGGCATCAATCACCAATAAAACCACATCACAACGACGAATAGCTTTAAAAGCGCGGTTAATACTGAAAAACTCCGTACCGTATTCTATATGTTTCTTTTTGCGAATACCAGCAGTATCAATTAACCTGTAGGTTTGCCCACCTCGTTCAACTATTGTATCAATTGTATCTCTGGTTGTTCCAGAAATAGGACTGACAATAGCTCTATCTTCACCAACAAAAGCATTTAGTAAGCTCGATTTGCCTACATTTGGTCTGCCAATAATGGCAACTTTAATTTCTTTATTTTCCTCTTCTTCTACTATCAGAGGAATGTGATTCATTAACTCGTCCAGGATTTCCCCTGTACCGCTACCATGAATAGCGGAAAGGGGGAAAGGTTCACCTAGTCCTAATTCCCAAAATTCAGCGGCTTGAATGGCTCCTTGATCTGGAGATTCACACTTATTCACAGCCAGTAGTACGGGTAACGGTTGTTGACGTAACCATTCAGAAATTTCTTCATCTGCGGGCATCAAACCAGCTTGCCCATCTACTACAAAAATAGCAGCACAGGCTTCTGAAAGAGCCGTTAAAGCCTGTTGGCGAATCATGGGAAGAAATTCGGTGTCATCGTTAAAAACTAAGCCACCTGTGTCTACTACCACAAATTCCCGATCATTCCAAAAAGCTGGACGATAAGTGCGATCGCGTGTTACCCCTGGTTCATCGTGGACTATCGCCGTTTGATCTCCGGCAAGACGATTCACAAAGGTAGATTTGCCCACATTTGGGCGACCGATAATTGCAACAATTGGCAATGCCATAAACTAGAGTTCTTTTAGTGCTGAGTGTGTAGATGTGCTGAGTTTATCTGTCTCTACGTTCTTCACCCAGCACTGTTTTAGAGAACTACTAATTATATCATAGTTTTCAGTTATTGGCCATTGCTCATTGCTCATTAGGTTATTAACCACTCCCCTACTCCCCAACCGTAGCAACAGTTCCTTCAAAACTAGGAGGTACACTAGGTAATTCCAGACAATATCCTGCACCGTAGACGGTCTTAATGTAGCATGGGTGACGAGGATCGGGTTCGAGTTTTGTCCTCAAGTGGCGAATATGTACCCGAATAGTTTCAATGTCATCATCAGGATCATAACCCCAAACTTCTCTGAGGATTTCGCTGGGGGAAACAGTTTGTCCATGACGTTGTAACAAACAGTGCAGTAACTCAAACTCTAAATGAGTCAGTTTCACCGTTGCTTTGAACCAGATAGCCTCAAATCTTTCGGGAACAAGGGTAATTGGTCCATAGTTAAGAATTTCGCTATGTTTTGCAGCTTGGGGAATCCGGTCAGTGCGTCGTAATAAAGCCCGTACCCGCGCCAACAATTCTTCTAGCTCAAAGGGTTTAGTCAGGTAGTCATCTGCACCAGCATTAAACCCTTCTACTTTGTCGTGGGTTTGACTCAAAGCAGTCAACATTAATACCGGAATTTCAGAAGTGCGTTCATCCCGGCGCAAGCGTTGACAAACTGTAAACCCATCTACTCTCGGTAACATGAGATCGAGCATAATTAAGTCAGGTTGTAGCTGGAGAGCTAGAGCTTGACCTTTAATGCCGTCTTCAGCTTGACTAACATCGTAGCCCGCCATTTCCAAGTTGACGGCAACAAGTTCTGAAATCGCTAGGTCATCATCTATGACAAGAATCCTCGGCATTCTTAAAAAATTATAACTACTTTATTTAAGGATAACGCTCCCCCAACTGCCAAAATTTCGCTACGCTAATTCTGGGGAAAAGCTGAGGGATAATTAGATCATCAAGCAAACCGTAAACCGTTGTTTTCCTTGATATATAAAAACATTACCATCTTAATTATAAAAAATATGTTAAACCTAATATAAATCTTAAAATAAAATAATTGTAAAACTCATCACTTTATCTTTATGTATAAATACGAGTATTCGCCGCCCTATTTTTTGCAAAATGGCGTGACCATGACTACCTATACAGCTTTATGGGCTAATCGTGATTGGGAGAGTAAAATTACTCATCCAGAACCAAAATATCACGAGGTTATTTTCAAAGGTGGTCAAGGTGTGCCAATTTTTGGTCAGGTTGCTATCCCTCCAAATGCCCATAGTACAATTGTTGGCACTTATGGTATTACTGGAGAATTAGACCAGCAATGGTTTTTGCGAATTTTGGGACGCAAGGCTTATGCTCAAGGTTATGCTGTGGTGTTATTTGATTGGCGGGCGCATGGTAAAACCGCAGAATTATCGCCAACATTGACTTCTGACGGTTTGTATGAAGGGGAAGATTTTGTCAGAATTGCCGAAACTGCCGCCAAAATGGGTTGTCCGCCACAATTTTGGTTTACAGGTTATTCTTTAGGTGGACAATTGGCTTTGTGGGGAGTGAAAGCTGCTGCGGATTTAGCACCCAAAGACATTGATATTGCCGGTGGAGCGGTGATTTGTCCCAGTTTGGATTCTTTCCGCTCATTAAGTTATTTGGTTACACATCCATTTGGTAAATATGTTGAATCTCGCATTGCTCAGGAATTGAAAAAACTAGCCTGGAAAATTCATGCTGTTTATCCTGAATCTCTCAATCCAGAATCTATTGAAAGGGCTAATAGTATTTGGGGATTTGATGAAGAACTCGTAATTGAACGTCTGGGTTTTGCCACCGTTGCCGATTATTATCAAGCCAGCAGTGGGTTGGAATTGTTACCTAAAATATCTAAACCAACTTTAATTTTATATGCTGCTGATGACCCTCTATTTGATCCGGCAATTATTCCTGATTTAGAAACTGCTGCCAGGAATAATCCCGATATAGATTTGTTACTCACTCGCTACGGTGGCCATGTTGGTTACGTGAGTAGCAAAAAATGTCAAAATCAATATGGTGATCCTGATCAATGGTGGGCTTGGAATCGCGTTTTGCAGTGGATAGAAATCACCCGTAATCAGGAGTTGGTAGGGGCGTATTGCAATACGCCCCTACTGAACCACGAAGTAATACGCCCCGACTGAACCACGAAGGAGCGAAGTACACGAAGGAAGAAGGAAGAAGGAAGAAGGAAGAAGGAAGAAGGAAGAAGGAAGAAGGAAGAAGAAGGAATAATTTACTGAAGTATATTTAAGTAGATGGGCTGAAATAATATCAAAATAATATTGTTGACTCTGGGCAGGCTAGAAGCCCACCCCACAAGAATATTATACTTATTGTGGGGTGGGCATCCTGCCTGCCCATATTAGATATTTGGCTTCTCTGTTATTCAGAAAACCCTAATTATTAATTTTTAATTTGGAGTAAAGCCACGTGACTGTGTTTAATTTTAATTGGCTACCTGCACCCAAAAACTTAAATTTATTATTAGATGATGTGCATATTTGGCGGATTAATTTACATCACTCAGAATCTCAATTACAATCTTTTCGGGAAACTTTATCTAGTGATGAAATTGCTCGCGCCGAAAGGTTTTATTTTCCTGAACATCGGCAAAGATTTATCGCTGGACGTGGTTCTCTTCGCGCTATTTTAGGGCAATATTTGGATATTGATCCAAAAGAGGTGGAATTTGAATATCAGCCCCGTGGTAAGCCTTTATTAGCGGCTAAGTTTGCTGATAAAGGTTTATTATTTAATTTATCTCATTCTCAACATTTGGCTTTATGTGGGGTAAGTTATCAACAGCAAATTGGTGTGGATTTAGAATATATTCGCACTATGTCGGATTTGGAAAGTCTTGCAAAAAGATTCTTTTCTCCTAGAGAATATGAATATCTACGATTAGTTTCTTCCAATGAACAAAAACAAATATTTTTTCGTTACTGGACTTGCAAAGAAGCTTATTTAAAAGCTACAGGAGATGGTTTGGTGCAGTTAGAAGAAATTGAAATTTGTTTGACACCAAATCAACCCACTCAATTACTGGTATCAGGAGATTGGAGTTTAAAAGAATTAACCCCAGCAGAAAATTTTGCGGCTGCGGTTGTAGTTGCAGGTAGCCATATTAATTTGCATTGTTGGGAATACACCGGAACAGGGAACAGGGAACAGGGAACAGGGAACAAAAGAATAAATTCTTCCAACTGACCACTGACCACTGACCACTGACCACTGACCACTGACCACTGACTCTAAATGCTTTCTAGTTCAAAATCGCGTAAATGGGCTTTAAATTTTTTGCTAAACTGCACTAAGAAAGGAAAGTTTGCACTTACAGGTCTATTTTGCCATTGGGTGACAATAGCTACGACTTCTCCTTCTGTACCTTTAATGTCAAAATCCTGACCACGATGTTCAGGATGATGATAAACTACTACTGATTCTTTAACACGCACGCGATCGCCTACTTTCATAGTATTATTTTATCTAAGTTTTGTTTTTCCTAAACCATCTCCACAGCTAATTTGATGAAATCCAGCATGATTTAATGGCAAACCCAATTTTACAATACATCGCGCTATTATTCCCGTCCTGGGCAAAATTCTCGCACCTTTTGCGGAAGTTGCCGACAGACTTGTGAGAAAGATTGAGGAGACAATTGCCACCAAGCAAATAAACCGAGGGTGGTACTTCCTACTAATAAAACTAATAATCCTGTAAATAAAGCCAAACCTCTACCTTTAGGTGGTTTTATCGCTGCTGTCGCTTTTTCTGTCAGATTTAAATCGAGAAGGGCTTGGGAACTTACTGTTAAATCTGTTTCTATGGATGCTGATATAATTAAGGCTTCTGAATCGGGAATGGCTATTGGTGGGGGAGGAATAATTTCCGCTGGAGGTGCGGGTATAATTGCCATTGTGGATGGTTTGGCAACACGGCAAAGAGTCAATACTACAGATATATTATCTTGTCCATTCTTTTCATTCGCCAGTTTGATTAATTCCTGGGTAGCATCTTCTATGGTTAAATCTCCTGTCAGGACGGGAATTGCGTAATCTTGCCATGATTGTTCTACTAAGTTGCGATCGCTTAATCCATCAGAACAAAGTAATAAAATCCCATCCTCTTCTATAATAAATCGTTGAACGGAAAAGTTGAGAAATTCAGCTTCTTTTGTGCCTAGTGCTTGTGTCAGGGCTTTAGCTTCAGGTATTTGCAGTGCTTGACGATACAAACTTTTTCCTAAACTTACCTCTCGTTTTACCATATCATCATCTACAGTCAGCAGTTGACAATAATTCTGGGTGATCCAATAAGCCCGACTATCACCAATATGCGCTACATACAGTTCATGGGAATTTTCTAATTGTTGTCCCGAAGATATCACTACTCTTTGAGGTATCTGCAATGACATCACCAAAGTTGTGGCCATGCGTTCTTTCCCCTGGCGTTTTTGCTCGTCATTGCGTGACCACACTACATTATTAATAACTCGCAAACAAGACTCTATTTGCTGAGATAATAAAGCTGGGGTTAATATTTCTGTTTGTTCGCTTATTTCTGCCAGTAAAGCCCGCATTTGCAATTTAAGAGACTGTAGCGCCAATTGACTCGCAACTTCACCACCCTCATGGCCACCAATCCCATCACAAATGATTGATAGTCGTGGTGGTAATTTATCATCTATATCTCTAGAATGACTGGGATAACAAGCATCTTCGTTATGTTTAATAATAGGTCCTGGATCTGTTGCCCCAGCTATGGTTAAAAATAAAGGTAAGTCTGCGGCTGTTATCAGTAATAATTCATTAACTTGAGTATTAATGATTTCTAAATCAATTCCCGATTGACACATTAAGTCAACTATGGACTGTAATTTTGGGGCAATGGTGGTTCTTGCTATTGTCACCCAATGCCGCCAAAAATTACCTAAATCTTGTAAAGTCGGTTGTTCTGTGTTTTGATACAGTTCCAATAAGCGAATACACCAACCCTGTACACATAAATTATCTGCTAATAATAAACTTTGGGCAACTCCCAATTCTGATAAGGGTGTCCACAATTGGAGAATTTGCCATAACCAGTAAACTTGTCTGACGGGAGATGCTTGTTCCCAAGAGTCGCTAATGGTGGGGTAAATGCAGCCTGTTTCATCTATGGGGGCATTTTCTAGTAAAAGAATCTCACTATCTGCTGCTTCTAAGCAAGTAAATCCATAAGCTTGGGGAATATGCAAACTTTTTGAATACAAGCGCAAATAGGGAATAACGATATTTGGTAGTTCTGTGGGGATATTTGGTAAAATTGCTGGTTGGGTATCTAGCCAAATTTGCGGCTTCATGACTTCATATCTATCTGCTACCTTTGTTCCTGGGGGAATTTCTGCGGCTTGGTTGCCAGTTGCCCAGAGATAGCGGTAAATTAGAGAAGTTTGACAGCGATCGCAAATAGTATCCCCCATAGAGTTAATTGGCTGATCACATTCTGAATTTGGGCAATTCATCACCCGTTGGGTAGAAATCATAATTAAAAGAATAATTAAATTTAACTGGTCAGGACTGAAAAAATATAAGACAATATTTACCTAAGTTACGCGAAGGCAAGAAAACCCAATTGTTAGAGTTTTCGCTTAACCCGACTTACTCAAAATTGTATGTCATGGGGATTGTTTTTTTCGTAAATATTAACTGTGCAGTAGTTATAACAAAAAAATGCCCCCAGGCGAATTGTAGATATGGAAAAAGCCTGGTATCGGGTGGAAAATCTCCAGTCGGCGATAGTAAATTTGGTATTAACTCAAATTCGTTCGGAAATGGGACAATTAGAGTTAGATCAAACTTTTACTGCCCGCTCGGTTTCTTAGTGAGCTTTTATTACAAGATTTGGACGTTTCTACTGATCCTTGGGGTATGAAGGTGACAAGGGTAGAGTAAAAACAAAAATACTGATTCAGCAAAACCTACTTAGAGTTTAAGATAGGCGAAAAGTTACTTAATTCAGAAACTAATTCTCTAAGATTACAAATAACATCAGGGTTAATCTCTTTTTGTATGGCTTGCGATCGGGCGTTGATACAAGTATTAATAATTTGAGAATATGTTCTCATGGCTTCGCGTTGCTTTTCATTATCTTGTCTGATTATTTCCCGTTGTTTTTCACTATCTTGTCTGATTATTTCCCGTTGTTTTTCACTATCTTGTCTGATTATTTCTAGATCACGTTGATTAGCACAAGGATTTGTGTTTAATGTAGTTACGATTTGGAAAATATTATTATTGTTATTATTATTGCTAGGGAAATTTTCACTCTTATTTTCTTGACGAGAATATCCACCGGAAATGGATAACCCACACTGACTACCATTACCAAGAATAATATTTGACACTTGAGCCGATACATTCTTAGGAGATGTAATTCCAGCGAGGAGAGACATTGATACTATGATAAATCTTATAGGAAACATTTGCCAACACAGATATTGTTTAATATAAATATATCTATTGCTGTGAGTAAATTGCAAAAACTTACTGAATTACTAAGTTTGATTCCGATATAAAAACATGATAATTAATGATATTAGTTATGGAGGTTAAATTTTTATTAGTCTTAGATTATATTTCAATAGCAGTATCGAATCCTTATGGCTGTTCTGTATCGGATACAATATAACTCAGTAGGATAAAACCTTGCCAATAAAAGGTTTGAAATTGACTAACTCTATCTAATTAAGTAAAAATGCTTATGTTCTAACTAAGTATTAATTCTATAGAGCTACTATTTGATTTTTGAACAGATACGTAGGGTGTGTTAGCGATAGCGTAACGCACCATTCTTAAGGATTTCGTGCGTTACGCGAAACGCTAACGCACCCTACAAATACGTAATTTTGTTCAAGAATCAAATCGGATTCCTATAGTATTTTTGATGCAGAACTAAGGTTTTTACATAAATACACTAGTAGCTTTTATTGTACTTATTTTTACATTTTTGTTAACTTGTCATTAATATACTTACTGTAGGATTAGCTAAGTAATAAGTCATAAAAAGTAAATCTTAATACTGGTAACAGTAGAAAATACTTTTAATGCTTAATACTATTGCCAATTTTCCAAAATAGAACTGAAACCCAATAAAATCGTGACGATATCAATAGAGTTTCAGGGTTTTGGCAACAATATTGATGCTTGTTTCGATTAATCCTCAATCAATTAAATTACCAAATCAATTATGTCTAAACTGCATTCGTGTTTACAAGTTACGTGTGGAACGGTCTTAGTAGTTTCCATGATGAATTTCTCAGCTTATGCTGCCACAGTTTCGGAAGGATTTGAATCGGGATATAAAGGTGCTTATACGGCTGGTAATGTTGTCCTCAGTTCAGGTACTTGGAACTTTAATGATGCTTTAATTGGTAACTTATCAACGGATAGAAAAAATGGTACATGGTCTGCCAGAATTATCAACTCTGGTAAATTATCAATGTTATTTGATCGTACCACAGGCGCTGGAACAATCACCATTCAACACGCCAAATTCGGTTCTGATGCTAATACAACTTGGGGATTATGGTGTTCTAGTAATAGTGGTTCTTACTATACACAAATAGGTTCACCAGTTACTACCAGTTCCACAACTTTACAAACAGCAAATTTTACTCCAAATCTTTCTGGAACAGTCCGTTGTGATGTTCGTAAAACCGATGGTACTAGCAACAGAGTCAATATTGATGATGTTGTAATTACTGATTACGGTACTGGTGGTGGTAGTTCCTCTCTTCCTGCTGGTTCTGTACCATTTTTCGACAATATCTATAATCCTGTTTCTGGATTAGCTTATGGTAGTCCTGCTGATGTTACACCTTCTGCACCACTTCTAAACAGTTTTGATACAGCCGTAGTTAATCTTTGCGGTACACCTGGTACAGTTGTCAGTACAACCGGCTTCAAAACAATGATGAATAGCAATCCCTCTATCTTGGCAAATGTTAAAGCCTATGTAGGAGGATTTCTTGTTTCAGGACGGACTTCTGATTCTCAATTTTTGGATGATTTAACTAATGTTTGGTTTAATGTCCAAGGTTTTAATCATGTTTTCTGTGGTGAACCAGTACAAGGTGGCGCTATAGGTGGATTACACTTTGTTGGCCGTTATGTACAATTGCAAAATCAAGGTTTAGCTGGCAGATTAGCAAATAACACGTCCAGTGAAGAAGTCGCTCCTGGTGCGATTTACACTGTGGGTGCAATTGTTAAAGTTGGTAGTGGTACTTCCCAATCTTCCATTAAGGGTTATGGTTATACTCTCAATGCAGAAGACATTTTATCCAAAGGTGCTTTAGCCTATAAAAATAATCCCAATACTACTACTACAAACCAAGCTTGTCTTTTGAATGTTACTGATGACGGTAAAACTTTCAAAGTTGTGTTTGTGAGAAGACAGGGTGGTTTGCGTACCTTCTATCCTGATGCTACCCCTGGTGCTGACCCAACCTGCAATTAGTTTTCAGGTTGTCAAAGGTACAATTTAAACCGCGTTTAAATTTTGAACTGCACAGTTTGGCGTAAGCTATAGGTAGAGCCTTCCAGAATTCATTCCCATACTCTGTATGGGAACAGGACAACGAGACAAATTGAGGTTTTTAATCCTGTTATGCTCAAGTTTTTATTTGACATTGGTTACATAGTCCAAAAAACTCTAGGGTGTGATAAAAAACTTTAAAGTGATGGCTGGTTTGTAATTGGTTTTCGAGTTCATGAACAGGACATTGATGAATGGGGATGGAAACACCGCATTGTAGACAAGTTAGATGGTGTTTATCTTGTTGTATTAAGCTATAAAGGGCTTCACCATTTGCCAAAGTTCGTACTTGTACTAAGCCTTCTAATTTGAGAGCATCCAAGGAACGGTAAACTGTTGCTAAACCCATGCTTTGTTTGAGATTACGTAATTCTACGTAAATATCTTGAGCAGAAATGCCTTGTTTGATGTTTTGTAACAGGTTTAAAATCCGTTCTTGACTACGGGTGTGGATCACTCTCATAAATGTTTGTTAAATTTGTATCTATGGTAGCAGCTATCAGATTATGTCACTCAAACACTGACTTTAGCTGCTTTGTTATTATATTTTGACTCAGTTGGAGCAGAAAAGTTATAGGATAGCGATCGCAGCATTCAGCAAAAAGCCTGTGCAAATAAAATATTTAGCTAAAATTTTCGTGACCCTTCGGACTTCGGTTTTAGATCCTGCTGGTGTGGCTGTACAATCTGGCCTCCAACAAATGGGATACGACAACGTGGAACAGGTGAGAATTGGTAAGTACATTGAGTTAACTATTGTCGCACCTGATCAAATGAAAGCGCGTCGAGACTTAAATCAAATCTGTGACCAAATGTTATCAAATCCGGTCATCGAAAATTATCGTTTTGAGTTGATTGAAGTAGAATCACAAACTGGAGTTTTTTAACCTAGGTAATGGGTAATTGGTAATGGGTAATGGGTAATTGGTAATTGGTAATTGGTAATTGGTAATTGGTAATTGGTAATGGGGAAAAACTTTTACCTTCCCTATTCCCTATTCCCTATTCCCTATTCCCTATTTCCTGACAACTGACAACTGACAACTGACCACTGACAACTAACAAACAATGAAATTTGGTATTTTAGTTTTTCCCGGTTCTAATTGTGATCGTGATGTGGCGTATGTGACTAGAGATTTGCTAGGACAACCAACGCGCATGGTTTGGCATCAAGATACTGATATTAGTGATATAGATGTTGTGATAGTTCCTGGTGGCTTTAGTTATGGGGATTATTTGCGTTGTGGAGCGATCGCTCGCTTCTCTCCTGTGATGCAGCAAGTGATTAACCATGCACAACAAGGTAAATTTGTTCTCGGTATTTGTAACGGGTTTCAGGTATTAACTGAAGCTGGCTTATTACCTGGGGCATTGGCTAGAAATCAAGATTTGCACTTTATTTGCGATCGCTCTCCCTTGAAAGTTGAGCGGAATAATTTACCTTGGACTCAAGGTTATGCTGAAGGGGAAATGATCACTTTACCTATTGCACACGGAGAGGGGCGATTTTACAGTGACGAGACCACTTTAGCAGAAATCGAATCCAACGGACAAGTTTTATTTCGTTATCAAGAAAATCCCAACGGTTCACTTAACAATATTGCGGGTATTTGTAATCGTCAAGGCAATGTTTTAGGCATGATGCCACATCCAGAAAGAGCAGCAGATAAAGCGTTAGGTAATACTGATGGTTTGCGCTTGTTTCAAGGTTTGTTGGCAAAGGTAGCCGCTTTAGTTTAAAATATCCCCGACTTCTTCGTAGGGTGGGCAATGCCCACCTTATTTAATAATTATGAAGCCTTGACTTGTCAAGACTACAAGTATTATGATTTAATAAGTGTGATTTTAAAAATAGTAGACAAGGGTGCAGATGAATAAAATAGCAATAAATCCAGACTTAGCCAATGTGGATTATACTGATTTATTAACTAAAATCCTCCAAATCTTAAAGCAAAAGCAAATATTTACCATTTCTGCTGATCACAAAAGGGTAATGGTGAACATTAATAAAGTAGTCAATGAAGTTATGCAATTAAACCCCTATAACCCTTTAGGAAACGAAAGATCAGCGCGTGCTGCTACCCTCAATTTTAGCTCAGGTTTTCAAGAGAAATTTATTAAACAAATTGAAGAAATTACTGCTGATATTCAGCAACATTTAACAACAGCTATTCACCAAAATTCAGAAAATAAATCAATAGATAGATATCAATTTATTAAAAACCTTATTACTGATTTACAGACATTTAAAGGAGAATATAAAACAGATGAAAAAACAAAAACACCCCTTTTAGATTTTACTTATCCCTTTCTTGCTGGAAAAAATCTCCAAAAACAAAGATTAACTGTTAAAAAAACTGACAGCAAACAAAAAATAAAATTACAAGCCCATAAAGTCAAAATTTCTGTAGACAAACCCCGTGATTTTTATGCTGCATTATTAGCAGGTATTAATAACTTTATTGATATAAAGTTTACAGAGACTAAAGACAAAGAAGATATAGAATACATTCTTGATAATTTAAAAGAAAATCCCAACTCAGATATTTACAATTTACAAAACCTAGTCAACCAAGAGACATTAGGAAAACTAAAAAGACTCGCAAAGATTAAATATTTAGAATTTCTCTCAGAAAACATTGATGAAAAAGCCACTGATTATAACTTCAACGGTAAGATATATTTAGAAGACTTAATTAGAAGATTGAAAAAAATAGAAGATTATATTAACGACACTAATAAAGCAGATGGAGAATATCAAGTTAATTATGCAGGAATATCAGTTAATTATCAAACCATGTTTTCTCGTAGTGAAGCCTATGATATGTTACCGATTATTCCCATTCTCGAAGGTTATTTAGGAGAAACAGAAGATCCAAACTGCGAAAAAATAGAATTTACATTTGGGTTAAAGTTAAAATTTGATGGAAAAGTCCAAACTGATGGAGGTAAAAACGTTTTTGAACGAAATCTTAATCTTTTAAATCCAGATAGTGACGAACATAAAAAAGAAATCGCAGATGAATCAACAAAGTTTACTTTTGCAAATAAAGTTTTAAAAATCGCATTTTTATATTATTTCATATTTGCATCTCGTCAAGATCCAGAAGCAGAAAATTATAACCCTTTACATGAATTAGATTATGATCCTGTTGCAAAATTTGCCGATGTATTATCAATCTTAAAAGGTAACGATGATCAAGCTAAGAAGCAACTTTTTAGAAACTTATTAAAAGGTTTTGATAAATTTAAAGTTCAGCAAAAAATTGACACCTTGAAAAAAGTTTTAACAAACTTAATTCAACGAGAAACTCCATTTATTACCAGAAACTATCCTGTACATATTTCCGTCAAGCATAGTATTTTAGAAAATGATATTGATACTATTAACGACAAAGATACATTATTCAAAGATGCGTTGCGAAAAAACTTTAAAGACTGTTTGAAATATATCAACATAGGAGATGCAACTACACAGACAAATTTACTTGTCAGTCTTCCTGCAAATATTGCTATTAGTGAAATTCATTTTTTAGAGACGCAAGACAAAGAAACTTTCAGTATGGAATATGATATTCCCCAGGGGATTGGGGTTTTACCAGTGATATTTTTAGGAATGGAAGATACAAAATGTAGTGAATTTTATAATCAAAATTTACAACATCGTAACCTGCTAATTTTTCCCTATCGCTTAGAAACTCCAAAACTAGAACCTCATCAACAGTTTATTTACAAAATTACCTATAGCTTACTCGCATATATTTGTCTTCACGTCATTTTAGAAAAACAGACAAAAGTATTTATTCCCCTTTTGAGGATACATTTAAAAGAGAAAACCGACGAAACTGCAATCATAGAAAAATTTATAGTTTCCCTAACTGCGGTATTATCACACTTGCTTAATGATGGATATCGGAGTAATGAACAGGGAATAGTTATTACAAATTTTGCCAGTAAAGCTAAACATAAAATTCCTAATGTTCTCAGTTCTTTGTATTCAGTTGTTCCCAAAAAATTTACTTTACATAATCCTGATAAATTTAAATTTCAGGAACTTGATAAACTAGCAATTATTGTAGTTTCCAGTCGAGAAAGTGATAGTAGGAAAGGAGTAACAACGAAAAAATCCAACCTAATGGGAGAAATTATTACCTTACAACTAGAAACACAAAGTGCAAGATTTCAACTTTTCAAAACCTTCTCAGAAAACTTTGATGATCATCAGAAAATGTATGAATATCCTACCGTAGTAGTTGACAACGTAGAGAAACTTTATCAAAAAGGGTATAGACATTTTATTTATATAGCAAAAGTTCCCTACAGTAGCACATTACATATTACCCAAACGACAAAAGACGAAGAATTATTTTTTATGTCTAAAAACGTGATTAGCGCGTTGAAAAAAGAAAGAGATGACATCAAAATTTATCCAATGTTTTTTGAGAAATACTACGCTGCAAAAGTCACATCATTTACATCCACATCATTATACATTCAAGATACTTTAGAACTTACTAACGTAGCAGAAGATAGTAATAAACAATCTGTGATCTTTTTCAACTTATTTAATGGGATGCAAGTTGCAAAAGATGTTAACTATAACGGAGTTATGTCTTATGCGACATTATTAAACATTTATGATGGTATTTTAGACGATGAAGATATCAGAGAAGGATTAATTTCCCAGAAAAGTAACTTAAAAAATGAAATTCTTCAATGTTTAACCTTATTTCATTTTTCCCGCTATGAAAAATCAAGCAATATTCAACTCAAATTAGATCCATATCAAAATTTAATTGGAGATGAATCAGTTAGTAAACTTGCATTATTTCCACATATTCGAGTGAAAGCAGATTTTAATTCCCTTGCATTTTTAACCTACATCAAACAAATACTCAACAAAACAGAATAGTTCGTAGTGAGGACTTTAGTCCTCAAGTTTATCAGAATCAGAACTAAAGTCCTTAGGACAACAAAGAAAAATATGACAGCTAAAATAGCAGATGATTTAGGAAGATTATTTGAAGTAGGTTTCAATATTGGGATTTTATCTTATATTCATAAAAACAACCTCAAAAATCGCTTTGGTAATTTATATGCTCATGAACTAGAAAATCTCAAGTTTGCGGAAATCAGAAAAACTATCAAGAGGAAAGTTGTCAGCAAATTAGAACGAGAAATCGCTGAAACTTGGTGTCAATTTTTTGTTCAGAAAGGTTTTTTATGTGGTTTAAATTTCTTTCGGGAATATCTCAACTCTATTGGATGTGATAAACAAGAAAAATTTCGACATCTGGAAATTATATATTATCAATGTCGGTTTAATGGGGATAACAGTATTGGTACTCATGAAGTTAATGATCAAAAATGGTTTAAAGATGTGCTTTCCCAGTTTGAAAATTTAGAAATTACTTCTCAGGATATTGATATATATAAAGGTAAGGGTGATTTTCTCAATGCTGATAGTTTGATTTTGTTGAAATATCGCAATAACTACCGGGTTTTATGTCTTGATTTGTCGGTATTTTCTATTCACACTGATGAAGATATGGAAAATATTGACTATGTGGAAATTATCAGACGCTTATTGCTGCGCGATATCAATTATATTCGTTCTAAAAGCGTGTTTTCTAGTTTGCGGATTGATACCGAATCTTTAGGGTTAGATTTTTCCCCAAGTTTAAAGGAATATTTCACAGCTTTTAAATCTAAGGATAAAGAAAGCGCGAAATTAATTCAAGCTGCTGGTTATATTTATAGTTTCTGTCAATTTCTGGAAAAAACTCCAATTATTCCCAATATATCAAAGTTAGTTTGTAATGCGGTGGGATATAGCGATCGCTCATTTAACACTATTTCTATTCAAGCAGAAAATCTGGACATTTTTCAAACCTGTTATCAAATCTATAAACTTCATGATAACAAAGAAGAAATTACCAATGCACGTCATCGAGTTTTAAATCAAATTAAACGTAATGCTGCTAGTAGTTTTGACAGAGGAAAAGAACTTGTTAACTCACTCCTAGAAATTACTCCCGATACCATCAATATATTACCACGTCACACTGAAAAAATTCCCGATTTTTATAACTCTGTCGCAGCAGTACCACAGGAGTTAATATCTAGTTTAAATTTAACCGGAAATCCCAACTTTCGGGAAGCCCATAGTCAACTAATTAAGAAATATCTAATTTCTGAAAATACTTATATCTTCTTAACTGGAAATCCGGGAATTGGAAAAACTACCGCTATCGTTGATTTTCTCAAACAATATAAAGATGATGGGTTTCTTTTATTTTATGTCAGTCCTCGTAAACAAGTCAATCTTGATATTATCGAAAAATTCAAAGATAAAGAAACTTCAGAATTAATTGATGATAGAATTTTTGCTATTAATAGTCACAGTAACTTGATTCAAGATAATCATGGTAAATTCTCAGTCGCATATACATCAAATCAATATGAAGATGATTTTAATTTAGGAGGGGTTGATTTTCTCAACAGTGAAAATGTAGAAAGAAAATCCCGACGTAAAGACAGACTTGAACATATAACAGACGATACATTTCAAGATGTGGGAACAAAAACTAAAGGAGTTTTAAATAGTATTTGTGAAGGTTTATATAATCTCATCAGTTGTGAAGAATATAACCAGATTATTGCTACTGCTTCCACTCAGTCATTGAAAAAAACAGATTATGGAGATACTTTAAAACATCTCACTAAAATATTTCGTGACGCATACCACACAGGGGAAGATAAAATATTTCCCGAAAAAATGCGAAATATCTCCCGTCGGATTAAACATCTATTTATCATGATAGACGAAATTACTGGAGATGAGGGAGGAGTAGAATTTTTAGACGGGATTCAAAAAATTGTTAGCAAATATCAATTAACATCTCCCGAAAATGGTTTTAATACTAAAATCATTGTTGCTGATGCTTCTATTGTTGATAAAAATGTCATTTGTCAACATTTAGAAGATACTACCCCCGAACCAAATAAAGTCTACTGTAGAAAAGCAGAGTGCAATATTCAACCTTTATCAGTAGAATCTTTTAAATTTAATAATTTACCTGCTATTATTATCAACACTAATACCTACCCAGCAAAAAGTTTAACTATCAGTTATCAGATTCTGATTGAATCTTGTAAGTTTACCGATAAAACCAAGTTAAAGAATAAATCTGATTTAGAGAAAAAATCCCAGGAGGAAATTTTCCAAGATATTCAAAATCTGATCCAAAAATCTGATGTTGAACAATTTATAGTTTATATCCAAAATAAACCCAAATTAGCAGAACTGATTGATAAAATTCAGTCCAAATTAGGTAAAGATAACTTTATTAAAAATATCCATTATCTAGAAATACACGCAAATATATCTGAATATGAAAAACAACAAATTAAAAAATATCAAGAAAATGTCAAAGTTGTTTTCATGACTGCTTCAGGAAGTCGCGGTTTATCATTCCCTAAAGCAAAACATATCTTAGTAGAAATTCCTAAATTTGAAGTTGAAAAAAACCTGATGGAAATTATTCAGGTAATTTACCGGGGGAGGGGAAATGATATCATAGATAATCAAGATAAATATCTGACATTTTATTTAGCTGAACGTTCTATTTATTACCAAGACAATCAGGAACTTTCTCAACAAGAAAGCATTTTGAGTTTATTAAATCTCCTCTTAATTCTCAAAGCTTCGATCATGACAAGAATACAAGGTTATGGTAATATTGGGAGGAAAAATTATCTACTTATTCCTATTGGGGGAAAATCGGTTTTAGCTGCTGGAGAAAGTTTTTCTAGTCAAATCGAAAATCTAATTAAGCAACTCAAAAAAGAATATAATATCCATAAAAGTCACACCTTATTAAAACAAGCTTACACCAATTTAGAATTATTGATGGGAGAAGGTGATTTTCTGGTTTCTAAAAATACCGAAGAAAGTTATCTAGCTATTCGAGAAAATTTCAATAGCAAATTTTCAGAAAGTTCTAAAACCTTTGATAAATTACTTGATTTTAAACCATTGGAATTAGGGTATATTAGTGGAGGTTTATTAATAGTACCCAGTCAAAACATCCAAGAATCTTATCAAATGCGATTATTAGATATTGAAAAATACGCAAATGCAGAATTATGGAATAATTTAAAAAGTATTAGTAGAAGTCAAATCTACCCAGAAAGTCTGACTTATGCTGTTAAAAATGCGATAGAATTAGTTGAAAGACTCAAAAACGCAGCCCCAAAAACTCAAAACTTTATTCAAAAAAGTCAACACATAGATCAATATTACGCTTTACCCTTATTTGCGTTTATTAGCGGTGAAGTCATGAAACAATACTTTGAGAGTAACCCAGAAGAACCAGAAGATCAGCGATTTAAAGATATTCTATCCACCTATATTCGTTCATTATACCCCGTCGGTAACGTTTTACCCATAGGTCATACTTACAAAGAATTTCCCTTTGTGGTATTTAGAAGTTATAGTCTAGGAGAAATTAGAAATAAGTTATTTACAGAAAAATACCTGTTAAACTCCCAGGAATTAAATGTCCTCAATTTAATTCTTTCCATATAGGGCTTGCAAAAAAGAAAGCAAAAACATTGATAGATAAAGGTTTACAGGGTTTTACACGCAAAAAAGGGCAAGATTATTAACAATAGATGTTTAAAACCCCTGCATTTTAACTAAAAATAACCGCGTAAATCCGAGGGCTAATTTCCCAACTCTTCCTTCTTCCTTCTTCCTTCTTCCTTCTTCCTTCGTGTCCTTCGCTCCTTCGTGGTTTAGTAGGGGCGTATTGCAATACGCCCCTACTAACCTTCACGAAAAGACTTTTTTAGCAAGCCCTATATAGTGGTATCTATTTGAATGATTTAAAAAAATAAATACCCGACTTCTCTAATCAATTGGGTATATTCTTGATCATTTTTTCGCGTTTTATAGATTAAGACTGTTGACTTGCACAAAAAAATCTGTTATACTAAATCTTGATAAGGAAGAACTATTCTCCACTTTCCCCTCCAACCACAACATCCCGAATCCGCAAACTCGGACCACCGCAACCGACAGGTAAACCATTTTGTCCACCTTTACCACAACCCCCGGATTCATCCCAGTAGAAATCATCACCAATAGCTTCAATATCTGCGAGGGTTTGGAAAACATTACCGGAAAGAGTTACATCCTTCACAGGTTCAGCAATTTTACCATTTCTAATCATCCAAGCTTCCCCAGCGCTGAAAGTAAACATTTCCCCATTCGTCATTCCCCCTAACCAATTTTGAGCATAAACACCTTCTTTAATATCAGTAAATAAATCTGCAACTGGAGTTTTACCGCGTTCAATCCAGGTATTCGTCATTCTCACAATAGGGGAATAGTGATAATTAAGACAACGAGCATTACCTGTGGGTTTCTCATCTAATTTACCCGCAGTTTCACGGGAATGGAGTCTCCCAACTAATACACCATCTTCAATTAATTGGGTAGTTGTTGCAGGTGTCCCTTCGTCGTCGTAAAAATAACTACCGCGATGTCCTTGGGGTGCAGCACCATCATATATTTGCAGTTCTTCAGGGCCGAAACGCCGTCCTAGGGTCATCACTTCCAGAATATCGGGGTTTTCATAGGCCATATCTGCTTCGGAAAGATGTCCAAAAGCTTCATGAACGAATAAACCGCTGAGAATGGGATCAATAACTACAGTGTAAGTATTACCTTTAACGGATGGTAAAGATAAAGATGTAACTGCTCTTTCCGCTGCACCTTTGACTTGCTTGTCTAAATTAGTTAAATCTTCGTAGGCTTTGCGAGAACCAGTGGTTTCTCTGCCGGTTTGGACAGTTTCCCCATTCCTGGCTGTAGCAGCAAAGCGCATTTCCATATCTACCCAAGATTGATCAATGAAAGTTCCTTCAGATGTGACAATAATCACTCTTTGGGTGCTGTCGCTATAATGAACAGAGGTGGTAGTAATCCGGTGATCAACTGTTTTGAGTAGGTCAGTATAGCGATCGCATAATTGTTTTTTCTGCTTTAGCGAAACCTGACGTGGATCAGTACCCAAAAGAGGTAATACACATACAGCTTGTACAGGATCAATCGCTGCGAGGATAGTCTCTTCATCACCCACTATTCTAGCAGCAGCAATGGCTTCTTCGATGCGCTCTTCAATGGTTGCTAGTTTATTAAAACTACTTAATCCCCAACCACCCTTATAACAAGTGCGAACATGACCACCAATAGAAATTCCCTCACTGAGAGTTTCCACCTTATCACCACGCAAAACAATATCTGTTCCCTCAGATTCTTCCAAGCGAATCATCAAATAATCCACACGAGAAGAATAACGGGAAATTAAATCTGAGAGGAGATTTTGAACATCAGTAAGTTTAGTTGTCATTTCACAAATGGCTATAAAGTAAATTTATTTTCTTATTCAAAAACATATTTCTCTGCTACTTTCCAATAACGGGAAAACCGCTTTAAATCAATATATCCGTCATATTCAAAAAACGGTTCTACAGCCAAAACTTCCAAACTTACAGCCTGTTTAATGTGATCACAAATATCATTAAATCTTGGACTGGGGCTATCTGTAGTTACAACTAAATTAGTATTATGTTCTTGAGCAAAAGCTAAAACTTCTTCTGCTACATTTCCCCGGCGAATTTCTACAGGTAATTCTAGCAAACATTCATAAATAAAAGTTAGGCGTTTGAGGCCAATTTGCCATTCTGCAATTAAAGTATCATCCCAAACCCAAAGGGCTGGGGCTTGGGGATATTCTAGGAATGCAGGGTTGTGGGGACTCAGACAGTCTCCATGTATCCAAACAACTGGGTTATTCATTATCTGCGCTTATCTATATCAATAGAAAAACAAATATATAGGTATCTTAAATCATAATGGTAATGGTTGATATGCAAAAAATCTCAAATCTTTTAAATGCTTATTTGACAAGCATTCTGACCCTCAACTCCACACCTTGTCAGTTCCCTTGTCAATAAATTTTTAATAATTTTCACAAAATCGTAACTATGGATACATACAATTATTGCAATCGTTGATAACATAATAAAAATATTCCCCTAGCAAAAAAACATCAAGAACCAAAAAAACCATTGTTCTTGTTCATCTTTCTACCTTAATAAACAGCAGCCTACAGGAGTTTACCTTCTTAAATAATTTACCTGACAAAAATAATTTTTACTGCCTTAAACATAAGGACAAAACCACTTTATCACAATTCAGTATGACAGCACAAAAATCTGTCATACCAATTCGGGATATTAGATTGGGAATGAAAAACATTTTTACAGCAATTTCCCACCCCCTAAATATCCGTAGTTAGTGTCCTTGTGATATTTCAGCTAAACAATCAAGGAGTTGACTATGCTTCGACAAATGTGCTGGTTATCTAAGTCTAGCGGTGATGATGAAAAGATTTTGTACTTGCAAACTGCACTGGGACAACCTTGGCGGCCTTACACAGCTTTTCCGCAATTTTCAGTTCCAGATTATCGCGTTCCTCGTGGTTCTAAGGGTTGGGCAACTTACCAAAAACTCTTGAAAGCAGGTTGGACTTTAGTTCCTAGCGCTAGAGGTAGCGAATTTGGAGCTAGTTCCTACGCAGAGTCAACCGTGCAGAGTTCATAGCCCATATTACCATCTGGGGAAAACCATCAACATTTTTATCCCCAGATTGGTGATATTCCCTTCCCAGTATAAAGATTATCTTCCTTCTTCCTTCTTCCTTCGTGTTCTTCGCTCCTTCGTGGTTCATTTAATCCATATTCTTTGAGTGGGAAGGGAGTAGGGAGTCACCTATTGAAAATTGTTTGTATATCTGAGCAAGTAAACCCCAAAGACCTTACAATAGAGAAGGTGCGTTAACTGCTGTCACGAACATTTATATTTATGCCTCCCCGTTGGCCTCGCAAACCAGATCGCAAAGATCCAGATTTCCGTAAACTAGATGATCGCATGAATTTTGCTGTTCATGTCGGTATTTGTGCAACTGTCACATCTGGGTTATGGTTTTTCCACATTTTGAAAACTACTGCCTGGGAATGGCTACCTGGGGTAACAGTTGGTTGGGTAGGAGTATTGTTATTGCATCTAATTTACATTGGGGCGATCGCTAATTACGACCCAACTCCACCGAAATCTACCTAAAGAAAGAAAATCAAGATAGGATATTATAACCTATGGTAGTAGATAAAGCCTAGCTAATTGAGTAACAATGTCGAAATAGGGAACGGGGAACTGGTCAAAATTTAATCTCTTCCCCAATTACCAATTACCAATTACCAATTACCAATTACCTTGAGATTATATTTATGGCTAAAACTAATACCACAGAATTACTAGAAACCCTAGCCGCAGAAATTGGTGAAAGTGTTTATATAGATATTGCAAAATGGCATCTTTATCTATCGGATGCCAAACTGCATAATGTTGTTGCTGAAAAATTGTATCCTTTAATTACTTCTAAAGGCGTTAATGAAGACAAAGTAATTGCCGCTTTAGAATCTATCACTGTCAAAGTTGGTGGTGGTAGAAAGGAACTATCTTTAATTGATTTATTACCCGTGCAATGTCAAGTTACCTTAGTAGATATTGTTGAAAAATATCAACGGGAAATCTAATCTTAATTTTCTTCCCATTAACAAATTTACACATTTAAATAATGGAGGATTATCAATATGTTTTTACAAATCAAAGATAGCCGGGATTTGGTCAAAATAGTTGATGTTCAAGAACTATTTGACCCCAATATTGAGATTGTACACGCCCAAGACCAACAAGGACAAGAAGAACAGGAAACAGACATCTATAAAAAGGAAGAATTAGTATTTCCTTCTGGGGAAAAATTACCACTCTGTTGGTTAAACGCCCACTATAGAGAATCTGTAGCAGCTTAATGTTAGTTATAGGGTAAAGCAATGCTCATTGGTGTCAATTTAAGTTAAAAATAGCTTATCTATTAGCTTCCACAACCGCCCAGAAATGAATTATGGCTTACGCCACGCTTCGCTATCAGGGCTAATAACCAAAGCCTACTCAAGTAGACTCAGGATTTTCGGGATATTTAGTCATCTTTAGATGACTTGAGCTATTAGACTGGGAATATGGCTTACGCCACGCTACGCTATCATTCCCAGACGGGCTATAGGTTTTACGTTAAGTTGACACCTATGAGCATTGCTGAACCCCTACATTAATTTAATTCACAACAGCTTTTTCTTCTCCTGTCACACCTTCAGAACCTTTAGAAAATGCTTTAGTAATCCAATAGGTGAAAATATGAGAAAGCACACCTAAAGGACCCGCAAACAAACACAAAGCTATCGAGTGAATTGTCCAAATTCCGGTTTTTTGTCCTTCCCAATAAATCCATCTACCGACAAATAAATCCATTACCAGAAAATGAATCCAACCTGTAGCAGCAGCAGTTTCATCACTGAAAAACTTGGCTATATCTGCTAATTGAGGATTTGATAAAGCAGCGGCGTTTTCTGGAGTAATGCTAGTAACGAATAAATACACATAAGCACCAGCTAAAACCACAAAAGGTAGATAAGATTCCATTACCTTGCGGGTGACATTCCAGTTGGGTAACAGAATCATCAAAGCCCAAAAAGGCAAAACAAAAAGATTGGCGACGTTAAATAAATCTGTGATATTCATATTACAAAGCTACTAATTGAGATTCTATTACTGAAGATTGTAAATTACGACCGATAAAAACTAAACTGGTTTGTTTTGCTTCTTCTGGTTTCCAAGGACGATCATAAAATTTATCAAATCTATTTCCCACACCTTGCATAACTAACCGCATGAGTTTATTCTCAACAGCCACAAATCCTTTAATTCGGTAAATTTCTTGTTCTTGTGCTAGTTTTTCTAATGTTGCTTGGAGCTTCTCTGGATCAAATGTCCGATCTAAAATTACGTGAGTTGAGTTAATTTCATCATCATGATCATGGTCTTCTTCTGTATCATGATGACTAGGACGAGAATCTAAATTATCTTCAACTGCGGCTGCAAATCCTAATAATATAGATGGGTCTAATTTACCATAATCACTAGAGACAATTTTCACAACTCTCGGTAATTCATGCTTGACTAATTCTAAAACTCTTGCTTGAGTTTCACTATCAACTAAATCAGTTTTATTCAAAATTACTAAATCAGCACAAGCAAGTTGATCTTCAAACAATTCTTGTAATGGTGTTTCATGTTCTAGACTATCATCTTCTTGGCGTTGGGCAGCGATCGCCTCTAAATCACTAGCAAATGTCCCTTCCGCAACCGCAGCACAATCTACCACTGTAATTACTGCATCTACTGTAGCAGCATTGCGGATTTCTTGCCAACGAAAGGCTTTAATTAAAGGTTTTGGTAATGCTAAACCAGAGGTTTCAATGATAATACAATCAATGCTATCTCGGCGTTTAATTAATTCCCGCATTGTCGGGTAAAATTCTTCTTGCACGGTGCAGCATAAACAGCCGTTTGTCAGTTCAAATATGTTAGTTTCTGGATTTGCTTCTGTTTCATCTTCGGGGCAAATTTGACAGGATTTTAATAATTCTCCATCTATCCCCAGTTCGCCAAATTCGTTGACTAATACTGCTATCCGTCGTCCTTGGTTGTTTTGGAGGAGGTGACGGATAATGCTGGTTTTACCGCTTCCTAAGAAGCCTGTGATGACGGTAACGGGGATTTTTGTAGCCATATTTTGTGTGTGGTTTTGAATTCAATTTTACACTATTTCTGTTGTGATGGAAGAATATGGAGTAAATGAACCACGAAGACGCGAAGTACACGAAGGAAGAAAGGAAGTTTTAAGAATATCCAATTTCTATCATTTTGAAAAATTCCTGCACTACTTCATCAGGATGGTTATAACATCTTTCAGAATCAAATCTTTCTACAACTTTGATCCCGTTTTTTTTGAAAATGCGTTCTCTTTCTTGTTCTTCAACTCTGCGTTCTGCGGTGTGAAAGGGTCCATCAACTTCCAAAACTCCCCATTTACCGTTATAACAAATGAGGAAATCAGCTTCTTTATTTTCTCTACCTTTGGCTGTGTTGAGTCGTGCTAATGAGTTGGGTACAAATAAAACTCCAGTTCTGTCTAATGCTTCAGCAATTTTGATTTCTGTTTTTGAGCGAAAGCGTAGATTTTGCCAAGTGTGAATTTTTGAATTTGAATAAAATTCAATCCCCTGGTTATTAATAGTAGTATCTAATTTTGATATTTGAAGTTGTGGTCTTTGGATATTTTTGCGTAAAATTAAATCTGTACTTTCTAGAATATTTTTGTATAAACTTGCAAACTCTCCAGGAGCAAAATCACCGTTTAAAGGTATTCTACTTTCTTGTTGTCTGTATTCTCCTTCATAACCAAATTGGTCTACTATCACAGGATGTTCCCAATAACAAATATCATAATAAAAAAGATAAACAAAGTTACAAACTATTGTATCTAATTTGGTTTCACTATTAATATGCCAGTCTTTTATACAAGCGCCTGTAATATTGGCATTGTGAAAATTTGTACCTATTACTTGCGACTTTGATAAATCAGCATCACTCAGGTCAGCGCCACTCAGGTTTGCGTTGCTCAGGTTTGCGTTGCTCAGGTTAACACCATACAAGTTAGCATCTCGCAGGTCTAACGTACTTAAGTTATTGCAACTCAAGTTAGCGTAGCTTAGGTCAGCACCGATTAGGTGAGCATCACGCAGATTAGCATCACGTAGGTCAGCACCGTGAAGGTTAGCATTACTCAGGTTAGCCTCATGAAGGCAAGCACCGCGAAGGTTAGCATCACTCAGGTTAGCCTCATGAAGGCAAGCACTACTCAGATTAGCATTACTCAGGTTAGCTGCTCGAAGGTAAGCGCTACTCAGATTAGCATTACTCAGGTTAGCTTTACTGAAGTCAGTTCTTGGACTATGAGAAGAATCTCTGAGACGTATATCAGGAGTTACCTGTGTGAGGTTTGCATCACGAAGGTCAGCACCGCTCAGGTCAGCAGCATACAGGTAAGTCTCACGCAGGTCAGCACCACTCAGGTTAGCATTACTCAGGTTCGTGTAATACAGGTTAGCACCACGCAGGTTAACACCACTCAGGTTAGCCTCACTCAGATTCGGGCTTATGCGTGTTAAATTGTATGTTGGAAATACCCAATTATTCCAAACCTCTATACCTTGCCTTAGTATTGCTAAATGCTTATCATTTGCCATAATCTAGTTTTTATACCTAAAATTGCCAATAGTCGGATTTTAACCTAATTTCATGAAGATAAAACTAAGCTCGTTAAAACTTACCGCCAAAAAATCAATTTCAGGCAAGCAATAGCTAAATATAGCTTTAACTGAATGTGGGTTATATTATAATCGAAGGTAGTACCAATAATTTAAGTTTACTCCTATGAGTACCATTGCAAATCTTCGACAAATAGTATTAGAAGAAATCAATCAAATTCCTGATGAACAACTTAGTCAGGTATTACAGTTTCTTCATGTTCTGATATCTAATTCTCAGACAAAGAAGGATGAAAACTTGATCAATGATCCACTAGCTGGTTTTATCAATTAATTGTACACTAATAGGTGGACAAGAAGCAAAAAAGTATAGCTTACACAAGTGCCACAGTCCAAGGAAAAAAATTAATGACATCTGATACATCACAATTATCAATATCATTGATTAAAAGTTGGTTAACCATGATTTTATCCACTACTTGAGAACTTTTTATTCATTGTATACTATTTTTATAAAAATTTAGAAAACAGAATAAATAACCAAGGTATTGTTAAATCAGGAATCAGCCAAGCATAATTTCTCAAACCAGGTATTCCCCTTGCTAAAATAAACCGCAAAGAACGCAAAGATACGGGAAGATTGCCATTCTCATCTACAATTTTATATCTCTTGGCAACCTCAGCCACAATTTGAATTTTACCTGTATATTTGATAATGTTATCATCAGATGCTAAACAAGCGATCGCTCTCCCAGTAAATAACGGTGTTTCCCAATTATAACCATCACCAAATGATGAAGAATTACCATTTTCTGCACTCTGTTCTTTCGCAAAACTTGTAATCTGTTCTGTCCCCACAATCCCCGGATAAATAGCCAGAGAAGTTACATCATACTCTTTTAATTCTTTAGCCATATCTGCGGCTAATCTATCACAGGCACTTTTTCCCACACCATAGGGAACATTAAAAATATAAGACATTCCTCCCCAAGAAGAAATAGTGAAAATAATCCCCTCTTTCCGTTTTGTCATCATCCTTGCGGCATAAATACTCGCTACATAATGACTTCGTAAACCCACATTATTAGTAGCATCCCAAAAACTTGGTTCTGATTCCCAAAAAGGTTTACCAAATGCTTCTCTTATGGCTTTTACACCTGCATAAACATTGTTAACTAGAATATCTAATTGACCATTCTGTTCTCTCTCAATTCGGGCAAAAAGTTGCTGAATTTGCTCATCATCACTATGATCAACTTGCACAGAAATACAAATACCACCAGCTTCTCTAACAGCGGTTTCAGTTTCTTGTAGACTACCACCAAGACTATCATGATTAGGTTCAAGAGTGCGTCCCGTAACATACACAGTAGCACCTGCTTCACCTAATCCAATTGCAATTCCCTTACCAATACCTCTGGTAGCACCTGTTACTAATGCTATCTTACCTGCAAGATGTTTACTCATTTTTTTATGATAAAATTTGTATTTTTAGGATAAAATTATTATATTAATATTTTCAATTTTGTCAATCATTATGAATCTGCCAATCAACGATATCAAACAAATTATCAAGAATACAATTATTGCAGAAACGCAAATCATTGAAATCAAAATACCAGAAACCGAAAAAATAGCTTTGGCAATGGAGATTGATATTGATATTGATAATAAGCTAGAGGCATGGGAAATAATGAGAAATTTTTTCTCAAACTCAACTTTATCCGCTCATAGTTACCTGTTGGTTCGGGAAAACCGCAAATTGGGCAAATGATGTTATTAATAGTGATTTATTTTGCCGTTTTGGATATCAACAAGAACTAATTGACCATTCATATAAAAATAATAGTATCTCAGAATTAATCACAAAAATTGATAAAATTAATGTTCAGGATTTTTTACATGGAAAAACAGAAATAACTCCAGAAGAGTTTAACAAAAAACTGGTATTTTTAGAGCAACAAAGTCAAGAACAGAATTTAACTGATTTGATATATTTAGAATGGTATGAGCCTATTGATCAACCTTTAGTATTACTATTATTACCTGTTCAAAATAGTTGGGAAATACTGGCTTATTTACATTGGTATGGTGCAGAATCTTTAGGCAGTGATAAAGTTATGGCTATGTTAAAATATTGGCATAAAAAATATCAAATAGAGTTGGTTTGTCATTACGGAACTATGTTACAGTTGACAGTCAAGAATAAACCAAAAACTTGTCAAGAAGCCTTGCAATTAGCAATTGAACAAGAAATAATTGCTCCTTGTACGACTATGTTACCTGGTATTTCTCTTGAAGATCATGCCTGTGCATTATTCAAAAGTGATACTTGGTTTCTACATGAACGTCCTTAAATGTACTTATCCAATTCAATCCATGCTTGTATATACTAAAATACGCTTATCAGCAAGCAAGATAGAAACAATAATTTCTAATTGTTGAAGATATCCTGAAAAGACAAGATATTGTTACAATATTTAACAACGTTGATCTAACTGGTGGCTTCTTCATAATGGTTAAGACACTTCCCCCTAGTTCTCGAACAAGTCAGGAGGACAGTCGCGGAGGCGAATTGTCCTTAATTGAAGTGGTAGCGGAACAAAGTACACAGACGGTAGTAATCAAATCGGCAGAAGCTTCACGAGAGCCAAGACACAAGGCGCGGGTGAGTGCGGGATCTGAACCGGAGTCGGTGCTGTATGATCCTGTGGAAATACAAGAGCAGTATCGTGGGCGATTTCTGCAAGTTTTACGGCGGATTCTCACAGTTCTCAAACCAATTCTTTCCTTTGTTTTTGGGTTGTGGTGGGATAAGCAATGGGGACTTTTAGTTAAAAATGAACTTCGTCGCGCTATTCAACTTCGAGAATTATTAACAAAATTGGGTCCAGCTTACATTAAAATTGGTCAGGCTTTATCTACTAGACCAGATTTAGTACCACCAACTTATTTAGAGGAATTAACTAGACTCCAAGATCAATTACCAGCTTTTCCTAATGAAATAGCTTACCAATTTATTGAGGAAGAATTGGGAGCGCCACCGTCAGAAATTTATGCAGAATTTTCTGGACAACCCATTGCAGCAGCTTCCTTGGGACAGGTATATAAAGGAAGATTGAAAACTGGGGAAGAAGTAGCGATTAAGGTACAACGTCCAGATTTACGAGAACGAATTACGATAGATTTGTATATTTTGCGAAATCTGGCTGGTTGGATACAGCGGAAAATGCAGCGGGTCCGCAGTGATTTAGTCGGGATTTTGGATGAGTTAGGCGATCGCATTTTTGAAGAAATGGATTATATTCATGAAGGTGAAAATGCCGAACGTTTCTTTGAATTATATGGTCACATGAAGGATATTTATGTACCAAAAATTTATTGGGAATACACCAACCGTCGCGTTTTAACGATGGAGTGGATTAACGGTATCAAATTAACTCAACCCGAAAAAATTGCGGCTTTAGGAATCAATGCGCGGTATTTAATTGAAGTTGGCGTTCAATGTTCTTTGCGGCAATTATTAGAACACGGATTTTTCCACGCTGACCCCCACCCAGGTAACTTATTAGCTACTATGGATGGTAAATTAGCTTATCTCGATTTTGGCATGATGAGCGAAGTTAAACCTGCTCAACGTTATGGTTTAATTGAGGCAATTGTTCACGTTATTAACCGAGAATTTGATAGTTTAGCAAAAGACTATGTAAAGTTAGAATTCCTAACTCCAGATATAGACCTTACCCCTATTGTTCCGGCTTTTGCAAAGGTATTTGCTAATGCTGAAGGTGCAAGTGTAGCGGATTTGAATATTAAAAGCATCACCGATGATTTATCGGCTTTAATGTATGAATATCCGTTCCGCGTCCCCCCCTATTACGCTTTAATTATTCGTTCTCTTGTGACTTTGGAAGGGATTGCAATTTATATAGATCCCGATTTCAAAGTTCTTAGTGAAGCTTATCCTTATGTTGCTAAAAGGTTATTAACAGACCCCTCAAATGAATTAAGAACATCATTACAAGAGTTACTGTTTAAAGATGGTAAATTCCGCTGGAATCGTTTGGAGAACCTCTTAAAAAATGCCCGCAGTAATCAAGAATATGATCTGAATTTAGTCGTTAATCAAGGAGTAGAATTTCTCTCTTCTGAACGAGGTTCATTTATTCGTGAGAGATTAGTTGATGAATTTTTTAATAGTGTAGATGCTGTTAGTAAAAATGCCTTACACAGCTTCACTTATGTACTTCGAGAAAGGGTAGGATTAACCGCAGTCAATCAAATTCCCTCAGCAACTGTTGAACAACAACAAACCTTAGAATATATTAAACGCATTGCGGGTATTCTCAGAGAAACTAAAGGCTTTGATGTGACGAAATTTGCTCCTCAATTAGCCCAACTCATTGTTAATCCAGGAGTTCAACTTTTAGGTCAACAAATTGCTACTCGCGTTACTCAAAAAGCTGTAACTCGGATAATTCGGGAGTTATTAGTATCTGAATAATGTCTAAACTGTGAATAATGTCTAAACTGTGAATAATGTCTGAACTGTGATTTTTTTGATTTAGATGATTTAGATGATTAATTAATTACAAAAATCAAATTAGTGTCTGAACTGTGATTTTTTTGATTTAGATGATTAATTAATTACAAAAATCAAATTAATCACGCAAATCATAGTTCAGACGTTGATTTAGATGATTAATTAATCACAAAAATCAAATTAATCACACAAATCATAGTTCAGACGTTGATTTAGATGATTAATTAATCACAAAAATCAAATTAATCACACAAATCATAGTTCAGACGTTGATTTAGATGATTAATTAATCACAAAAATCAAATTAATCACACAAATCATAGTTCAAACGTTGATTTAGATGATTAATTAATCACAAAAATCAAATTAATCAGGCAAATCATAGTTCAGACGTTTTTTAGCTTACCGCTGGATATTGCTTCAAGACCTCCTGTAAATATTGTCCAGTATATGAACGGGGATTTTTTGCCACATCTTCTGGCGTTCCTGCGGCAATAAGTTCTCCGCCTTTATCTCCTCCTTCTGGTCCTAAATCTATTACCCAATCGGAACAACGAATTACATCTAAATTATGTTCAATGACTAAAATTGAATTGCCTTTATCTACCAATCTTTGCAAAACATCTAATAATTTGTGAACATCATAAAAAGATAAACCTGTAGTCGGTTCATCTATTAAATACAAAGTCTTTCCTGTTGCGCGTCGAGATAATTCTGTAGCTAACTTCACCCGTTGTGCTTCCCCTCCAGATAAAGTTGTCGCTGGTTGTCCTAACTGCACATAACCCAAACCGACATCTACTAACGTCTGTAATCTAGTTACGGCTTTAGGAATGTTTTGACAGAAAGCTAATGCTTCTTCAACTGTCATATTCAAAACATCAGAAATTGATTTATCTTTATATTTAACTTGCAAAGTTTCGCGGTTATATCTCGCACCTTTGCAAATTTCACATTGGACGTAAACGTCAGGAAGAAAATTCATTTCAATGACATTTACACCTTGTCCACTACAAGCTTCACAACGTCCACCTTTGACATTGAAAGAAAATTGTCCAGGTTTATAACCTCTGGTTTTTGCCTCTACAGTTTGGGAAAAGATATCACGAATTATATCGAAAACTCCGGTGTAAGTTGCGGGGTTAGAACGGGGAGTTCTCCCAATAGGTGATTGGTCAATGACAATGGCTTTGTCAACGCAGTTTAAACCTTTAATTTCATCTATATCTTTGGGTGCAGGAGCTTTTTTGAGTAAATGATGTTGTAATGCCGGATAAAGTAATTCGTTAATTAAGGTAGATTTTCCTGAACCAGAAACACCTGTAACAGATACAAGTTTCCCCAAGGGAATTTCTACATCTATATTTTGTAAGTTGTTGCGACGGGCATTTCTAATAGTTAAAGCCCGGCCATTTCCTTCTCTTCTTTTAGTTGGGGTACTTATAACTCTTCTTCCTGATAAATAAGCACCAGTTAAAGACTCTTCGGCATTTAATAAATTCTCTAAACTTCCTTGAGAAATAATATGTCCCCCGTGAATTCCAGCCCCAGGACCAATATCAACTATATAGTTAGCTGCACGAATAGTTTCTTCGTCATGTTCGACGACTATTAAGGTATTTCCTAAATCCCGTAATTTTGTTAATGTTTTCAGTAATTTTCCATTATCTCGTTGATGTAACCCGATACTTGGTTCGTCTAAAACGTAAAGAACTCCTGTTAGTCCAGAACCGATTTGTGTAGCTAATCGAATCCGTTGCGCTTCTCCACCTGATAATGTCATAGCGGGACGATCTAAGGTGAGATAATCTAAACCAACATCTAATAAAAATTGTAATCTAGATCTAACTTCTCTGAGAACTAAATCAGCAATTTGGGTTTGGCGATCGCTCAATTTTACTTTATCTACTCTTTCCCGACATTCCCGAATGGAAACGCTGGTAAAATCTAAAATTCCATATTGTCCTAACTTCACTGCTAAGGCTTCTGCTTTTAATCTTTTCCCTCCGCAAACTTCGCAGGGTTGGTCAATTAAATATTCTTCTAATTTCTGTTTAACTAACTCTGTTCCTCCTTCATACTGTCTTTGTAAAATGGGAATTACACCTTTGAAACTCTGCTTTTTCTCTTCTGTAGTTTTCTTATTTTCTTCCCCATACAAAACAATTTTTTGCTGTTCTGGTGTCAACTTACCCCATTGTGTTTGTAACTCAAAGCCATAATTCAAGCCCACAGCATACAGCAACTCCAAATAATAGGAGTTTTCCTTTTCTGACCAAGGGGCAATTGCCGCATACATCGGCGAATCTGTGTTAGGTACAACCAACTCCGGTGAAAATCTTCTTAAAGTTCCTATCCCATGACAATGGGGACAAGCTCCATAAGGTGAATTAAAAGAAAATAAACGCGGGGATAATTCTTCCATTACCGCACCATGTTCGGGACAAGCAAAGTTTTCAGAAAATACCATTTCTGTGGGTAATTCTTGTTCCGAAATATCTTGACTTTCTGCCTCAGTTGTTATATACTTACTATCAGACCGCTCCTGCGCTATCTTATCAAATGTATCTTTTAATACCTCAATCATGGCAATGCCGTGAGATTGCTTAAGACAAGTTGCTAGAGAATCTACTAAACGTTCTTGTAGACCTTCTTTTTTAACTAATCTGTCAATAACCAGTTCTATAGTATGTGTATTATTTTTGTCTAACTCAATGGAATCTGATAGCTCTCTGACCTCTCCATTTACCCGCAAACGAGCAAAACCTTGAGCAGCTAAACTAGAAATTAATTTGCGGTGAGTTCCCTTCTTACCGCGCACCACAGGGGCTAAGATTTGGAAGCGGGTCCGGTCGGGAAGTTCCATGATGCGATCGCACATCTGGTCAATGGTCTGGGGAGCAATAGAGCGATCGCACAGCGGACAATGGGGTTCACCAGCGCGACCATATAACAATCGCAGATAATCATAAATTTCCGTCACCGTCCCCACCGTGGAACGAGGATTGTGGGAAGTTGATTTTTGGTCAATGGAAATTGCTGGACTCAAACCTTCGATTGCTTCCACATCAGGTTTATCCAACTGTCCCAAAAATTGCCGAGCATAAGCGCTCAGGGATTCCACATAACGGCGTTGACCTTCCGCGAAGATGGTATCAAACGCCAAAGACGATTTACCCGAACCAGAAACGCCAGTAAAGACAATCAAGCGATCGCGGGGTAATTCCAAATCAATATTTTTCAGATTATGCTGCCTAGCGCCCCGAATGCGGATAGTATTCTGGCTATTGTGAGCGTTTGGAAGCACATCGTTTAAAGAAGCAGCTAGATTTTCTGACATATTGACAGGCTAAAGGAAGGTTACATGATGAAACAATCCTTAATAATACTATCTTTGTTAATGAGTTTCCCACTTATCATGTATTTTCATGAAGAAATATTTTACCAACAGTGTCTTATCATTGCCTGCAAAAAAAATGTATTATACTCCATCTGGTTACTAAACATCACAGGAAACAGCGTGAAAACTTTTTTCTTCTACTATTATGACAGAAACAAATAATTTAGAACAAAATCAGATTAACTCAGAATATGAGGAAGATATAGATATTGAAGAGGAAGAAGAACCAACAGAAGAGCCAACGCTTTCTCAAGGATTTGATCCGACTTGCATTAGTATGGGAACTAATATCATGACCGTACAGCAAATTTTGAACAGATTAAATAATCATCGAATGATCGCCCCTGAATTTCAACGAAAAGAAGGTATTTGGACTAAAACTGCAAAAAGTCGGTTAATTGAATCTCTTTTAGTGCAAATTCCTTTACCTGCTTTTTATATTGATGCAACTAATGATGATAAATGGTTGGTTATAGATGGAATGCAAAGAATAACAACATTTAAGGAATTTGTAACTGATCAAAGTTTTACTCTCGATGGATTAGATTTTTTCACTGATTTACATGGTAAAAAATATCAGGAACTTACACCTCGTTGGCAAAGAAGAATTAAAGAAACAAAATTAACAGTATATTTAATTTTAAGAGGAACATCATCCGAAATTACTTTTAATATATTTAAACGGATTAATCAAGGAGGAACTGCACTTTCTGCTCAAGAAATGCGCTATGCTAAAAACTCTCCAAATAAAATCACAAATTTATTAAAAGAACTTTCTCAATCTCCAGAATTTAAAAAAACAACAGATAACGGAATTAAAGATAAAAGAATGATTGATCAAGAATGTATTTTAAAAGTTTTATCTTTAATGACAAGTAATATAGATAACCTGAATTTTAAAGATTATGATTATTTTTTAGATGGAAAAATGACCGAGATGAATCAAATGGATGATTCTGAAATAGAGAACATTAAACAGGAATTTCTGTTGATTATGAATCTTGCTTATGATTTATTTGATAGACAAGCATTTAGAAAACCAAAACTATCTACCATAAAGCAACAAAAAAGATATCCTATTAATAAAGCATTGTTGGAAGCATGGTCAATCAATCTTGCTAAATTAGATGATCAGGAAATCAATATTGTTAAACAAAGAAAAGAAGATTTATATGAAGTTTTATTAAAAGAGCAAGAAGATGGTAAATTTGATTGTATTTTATATAAAAGTGCTGGAGATGCTAACAGCGTTAAAGAACGATTTAAACATATTCAAGGAATTATTCAAAGTATATTATTATGATCAAAAAATTACATTTAAAAAACTTCAAAGCATTTGCAGATGAAAATTTTGATTTTAAATCTCTTACCTTAATTTCTGGTTTAAATAGTACAGGTAAATCTTCTATAATTCAATCATTAGTTTTATTACGCTATGCTTATATAAGAGATTATTTACCTAATAGTGGGATAAAACTTGATAATAAGATAGCTTATATAGGTACTGCTGAAGATGCTCTATATGAAAATGCGGAAGAAGAATTAATTAGCTTTGGTATTGTTTGGGAAAATGATCAGCACACAATCTGGAATTTTGATTATGATTCTCCTAGTAGTAATGTGCTACCAATTGCATTAATAATTAATGATGCTCAAGTTAATCAATTTAATTTATTTAATGATAATTTTCACTATTTAGGTGCAGAAAGAATTACACCAGAAGAATCTTATCCTTTATCTGAAAATGATGTTGTTAAACATAGACAAATAGGTAAAAAAGGAGAATATACCGCACATTTTTTATATGAATTTGGTAATCAAGATATTCCCATTAGTGAATTAAGTCATCCTTGCAGTAAATCTCAAAGTTTAAAAGATCAAGTTGATGCTTGGATGGGAGAAATTAGTCCTAATATTAATATTAACATAAGACAAGTTGCCAATGCAATGACAATAAAATATTCTTTTGGCGTTAGTAAAGAATATTCTCCTTTTAATGTAGGTTTTGGTGTCACTTATTCTTTACCTATTCTCACAGCAATTCTTTCCTCTAAACCAGGAACAATGATAATTATTGAAAATCCTGAATCTCATCTTCACCCCCAAGGACAATCACAACTAGGTCAATTATTAGCTTTAGCTGCTAATCATGGTATTCAAGTAATTATTGAAAGTCATAGTGATCATATTTTATATGGTATCAGAATTTCTGTTCATGCTGGCAAAATTAAACCTGAAGATGTACAACTTCACTTTTTTGAGATTCGAGATAAAACGAATGAAATTAAAATTATCTCTCCTAAATTAGATAAGAAAGGACGTATTGATAAAATTCCTAAAAATTTCTTTGATGAATGGAATAAAAGTGCAAGAGCATTATTAGCACCAGTGGGAGATTAAATAATGGATACTCAACTGGTATTTAATGAATTATGTCTTTTGAATTTAGAAGATAACGAATATAAAGCTAGAGAATTAATGTCTAATTTTATTCAAACTTTAAGAGAAGCATTAGAACAAGGAATACAACAACAATTACTAAGTCATAATAGTTTTCATAATATTAATCTTGCATCTAATTATCCTATATCTAAATGGCTTAATGATCCAAATGTTGATCAAGTTGAACAGGATTTTATCTTGAGTATGCAATTTTTTGAATCTGATGAAATTTTTGATCAAGATCAAGAAAGTGAATTATTATATGCTTGCACAGATTATAATAACGAACCGAAAGGATTTGTCTATGCTTATAGATTAAAAGCATTATCTGTTAGTTTGAAAACACACAAATTATGGAAAAATAGTGTTATCCATCTATTACAAATTACAAATAATGAAGATGGAGAATTATTAGAAGAAATTATAGAAGTTAGACACGCAAGCAGTATAAATCATGTTATTGAACATCAAACATGGATTAAGAGTCGTCTTCAAGATAATATTAATAATGGCTTAGATTTATGGAATAAAAGAAAAAAGATATTTCCTCATTTAGAATTTTGTGATTCTGTAGAAAAACAATTACAAAATATTAAGAATAGTCATCCTATATTTCAAGCAATTATTAAAAAATTAACAGAAGTTGAAAATGCTTCTAAAAATTGGACAGTAGGTAATTTTGATCTCAATAGTTTACCTAGTAAAGCAACTCCCGAAAGTGAATCCAGATTACAAAAATTTGAACAAGAGTTAACTTTTCAATGTCCTGACGGAAAAAAAAGATTATTTAGTTTGCATATTCGCATGACTCCGGGTGCATGGAGATTGTATTTTTATCCTTTAAACTCAACTGAAATCATAATTGGCTATATTGATATTAAAATTCAATAAATAGACTTATATCCATAATATCCAATGTTTTATTCCACTATTTTCTAGGATTACATGAGATTTATAGCCTAATTATTGAACTTCTGCTGTTTAAGAAATCACTAATTATTTATTACCTCTCCTAACCAATCAATAATTTCACTATTCACAATATCTGGAACTTCATCATGGGGACAATGACCAGCGCCGGGAATAGGAACAATTTTGATATCTTGGCCATTTTCTCGCGCTGCTTCATAAATATTCGCTCCCGTAATTGGTGTCCAAGGATCTTCTGCACCCCAAATTACTAACAAAGGAAATTCCAACTTAGGTAATAATTCCTCTGGGCTAGGTCCTGGGGGTGCAGTGAGAATAGAAGCAAAAACTTCTTGCGCTCCGGGGTCAGAAGATGGGTTATAAAGTAAATCAACCAGTTCATCTGTCACGGCATTGCGATCGCTATATACTTGATATAAAGTCCGACGAATTTGCGATTTTTGACGAATGCGGTTAAATACAAATTTACCTGTAACTGGGTTAGCTACCAACTTGTTAAAAGTTCCCATAACAACTCGTAAAATTGGGTTTAATTCATGGGGACGGTGACTTAAACCACCCGCAGAGTTAATTAATACACCTCCAGCCGCAATTTCTGGATATTCTGTTAACACAATTAAACTTAAAAGTGCGCCAATAGAATTACCAATAAATATTGCTGGTGTTTGAATATGGGCATTGTAAAAATCTTTTAATAATTCTGCCCACAGTTCCAAGCTATAATCTATAACTGCTTTATCAGAACCCCCAAACCCCAACAAATCTACAGCAAACACCTGATAACCAGCTTCAGCTAAAACCGGGATATTTTTGCGCCAATGACCAATGGAAGCACCAAAGCCGTGAATTAATACCAATGGTTGGCCTGTACCCATAACTGTATATTGAATTTTGTAATCTCGCCAAATCCAAATATGTTTTTCCAGCGTTTGTATATCTTGGGTTGTGGTTGTCATTGATGAAGATTCCTGAATTATTGTGAATTATATAATATTGTCCAGTGTAAAGAATTATGATCATCTTTGCAATAAACAATTGATTCCATCCGTCAAGCACCTGACAAGATACTATTAATGGCTATCTACCCCCATAATGGCACTTAGTAACTTTCAAGGGGGTAACGGTTCAATTCATCCTTATAAAATTGCCAATTGGGCAGAAATTTATTCATTAAAGCCACAAATCGCTCTCCATGACCGCGTTCTAATAAATGTACTATTTCATGTACCACCACATACTCTAGACATTGCTTATCCTTTTTGGCTAATTCCAGATTTAGCCAGATGCGTTTGGCTTCTATATTACAAGTACCCCATTTAGTTCTCATTAACTTCACTCCCCAGTCGTTAACATTAACGCCTATATTTTGTTCCCACTTGGCAATTTATTACAAAAGAGCTTAATTGTCGCAATTTGCCCAATTAAGCTGCTATATCTTGTGAATACAAATACTGCTGAAATCCGATAAATACTTCACTGATATTAGCAACGCTACCTAGTTCTTTAATAGCATCATGAACAGTATGATATTTCAACTCTAATAGTTGGGGTAATTTAGATCGATCCAGTTCTTCTACTCCATCCTTAATATATTGATCTAACACAAAATTAAGAAATTCCTGTTGTTTACCTACATACTTAGAGAAAATTAACGATTTATGAGCCAAAACCCTTTCCCGACGGCTAATAGGCACAGAAGCATAAGCAATATAGGCTAAAACATCATATAAATCACTTCTTTCAGCATTAATTAAACAGCTAATTTGCGTTAGTTGTTCTGAATCATAACCCTTTTCTGATAATCCTTCTAATAGGGCTTTTCTTGTATCTGGACGACTCCAAATAGTTCTTAATTCATTTTCATTTTTAAACAGTTCGGGAATTTCACCAAATAGCTTTTCTATAAATTCTGCGGCAGTCATGGGTTTACCATCTGGACTCCAAAAGCTGGTAGATATTTGATGTTGAATAGTTCTTTCTTTACCATCTCTTAATTGAACTTTAATTATTTTAGGTGTGATATTTTTTGTTTTTTCGCTTCTCTCTTCTGGGTTATTATCATCTGTATTTGGTGATAACTCCCGTGCTTTTCTGTTGGTAACTTTTACAGGTTCTTGGGGTTCACCATCCCATTCTGGATCGTTAAAATGTTCGTAGGCTTTGACAAAATCATAAATAGTAAAATAATCTTTCCCATCATATAACCGAGTACCACGACCAATGATTTGTTTAAATTCAATCATGTAATTAATAGGACGCATCAATACTATATTCCGCACATTGCGAGCATCAACTCCTGTGGAAAGTTTTTGAGAAGTTGTTAAAATAGTAGGAATATTTTTTTCATTATCTTGAAACGTTTTGAGGTGTTGTTCTCCTAATTTCCCATCATTAGCTGTAACTCGATGACAGTAATTAGGATTATTACTAATCTTGATTTGATTGATTAAATTTCTTACTGCTAGGGCGTGATCTTGGTTAGCACAAAATACAAGAGTTTTTTGATTTTGATCTATTTTCTCCATGAATAGTTGCACTCGGTAGCGTTCCCGTTCTTCAATTTCAATGATGCGATTAAAATCAGTTTCTGTATAGGTTTTTTCATCATCTATCGCCCCTTCTATGACATCATCATCAGGGCTGTAAATATATTCATCTAAAGTAGTTTCTATTTCTCTAACTTTAAAGGGAGTTAAAAACCCATCATTAATCCCATCTTTGAGCGCATAAATATAAACAGGCTCACCAAAATAAGCGTAGGCTTTTATCTTCAAAGGGAATAGTTGCAAAGCGATCGCGCCATGTATTTTCTTTATTAAAGGTGGCTTCCCATAGTTCATGGGGTGTGGGATATTGATTTATATAGCCTTCTTTCCCTGTGTGCATATCTACTTGATAGATGCCAACACCATTGGTAGAGTATGCAAAGCGAGTTTGTAATTTTTCGGCGTATTTTTTAGCCTGTGCTAAACCTTCTGTATCAGGTAATTCGCGTTTTTTAGCTTCAATAACAGCGAGTTTTTCACCACGATAAACTAATACATAATCAGCGATGTCTGCTTTTGCCCGTTTACCGTTGCCAATTAAACGGCCAGGGGCGATGACTTCTCGACGGATGCGACTATTTTCGATAACTCCCCAACCAGCAGCAGTTAAGGCGGGGTCAATTAATTCGGCGCGGGTTTCTGCTTCGTTCATAGTCTTTGCTGGTGGTTGGGAATTACCTGAATCAGTCCAGTTTGAAATGCTGTATCGTAAGTGATGACGGGTAAACTTTCTAGTTCTGCTTGAGCCATAATCATGCGATCAAAAGGATCTCGATGGGCAATTGGTAGGCTTCCTGCTCTAAGTGCATGGGCTGAAGTCATGGGAAGTTCTACAAATCTTGCCCGATGTAATATCTGTGAATATTCCTCAACGATTTGTTTTGCTTCAGGTAGTTTCCCAATGCGGTATTTAGTGGCAATTTCGCAAGCGGAAACACTGCTAACGAAAATGAGATGATCAGGGTTGCAAATGATGTTTCGACATTCGGTATCAAGTTTTGGGTCATCAAAGAACCACCACAACATGATATGTGTATCAATTAGGTAGTTTATTCCCATTGCTGAAGTTCTTCTTCTGGTAAGGGTTCAAAAAAAGCGTCGCTGAGTTTTCCTGTTAGTAATCCAGGGGTACGCGGTTTGATTGTGCTTACCGTGAGAGGTTGGGGAGTTTCCCGATCTAAACCTAAGCGAAAGTAATGGATTATATCATAAATTTCTGCTAATTTATCTTCAGGAATGTCTCGCAGTTCTTCAACTATCTTCTGTATCAACATAAGTTAAACTCTCTGCTAGTAAGTGTACATTTTTTGTCAGAATCAGGATTTCCAGGATTTGAGGATTTTCAGGATTGATTTACTCGTTTTCTGTCGGTAATAAATACTATTTGATTATATTAATAAACAGCTTATACATTTTTTGTCAGAATCAGGATTTCCATGATTTGAGGATTTTCAGGATTGATTTATTCGTTTTCTGTCGGAAATAAATACTATTTTATAATATCAATAAACATCCTGTACATCCTTAAATCCTGAGCATCCTGATTCAGACAAAATATTTTTATCATCTTTTCTATTTTTCCCCTTTATGTGCGGTGAGTTCTCCTGTAAATGCTTTTTGTAGGATGGATTGTTTCAGTTCTTTTAATGCGGCGATTTTTTGGCGGTAGATGTTTTCGAGGCGAAGAATCTGACTTCGCATCTCATCGATCTTGATAATTATACCCTCTTGTAATCTCAATTCTTGTGGATAACAAATAGTTACCTCTCGGATTTCTTCTAAATGTAAATTGGGAACTCCAATGCCTTTCAATCTTTTATTGAACTGCTCTTTTGCAACTGGAGAATTGACAAAGTGCAACATAAATTTAGGCAAGATCACTGGCAATGGTCTAAGCAAAGCTAGGCTAACATAAATATCGAAATCAATGTCTTTATCAACCAATGCAGCAACACCCGTAGTGCCATTTTTTGCCAATAATATATCGTATAGCCGAGGTGAAACACGCTTCTGCATAGTGATATGTTGTGCATCGTCTATATATTTGACTTTATCCCAATTAATTGCGCCAGTCGTAACATTACGCGAGGATAAAAATACGAAACCTGTTTCAAAATATTTTGGTGTTTGATGAGTTCCATCAGTGATTTTTTCACAAACTTCGTTAAGCTTGCTTTTTACCCACCCGTCGCCTTTTTGGGTAAAGATTGAATTTAGATAACTTTCAAATAATTCGCGGGCATTAGAGAGGTTTTTTTCCGTGTTACGAATTGCTCTATCAATCCCCTCAAATGCCTCATCTGCGATCGCCACAATTCGCTTTTGTTCAATAATTGATGATGGAATTATTACTAACTCACTATGAACACTATTTCTATTAAGTGTTGGAACTCCAACTCCACTCGCAAAACGTTTGAGATCAAATTTGTTGAGTAAATAAAATATAAAGCGCGGATCATTCCCGTGAAAGTCTTTTACATAAAGAGTCGTATTGAGAGGCCAAAAATCTTCAGTAATAAAAAAAACAGATCCAATACTTCCACTTCGACCAGTAACTACACCTGGAGCGAATGATTTAGCTTCTGTATGAGTATCAATACAACCACTAGAGCTAATTAGAAGATAATCACCTTCTTCTCGTTGTCCTTTAGGAAGATCAAATCCTCTTTGAAGAGTACAAACTTCACCAAGTTTTTTAATTTCCCACCCCACTGGCAACTGTCTATTATCAACCATCAATTCCATCTCTCCACTACTCATCATTACTATCCTCCTGCCATAATCTTAACCGTTCAGCAATCTCTTCAGGACTAGGCAACTGCTCACGATAAGCATCAGGCAACTGCGGTACAATTGTATAAGTCGCCACCCCAATCGGACGGGATGCCGTTCGTAAAGCATATTCCACCACCGTTTTATTTTTATAACGACAAATAATCATTCCTATCGGCGGATTTTCACCCTCCATCTTTTCTTGACAATCCAAAGCCTCCAGATAAAATTCCATTTTGCCCTTATGTTCCGGCTTAAAATCACCTATTTTCAACTCGATTGCCACCAAACAGCGTAACCGACGATGAAATAATAGCAGATCAATAAAGTATTCCTGACCACCCACCTCCAGCCGATATTGATTACCAATAAACGCAAACGCACCGCCCAACTCAGACAGAAACCCCCGTAAATTCTGCACCAAAGACTGCTCTAAATCCCGTTCTGAATGTTGATCCGCCAAATCCAGAAAATCAAAGGTATAGTTATCTTTAACCGCCAGCACCGCCTGTGCCTTGATATCATCCGTTACAGTGGCATCAAAATTAGTTTGATTCAGTAAATATTTCTCATAACTCTTATTATCTACTTGATGTTTAAGCACCGCCGTTGTCCAGCCATAACGAGCCGTAGCCCGAAGATAAAATTCCCGCTCCAAATCATCTTTACAACGACCAAAAATGACTAGATTCTTTGTCCAGCTAATTTCTCCAATCAATAATTGGAGATTTGGATGATCCACATATTCACAGTAAAACTGGCGCATTAACCAGAGATTATTTGCCGAAAACCCATTCCGTCCTGGGAACTCACTTTGTAAATCTCGCGCTAGAGTTTCCACCACAGATTTACCCCAGCCTAGGGTTTCCTGCTTGTGGTGAATTAACTCGCCAATTTCCCAATATAGCCGCACTAATTCCCGATTTACACTGCGTAAAGCTGCCAATTGGCGATCGCGGATTCGCCGTTTAATCTCATAGCAGAAATTAGCATAATCCTGAGAACTTATCTCACTCACAACATCCCCCCAATCAGAGCGAATATATTTCTAACTTTGTTCATAAGCAGCAATAAAATCATCCCGTGAGATACCAGATTGAGTACAGATACTTCTGAGAGGTTGTTTGAAAACTTTTTTTTGTGGGATCTGACACCCGTAGATCCCCCTAAATCCCCCCTTTTTAAGGGGGGTTGGGGGGATCTCGATTAATTCTGATACTTTTCAAACACCCTCTGAGAGTAGAACCTTTAATAAGTTTATGATTTGGTAAAGTTAAAGGAGTATTTGTGCCATCAGAATTTTGTTTAATCATAGAAATATGCTCTTTTTCTCGTACTATTAAAAATCAAAAACTTTCAAGCACCTTAATCACTTTTGCTTTAGGAGCATCAACCGGAAACTTTGTCATTATACCGTTGCCTCTGCCACAAAAGCCTCTAGTATTGAAGATTCAGATTCAAGCACCGATTCACATAAAAAACCCGCCGAACCGCAAGCACCATCATAAATTTTTTCACCAATTTTCGGTTTAACAACCTGAATCATGGCGCGAATTAAAGGACGTGGTGTATAATATTCCCCACCATTACGCCCCGCATTTCCCATATTCTTGATTTTTGCTTCATAGAGATGGGATAACTCATGTTTTTCCTGCTGGGATCTAAATCTTAATTCATCAATATATTCCAAAGCATCCCGCAAACTATAACCACTTTGAAACCTATTTTTTATCTCGCTAAAAATCTCGCCAATTTTATATTCTATAGTATCTGAACCGCTAGACCGTTCCTTAAAACCTTGTAAATATGGAAATAATTCACCATTTACATAATTGATTAAATCATCCCCAGTTAAAGCATGATCATCATCTAATTTACCATTTTTATCTTTTCGTGCTGCCCAAACTGACCAACGATGTTTTTGCTCAATAATAAACGTATAGGATTCGCCACTTAATTCCGCTTTTTCAGAGCGTTCCTGTTCCAAATCATCCAAATACTTCAAAAACAATAGCCATGAAGTTTGTTCTGTGTAATCTAACTCTGTAGTACAGCCCGCCTCTTTCCAGAGAACATCATCAATATTTTTAAAAGTTTGCTCAAACATTTAGTTTTAGTGCCAGGATTTATATTTTACAAATATTTCATTAATTTTCAGCATAACCCTTTACCTCCCCTCTGACTTACCACCAACAGGGGAATCTTTTTTTTGCAACCAATCCCTAATCGCCTCCTCCAAAGCCGCAGTTTGCGTCATTTCCAGACGCGTACAGGCAATTATGTGCGAATGTACAAATGGAGAATAGGAGACTCGAACCCCTGGCCTCTGCGGTGCGATCGCAGCACTCTACCAACTGAGCTAATTCCCCAGGCATACTATATTTTAACACTCATAGAACAATAGATTGCACATTTTTTTCTAAAAAAACTTCCTGTACCCGCTGTAAATCCAAATCAATCAAATAATCAATCGTCCAATTAGCTTGACGTTGTAACATATGGAAAGGATAAGTATTCGCTACTCCCACCACTTGCATTTGAGCGCGTTTAGCTGCTTGGATACCGACAGGAGTATCTTCAATCACTAAACACTCATGAGGTTGGAGGTTTAATTCTGGATATGCTTGATTTATCCGGTCAAGTGCCAGTAAATAACCCTCTGGATTGGGCTTGTTACTGCTGATATCATCCCCCGACACAATCACAGGAAAGTGTTCCGCTAATTTAGCAGATGTCAACACCATTTCTATCTCTAGGGATAAAGCATCACTAACTAACCCCAATTTGAGATCACGGGAACGAATTTGAAAAATCACATCATCAATTCCCGAATACAAAGGCAATTTTTCCAGCTTCTCCAATTCCAGCACATAAGCTTGAGCTTTGCGGGTGAGTAGCTGAGTCATATAAGCTTCTGTTACCACCCTACCACGACTTTTCAGCAGAGTTTGTAAATAAGCGCTCGCACTTATCCCTAAAAAACCTTGACGTTCCTGCACCCGTTGAAGTTGGAGATTTTCCTGGAGAAGAATCTCATCTATCAATTGGATATGGATTAGTCCATCTTTAATAATGACACCATTAAAATTAAATAAAACTGCCTTTAAACTCATAGTACAAACTAGGAACAATCCTCAAGATGATAATTATTGTTTATTTTGGCATCTAGGGAAAGATGACCAGAATAAATTACCAGAATACATTCAAGATTAACCTATTTTTGCAGATATAGCTTGACAGAATCATAAATCATGTAGTATATCTGTAGTATGCGAGAATTGAGGTTAAAAATTTCATGCAGAAAATATATCTGTAAGAGTTGGGTTTCCCTACCCATAAGGAGTTTACATTAAAATCACAAATCCCCAATTAAAATTATGCCCTACGAACAATTAGGAATTACCACACCACATCCCGTTTTATCTTGGGCAAATCATCCATTAGGTTCAGATGAAACTAAAATGGCTAAGAATGTAGCCTCATTACCATTTGTATTTAAGCACGTTGCCTTAATGCCTGATGTTCACTTAGGAAAAGGGGCGTTAGTTGGTTCAGTTATTGCTACTAAAGATGCTATTATTCCTGCGGCTGTGGGGGTGGACTTAGGTTGCTTTGTTGGAGAAACATTGATTCCTCTAGTTGATGGAAAATTTTATCAAATAAGAGAATTAGCTGATAAAAATGCAGAATTTATAGTTTATGCCTGTACACCAACAGGAAAAATTGTAGCTGCTAAAGCTAATGCAAAATTAACAAGAAAAAATGCGTACCTTGTCAAAGTAATTTTAGATAATGATGAAGAGATTATCTGTACTCCAGATCATCAATTTATGCTTAGAGATGGCAATTATCAAGAAGCACAATTACTGGAAGCAGGTACTTCTTTAATGCCTTTTTATTCCCAAATTGATAAAGATGGTTATACTCTCATATCTCAACCATATTCTGGAAGATGGCAAAAAGCACATTGGATGATTGCTCGTTCTGGTTTATTAGGTAAAATTCCCAAATTTGAGGGACAAACAACAATTATTCATCATCGCAATTTCCATGAATCAGATAATCTGGTATTTCCAGAATATACGTATAATCATAAAATTGTAGATGTAATTCCTCTAAATTACACGGAAAATGTGTATTGTTTGACAGTACCGGAACATCATAACTTCGCTCTCAAAGCTGGGGTATTTGTTCACAACTGCGGTATGAGTGCTATCAAAACACAATTTACAGGTGAACAATTAGAAGGCAAATTAAAGAAAATTCGCCTCGATATTGAAGCCGCAATTCCCACAGGATTTAATGAAAATAAAGATGTAGAAAAAGCTGTAACTAACTGGCAAAGATGGCGCGATTTTTCTAATTTGCATCGTGGTGTGCAAGATTTAGAAGGTAAAGCGATGAAACAACTAGGTTCTCTCGGATCAGGCAATCACTTTATTGAACTTTGTCTCGATACAGAAAACCAAGTTTGGTTAATGTTGCATTCCGGTTCTCGGAATATTGGTAATAAACTCGCACAATGCCATATTAATACTGCTAAAGAATTAGCGAAAATGGCAAATAATAAATTACCAGATCCCGATTTAGCTCACTTTGTCGTGGGAACACCTGAATTTAAAGCCTACTGGGAAGACTTACAATGGGCGCAAAATTACGCACTTTTTAACCGTGATGTGATGATGTCCCGATTTAAAAAAATCGTGGAAAAACATCTCAATGGGGGCAAAGTTACCAAACCTTTATTAGAGGTAAATTGTCATCACAATTATGCCGAAAAAGAAGTACATTTTGGCGAAGATGTGTATGTCACTCGGAAAGGTGCAGTTCGCGCTCAAACAGAAGATTATGGGATTATTCCTGGTTCAATGGGAGCAAAATCTTTCATTGTTAAAGGTAAAGGAAATGCTCATAGTTTTTTCAGTTGTTCTCATGGTGCAGGGCGCTTAATGTCAAGAAGTAAAGCTAAAAATGTCTATACTCTTGATGATTTAATCGAGCAAACTCAAGGTGTAGAATGTCGGAAAGATACGGGAGTTTTAGATGAAATTCCCGGCGCTTATAAACCCATTGAACAAGTAATGGCCAACCAATCTGATTTGGTAGAAATAGTCGCAACTCTCAAACAAGTTTTGTGTGTGAAAGGCTAAAGTAGGGTGGTTGTAAACCAAAAATAATATCTTCTTTTGGTACTCCATTAATTATGTTTAAAGATGAGCGAAAAGTTATTTGCTGGCATAGTGTGAGTTTCTTGCAAAGTCAAATTTTCCACTGCTGCGGCTGTAATAACATCTTCCAAATTACGCACTCCCCAAGCTGGATTTTCGGCTTGTAAAGAATCATCAAAAGCAGCGTTACTGGGTGAAGTATGTTCTCCATTTTGCTTGTAGGGACCATACAAGTACAGTATACCACCAGGTGGCAGAATCCGCCCCGCCCCTGCCATCAGTCCTAAACAGGCTGACCAAGGGGAAATATGAATCATGTTAATATTGACAATAGCAGAAATAGGAAGCTCTGGTAACGGCTCTGTTTCCACAGCCCATATTGCCGAACTAGCATCTAAATCTAGAGGTGGTTGCAGAACATCGCAGGGGAAAAACTCAGCCCACGCGCTAATACTAGCACGCAGTTCTGGGTTTGGGTCAGAAGGTAGCCATTGTCGAGGTGCTAAGTGATAGGAAAAAAATGTAGCGTGTTCACCTGTACCACTGGCGATTTCTAAAATAGTCCCATGTTGAGGCAATATTTGTAATAGTACCTCTAATATAGGTTCGCGGTTGCGCTGGGTTGCGGGGGCAAATTTTCGCTGGTCTGGTGATGTGTTCATAGTTGGCTATCATAATTAAATTAGCAGCGATTTCTTAATTTTAGCCTTTTTCGCCACACCACAGGAGAACAACTTGCCTAAATCTATTCATTCCACCCAACCACCGCTGAAATTTATTCCTCAACGTCATAATCCCTTGGTTGTTAAAATTATATCTTGGTTTTTGCCTTTTATTTTGCGGGTGAGAACTAGACCTTGGCTACCTGCGGGTATTGTCAATATTGAAGCTAAAAATGCGGAAGTCCTCGCCAAATTATACCACGAATTTCAAGCAGGTAAAGTCCGATTTTTAATCGCTTTCCGTCACCCAGAGGTAGAAGATCCTCTATCTATGTTATATCTGCTATCACGGATTGTCCCGAAAGTGGCACGGGAAAAAGGTATTAATCTCAAATACCCAGTTCACAGTCATTTTATGTATGAACGGGGGATGACTCTATGGGCAGGAAATTGGTTAGGATGGTTATTTTCTAGGCTGGGTGGTGTACCTGTTCGCAGGGGAAAACGCGTAGATAAGAACGCCATTCAAATGGCCAGAGAATTATTTGCTCATGCTGAAATGCCGATAGCGATCGCTCCTGAAGGTGGTACAAATGGACACAGTAGTATAGTCAGTCCCTTAGAACCAGGTGTAGCACAATTGGGTTTTTGGTGTGTGGAAGATTTAAAAAAGGCTAACCGCGAAGAACAGGTTTTTATTATTCCTATTGGTATTAAATATAGTTATGTTAACCCCCCTTGGCAAAAAATAGATTGGCTATTATCTAAATTAGAAGCTGATAGCGGTTTACCTGTGACAGAAATTAGTGCAAATGGTAAGGATTTAGAAGGAATTTTATATCAGCGAGTCCTGCGTTTAGCTGAATATCTAATTTCAGAAATGGAGGAATTTTATCGGCATTTCTACCATCAAGAATTAACAGAAATTATCACTTCAGAAATCCCAATAAATGAGGTGTTAATTACGAAATTACATCGGTTAATGGATACTGCTTTAAAAATTACAGAAACATATTTTAATGTGCAGCATCAAGGTAATTTTATTGATAGATGTCGGCGTTTAGAAGATGCTGGTTGGAATTATATTTATCGAGATGATATTGCCGATATTCAAAGTTTACCACCCTTCAAACGTGGTTTAGCTGATTGGGTAGCCCAAGAAGCAGACTTGAAAATGCAGCACATGAGAATTGCTGAAAGTTTCGTGGCAGTTACTTCTAATTATATTCTCGAAAAACCCACACCAGAAAGATTTGCAGAAACAATATTATTAATGTTTGATATGTTATCTCGCATTCAGGATTCTACTTTACCAGGAAGACCGCGTTTAGGTTTAAAACAAGCAATGATTTTTGTCGGTGAACCGATTAATGTTCATGAAAGATGGGAAAATTGTCAGGGAAATAAACCAGCTTTGCGAAAGGGTGTTAGTGAGTTAACGCAGGATTTACAAAGGATGTTGGAGAGCTTAATTAAAGATTAATCCCGTATTTATTCTTCTCTCGTTCCCAGGTTCTACCTAGGAATGCAGTTACTGAGGCTCTGCCTCAATACAAGGAGGCCGAGCCTCTAAATGAGCGTTCCCACAGCAGAGCCAGGGAACGAGAGTCTTTCCTGTTTATCCTTCAGTTTTTTTATGACCATTTCTTTCCCGGTTGAGACTTTCTTCTAAAGCTTCAATTTGTTCCCGACGGGCTTCTAATTCCAAACTCCGACGGGCTAAATCTTGATTTTGCAAAGTTAAATTTTGCTGCCAATTCTCCATTTTTTCTGTCTCTTGCTTGAGAAATTCAGAAGTAACACCTGTAGAAAGATAGGTTTTGACCAGATTAATTACCCAATCAGTAGCATCTTCAAATGTTTCAATTTTACCTGTAGTAGACAGTTCAACTAATACTAATAAATTATTACTTATAGTATTTATTTTACCTAAGAAAATTAATGTTTCTATTTCTAATATTACGCGATCGCTATCAGAAATCGTTAACCAAAAGTTTTGTGATTCTTGTCGTGCTAATAAACGTAACTCATACTGATCTAAAAAATCATTTTTGTCTACTTGAGCAAGATATAACATAGTTTACCATTAATTTAATACTTAGAAAATTGAGTAATACTAATTTTATGTAAAGCTGTATAGAATCCTAAAATCTATTAATTTACACATTTTCATCAGCGTTTATCCGCGCTTATCTGCGTATTCTTCGGGAAGCAAGCTACAATTATACTTGATATTTGATTCTATACAGCTTCACACTAACTTAGTATAAACACCCAACCTATCCCCATGATACTTATACTAAAGTTCGCAGACGGTCGCGTAAAATTTCCGCTTGTTTTTGTACCTCTGCTAAAGTAGCTCTAGCAGTCTCAACTACATCTACAGGGGCTTTATCTACAAACTTAGAATTACTTAATCTTGCACTCAAAGATTCTGCTTCCGTTTCGGCTTTTTGTAAACTCTTCTCTAGTTTTACCCGCACAGATTCAATATCTACAACTCCTTTTAAAGGGATTACTACCTGTACAGTGCCAACAACACCAGCAATAGAATTTTCTTTTTCCTGGGGTGCTGTTATTGGTAATTCTGATTCAGTTGATGTTTCACTGGGTGGAAAATATTTTGCCAATAACTCTTTTCTAGCTTCACCATTGAGTATATAGCGGATAATAAACCAACCAACATAACCCAAACCAATGATTTCAAAACTAGTTCCAAACACAGGAATATCTAAAGCAGTGTTACCCACAAATACAGCTACTTTCAAAGCGATAAGTGCGACAACGGTTAAAGCAATGATCTTAATCCCACCCCAATATTTACTATCTGCAACTGTAGCAATTACTTCGGGAATAACAACAGTATGAGGATCTGTAATTGTTAAAGTTTCCACCTTAGCTGAATCTTGAATATAAGCCTGTCCAGCAGTGAGAATAAACCTTTCACTTTCGCTTTCAGTTTGTAAATTTGCAGTAATTTTTACCCCTGGTTTAATATCTGCTTCTGCCCGTAAATTGCGAATTGTGCGAATTGTGTCAATTAACAAATCAAACTGGGTTTCCAAAGCTGAATCAATGAGATTTTCATCTACTTCAGGATAGGATTGTAAAGGTAAAAGTTGGGGATTTTCTGTTGGTTGTTGGGTGAGAGTTTGCCAAATTTCCTCAGTAATATGAGGCATAAAGGGATGAAGTAATTTTAAAATCCCTTCTAAAATGTAGGCAATAATTTGTTGGGCAACTTTGCGAGATTCTGGTTCTGCATCTTGCTGTAATCTGGATTTGACTAATTCAATATACCAATCACAGAAATCACCTCTAATAAACTCATAAAGTCCCTTTGCTGCTTCTCCTAAACCATAATTTTCAATGTCATGATTTGTTTGTTTAACAACTTGATTGAAACGGGAAAGAATCCATCTATCACTTAACTCAGTGGGAACTGGTTGACCCAATTGGGCTGGAGTTTGTCCATCCAAATTCATCATCACAAATCGGGCAGCATTCCACAACTTATTGGCAAAATTGCGAGAAGCTTCTACCGAGATAGATTCATCTTTTTTGCGGTCATATTCTAATCGAATATCTTGACCAGCCCCAGCTACTTCCTTAATTAAGGTATAGCGTAAAGCATCCGTTCCATATTTGGCAATCAACAATAAAGGGTCAATCCCATTATTTGCCGATTTGGACATTTTCTTATTATTTTCATCTCTGACTAAACCATGAATGTACACAGTTTTAAACGGCATTTTTCCGGTAAAATGTGTTCCCATCATCGTCATTCTGGCTACCCAGAAAAAGATAATATCAAAGCCAGTAACGAGGGTAGCTGTGGGGTAATATGTCGCTAAATCTTCAGTTTCTTCCGGCCAACCTAACGTGGAAAATGGCCACAGTCCCGAAGAAAACCAAGTATCTAAAACATCGGGGTCTTGAAGTAATTGAACATCTTCCCCAAATTGCGCTTTAGCTTTTTCTAATGCTTCTTCTTGATTACGAGCGACAAAATAAGGTGTAGAGTCGGTAATTTCTCCCTCAGTTTCGCTGACAGCATACCAAGCGGGGATTTGATGACCCCACCACAACTGCCGAGAAATACACCAATCACGCAGATTTACTAACCAATCCCGATAAACTTTATGCCAACGTTGGGGAACAATTTCTGGGGAATTTTGGTTATCGAGTAAATCTAAGGTTTCATCAGCCAGAGGACGGATTTTTACAAACCACTGGGTAGAAAGTAGGGGTTCAACAGGGACTTTGCCGCGATCGCTATAAGGTACTGTATGTTTATATTCCTCAACTTTGACTAAAACGCCTTCAGTTTCTAAACGCGCTACAACATTTTTCCTAGCCACAAAGCGGTCTTGTCCTTGAAAATCACCCGCATTTTCATTTAATGTCCCGTCCTTATTCATAATATTAATGAACGGCAAATCATGACGTTTCCCCATTTCAAAATCATTGGGGTCATGTGCCGGAGTCACTTTTACGCAACCTGTACCAAAAGTTGGATCTACCAATTCATCACCAACAATGGGGATTTCCCGGTTCATAATTGGTAAAGTCAGAGTTTTGCCAATTAGGTGTTTATATCTGTCGTCAGTGGGATTAACTGCCACACCCGTATCACCTAACATGGTTTCGGGGCGGGTTGTGGCTACTTCCAGAAAACCAGAACCGTCACTGAGGGGATAACGGAAATACCAGAGATTCCCATTCACTTCTTTGGGTTCGACTTCCAAATCAGACACAGCCGAACCAGAAGCGGGACACCAATTGACTAAATAGTTACTGCGATGAATTAAGCCTTCTTCATGGAGGCGAATAAATGCTTCTAAAACTGCTTTTGATAAACCTTCATCTAAAGTAAAGCGTTCCCGTGACCAGTCCACAGACACACCTAACCGTTTTAACTGATTAATAATTGTGCCACCGGATTCTGCTTTCCATTGCCAAGCCCGTTCTAGGAACTTTTCGCGCCCCAAATCATCACGGGTTTTCCCTTCGGCTTTAAGTTGCTTTTCTAAAATGGTTTGCACTGCAATACTGGCGTGGTCAGTTCCCGGTAGCCACAGAGTATTCCGTCCTTTCATGCGGTGGTAGCGAACAAGGGTGTCAATGATAGCCCCTTCAAAGGCGTGACCCATGTGTAAACTACCAGTTACGTTAGGTGGAGGGATAACGACGCAATAGGGTTCACCCTTGTGGTTGGGGTCAGCTTTGTAAACTTGGTTGTCTTCCCAGAATTTTTGCCATTTGGCTTCTGTGGAAAAGGCTTCGTAAAGACTAGGGAGATTAGGAATAGTTGCGGTCATGCTGGGAATGGTGATTATATAATAACTTTACTAAATTTTGCCACAGCCTTGGAAAACCTTGATCATAAACATGATGTTTGATGATTTGAAACCCTGTGTAGAGATGTTTCATGGAACGTCTCTACATCTAAATTTATATGTGTAGTTGCGGTTTCTAATCGCCGAATAATCATTGGCAAAGTAAACAAATGTGTAAAACTATTTACAACTAAACACCATAACCAGTTGAATTAGTATCAGTCACACACTACTAAACTGGTAACATCACTGGCATGGAAGCACAAAGTGAAGTATCGGCACAAAGCTTATTATTTCCCGAACCTGAACAAGAAATTCAAAACCCAGAACCCTCAAAACCCTTTGCTGAGTTCGATTGTCAAGTATATACAGTAGCTGTATCACCCCAAGAACGACAACGCATTGCTGTGGGTTTACAAGATGGTACAATAGAAATTTGGAATGTGCTAACCGGGACAAAGTGGTTAACTTGCCAGGGTAGTCACGATTATTCTGTTTTGAGCGTCAGTTTTAGCCCCGACGGACAGACATTGGCTTCTAGTGGTGATGACAACAAGATCAAACTCTGGGAAATAGAGACAGGAAGGGAAATCCGCACCCTGATAGGGCATGATAGTAATGTTAATAGCGTCAGTTTTAGCCCCGACGGACAAACATTGGCTTCTGGTGGTGGTGACAACAAGATAAAACTGTGGGAAGTAGAGACAGGAAACCAAATTCGCACTTTTACAGATCACGATAATTATGTCAATAGTGTCGGTTTTAGCCCCGACGGACAGACATTGGCTTCTGGTGGTCGTGACAAAAAGATCAAACTGTGGGAAGTAGAGACAGGAAATCAAATCCGCACCCTCTCAGGGCATAATGGTTATGTCAATAGCGTTGGTTTTAGCCATGACGGACAGACATTGGTTTCTGGTAGTTGTGACAAAAAGATCAAACTGTGGGAAGTAGAGACAGGAAACCAAATCCGCACCCTTACAGGGCATGATCATTATGTTAATAGTGTCAGTTTTAGCCCCGACGGAAAGACATTGGCTTCTGGTGGTCGTGACAAAAAGATCAAATTCTGGGAAGTAGAGACAGGAAGGGAAATCCTCACCTTCACAGGGCATGATAATTCCGTTAGAAGCGTCAGTTTTAGCCCCGACGGAAAGACATTGGCTTCTGGTGGCCGTGACAAAAAGATCAAACTCTGGGAAGTGGAGACAGGAAGGGAAATCCCTACCTTTACAGGGCATAACAATTATATAAATAGCATCAGTTTTAACCCCAACGGACAGACATTGGCTTCTGGTAGTCGTGACAGGAAGATCAAACTCTGGGAAGTGGAGACAGGAAACCAAATCCGCACTCTCTCAGGGCATGATAATTATGTCACAAGCATTAGTTTTAGCCCCAACGGACAGACATTGGCTTCTGCTAGTTTTGACAGGGAGATAAAACTTTGGGAATTAGAGACAGGAAACCAAATCCGCACCCTTTCAGGACATGATGGTTATGTTTGGAGCGTCAGTTTTAGCCCCGACGGACAGATATTGGCTTCTGGTGGTCGTGACATGAAGATCAAACTCTGGGAAGTGGAGACAGGAAATCAAATCCGCACCCTCTCAGGGCATGATGATTATGTTACAAGTGTCAGTTTTAGCTCCGACGGACGAACATTGGCTTCTGCTAGTAGTGACGGAACAGTACGATTATGGGATCTTTCTGACACCCAAGGTAAACGACATCTCATTATTGGTAATCACGAAGGGGCAGTTTATTCCGTTATTTTTGACACCCTCAAAGACAAAGAAGGAAAATATCAAAAAGACTACATTATCAGCGCTGGTGTAGATGGTCTCAAAGCTTGGCGTTGGCAAGAGTTTAATATTACTCGTGTTCCTCAAGCTTTCCGCAATGACCAAGCCACCGGTGAAGATTCTTTAGATGTAGCTAAGGAATTACAATCTTTAGCTGATGTATTAATGTTACGCAGTCTTGAACCTCCTTTAGCGGTAGCGATTTTAGGTAATTGGGGTAGCGGTAAATCCTTTGGTATGCACCTAATAGAAAAACAAATTACCAAAATTCGCTGTCAACAACTTACAGAAAAACAGACATGGGGTAAAACGGGAGATGAAACCTATCTTTCTCCTTATGTTGGTCATGTTTATCAAATTAAATTTAATGCCTGGAGTTATGCTAAGTCTGACCTGTGGGCAAGTTTAATGCAGACTATTTTTGAACAACTTGACCGGCAATTAACTTTAGAACAACAGTTAAGAACAAATGGAAATGTTAATGATTTAGCTGGAGGTGAGATTTGGGGTGTCCTCAATCAGATGAGTGATAGTGATAGAAAGGCAATATTAGAATCGCAATTAAGTGAGGAAATATTTGCTAATTTAAATGCTGACAATTATGCACTTTGGGATATTCTTAGTAAAGTTAGAAAAAAAGAAAAGGATAAGTTAGAATGCATAGAAAATGAATTACAAAAATTAGAGGCAGCCGTGCAAGTAGACAATCAAAATATTGAGCAACTTGAGCAAGATTTTAATCAAGAAATTAAGAAAATCGAGGTAAATATTGCGAGAAAAATGAGTGATAAAGCAATATTAGTTGTTTTTCTATCTCAACTTAAAGAAACGCTAAAAGATGATTTTGGTAATTCGATTCTTAAAGATTTTCTCAATTCTTGCGGGTTTAAAGATAGAAAAGATTTAGAGAAACAATTTCCGATATTGAAGGATTTAGAAAAATTATCTGAATCTACCATTTTAGATAAAGCAGAAGAACTAATTAAAAATGAAAATAAGAAAAAGAATCAAAAAGATAATAAAATTAAAATTCTCGTTAAAAATAAAGAACAAATAACTAATTTTTTAGAAGAACAACCTAGTAAAATAGTTGGATTCACTGAATTTACTAAGAAAAATAAAAAGATATTATTAATCTTTTTAGGTACAATTACTTTACCATTTATTACTTATTGTCTAATCGTTTATATTATTCCAACTGTTTTAAATGTTTTACCATTCTTTAAAACCATATCTACAGGGTTACAACTTTGGTTAACCAGTGTCTCAGCAATTCCAGCTATATCTATTGGTCTAGAAATATTTAAAAAAATCCAAGTCTTGCAAGTAAAAGCAGTAAAATTTTTCCAATTAGCGAAAGAAAATATACAAGAAGAAAAGCAAAAATTAGAGAAAGAGAAAGAACAAAAAACTCAAGAAGAAATTGAAAAAGCAATTAAAGAGTGTCAAAAAGCTACTAAAGAAGATGAAAATAATGAAGATCATTCAAAATTAGAAGATGAACAAAATCAAGATATAAAAACAATCTATAAACTGAAAGAAGCCGCTAACAAAAAACTAAATGAAAACCAGGAAAAAATAGAGAAACTGCAATTACAAGCAGAAAGACAAAAACAGCGTGTTGGCTTAACTGCTCAATATACATCTTTATTGGATTTTGTCAATAATCGCTTAGAAGAAAATTCCTATCAAAAACTTTTAGGAATAATGAACCAAGTTCAACGCGATTTATCAGATTTATCTGATCATTTAACCTATATACCAGGAAAAACAAATCCTGATAAACTCGCAGTTCTAAAAGAAATTTTTCCTAGAGGTCCAGTAAGAATAGTTTTATATATAGATGATTTAGATCGTTGTCCTCCTGATAAAGTTGTCCAAGTTTTAGAATCTGTACAATTATTGTTAAATACCAATATTTTCATCATTGTCTTAGCAATAGATGACCGTTATATTGGTCGGGCTTTAGAACAAACTTATAGAGGAGTTTTAAAACGTGGTGGTACTCCTTCTGGTGTTGATTATATTGAGAAAATCATTCAACTTCCCTATAGAATGCGGCCTATTAGCAAAGATGTGGCAGAGAGTTATTTAAAATCTTTAGTAGATATTCAAGAGGAGACTAAACAAGAAAATCAAAATTTCTTTAATTCACAATCAGTAAGCCAAAAAAATACGGTTTTACAACAAACTACAGAACAAAGTAGCATTCCTTTACAACAAGTAAATAATGAAAGTAGCTTTTTACCAGAATTAGAAGAGGTTTCAGAAATATCATATCAAGATAATTTTAAAGAATATCCTGTTATTGAAGAGTATACCGTCGAAACTGAAGAAACAATAACGGAAGATAATATTTCTAAATCTCAAAATAAAAAATCTAATTCAGAATCTAAGAATAAAAAAATCCAACATTCTGCAAATAGTGACCCATTAGTTAGCTTTGAAAGATTTACTGCTGAAGAATTCCAATGGATTAAAGAATGTTGTCAGCACGTTGACTTAACTCCCAGAACTGCAAAACGACTGATTAATATTTGCAAAATCATCAAAATTATCTGGACTCCAACAGCAAATGATACAACATGGAAAATAGAACCTACACCAGAATGTAAGCAAACCCTGATTGCATTTTTAGCCTTAGCTGGTAGATATCCCAAGGAAATGCGGAAATTCTTAGAAGAAATTTATTTAGAATTTGAAGAAACAGATACAGACACAGTAATAATTGAAAAAGATGTATGGCTAAATCGGTTACAAAATCTAGATGTTTTTATGGATAGACATAACCAAAGAGAATGGAAAAAGTTTAAACTTGATTTCATAAAAATGCCACCACAAACAGAATTTGTGTTTGAAAAAAGAACCTTTAATTTAGTAACTTCCTTCTGCTTTGTTGGCGATATTGGTTATGATCCAGATGATAACTACAATCGTGAATATAGGTTTGAAGATCGGAAAAAAGAATATGGGTTTCCAAAAAATTAATCACAGCTTGCTGAATGGATACCTCAGAATCGCTCATAGTGATGTCTAAACATATACAAGCGAATATAAAAAGTGGTTCGTTATAGCTGTTACAATTAAAAAACCGTATTTTTTTCTTAAAGATTTGATAAAACATTCCCATAAGTAAGCTATTTAGTAGAAAATACCTGGCAGGTAATTAATCTCAAAATTAAAAGCCATAAATAAATGATAGGTACTGAAAATATATGTTAGTTAAAGGGAAAATATGAGAATTTTAGTGACGGGTGGGGCTGGTTTTATTGGTTCTCATCTAATTGACCGATTAATGAATGATGGTCATGAAGTTATCTGCTTAGATAATTTTTATACAGGCAAGAAACAGAATCTCCTCCCATGGTTAGATAATCCTAATTTTGAACTGATTCGTCACGACATCACCGAGCCAATCCGCTTAGAAGTGGATCAAGTTTATCATCTGGCTTGTCCGGCTTCTCCAGTGCATTATCAGTATAACCCCATTAAAACAGTTAAAACTAACGTTATTGGCACACTCAATATGTTGGGGTTAGCTAAACGAGTTAAAGCGAGATTTTTATTAGCTTCCACCAGCGAAGTCTACGGAGATCCAGAAGTTCATCCTCAAACTGAAGATTATCGAGGCAGCGTCAATCCCATTGGCATTCGCTCATGTTATGACGAAGGTAAGAGAATGGCCGAAACCTTAGCATTTGACTATCACAGAGAGAATAAAGTTGAGATTCGCGTCGCCAGAATCTTCAACACTTATGGACCGAGAATGTTGGAAAATGATGGTCGCGTAGTCAGCAATTTTGTAGCACAAGCACTACGAGGTGTGCCATTAACTGTTTATGGTGAAGGTCAACAAACCCGGAGTTTTTGTTACGTTTTGGACTTGGTAAATGGGCTAATGCGATTAATGAATGGTGAACATACTGGCCCCATAAATTTGGGCAATCCTGATGAGTACACGATTTTAGAACTAGCTCAGGCTGTGCAAAATTTAATTAACCCAGAGGCACAAATTAAATTTGAACCCCTACCTGCTGATGATCCCCGTCGTCGTCGTCCTGATATTACCAAGGCACAAACTTTGTTAGATTGGGAACCTACTATCCCTCTGCAAGATGGTTTAAAACTAATGATTGAAGATTTCCGTCAACGCTTCCAAAAGGTTTAGCAAGGCTAAATCCCATTTATTCACTGATAACTGTACAAAACGGGGGATTCAAAAATGCGTGTTTGTGTAATCGGGACTGGTTATGTTGGTTTAGTAACAGGTGCTTGTTTGGCTCACATTGGCCATGATGTCATTTGTATAGATAATAACGAAGAAAAAGTCAAATTAATGAAGTCTGGGCAGTCGCCGATTTTCGAGCCAGGACTCTCGGAAATTATGCAGTCTTCCATTAATAGTGGCAAGATTCTATTTTCTAGTGATCTCGCGGCCGGTGTTAATCATGGAGAAATCCTGTTTATTGCGGTAGGAACTCCTCCCTTACCGAATGGTGAGAGCGACACTCGATATGTAGAAGCAGTTGCTCGGGGTATTGGCGAAAATCTCAATGGTGGTTATAAGGTAATTGTCAACAAATCTACCGTTCCCATTGGTTCTGGGGACTGGGTAAGAATGATTGTTTTAGACGGGATTGCTGAACGTCAGAAAACATTGGTGGTTGCTGGTGATACAGCCTGTGAGGAGAAGTTTTCGGCGATCGCTAATGAGTTTGATGTAGTTAGTAATCCAGAGTTTTTACGGGAAGGTTCAGCAGTTCATGATACCTTTAACCCTGATCGGATTGTCTTAGGCGGCAATAGTCAACAAGCCACCGGCATGATGAAAGAACTATATGCCCCAATTGTCGAACGCAAATTTGCGGCTGATAAGTCTTTACCTCCGGTTCCAGTTCTGGTAACAGACCTTAGTTCGGCGGAAATGATCAAATATGCGGCTAATGCTTTTTTAGCTACCAAGATTAGTTTTATTAATGAAGTTGCTAATATATGCGATCGCGTTGGTGCGGATGTTACCCAAGTAGCAAAAGGCATTGGTTTAGATTCCCGCATTGGTAGCAAGTTCTTACAAGCTGGGATTGGTTGGGGTGGTTCATGTTTCCCCAAAGATGTTTCTGCATTAATTCACACTGCTGATGATTATGGTTATGAAGCCCAACTCATGAAAGCTGCTGTCAGTGTCAACGAACGTCAACGTTTAATCGCCCTAGAAAAGCTCCAACAGGTTCTCAAAATCCTTAAAGGTAAAACTGTGGGATTACTGGGTTTAACCTTCAAACCAGATACCGACGATTTACGGGATGCACCCGCACTCATCTTGATTGAACAACTTAACCGACTGGGAGCTAAAGTCAAAGCCTATGACCCCATTATTTCCCAAACCGGAATGCGTCATGGTCTTTCTGGTGTCTTAGTAGAAACCGATGCGGAAAGACTAGCTGATGGCTGTGATGCTTTGGTACTTGTCACCGAGTGGCAACAGTTCAGCACTTTAGATTATGGGAAAATGGCAAAATTGATGCTCCACCCCGTGATGATTGATGGTCGTAATTTCCTTGATCCTCAAGCAATGACCAGGGCTGGATTTCAATATGTAGGTGTAGGAAGATAGGTGACAGGGAATAGGGAATAGGGAATAGGGAATAGTAGGGTGGGCAATGCCCACCAGCCCTAAATAAAAATTAAATCGCCGCCCAGAGTTAACTAGACGGCGTTAATTTTTTTCACTTTTAAGAATTGTTAAGCGCTGTGAGGAATTCTTTCTATTTCTGCATAACCGCTAAAAATCAATCTTTGACCTTCTGTTTCTAAACGATTCAGTCGCATTTTTACCCCATCTAAATCAAAGCGATCTAAATCAACCATATTATCCAAAATTTCTACCAATGCCACACTTAAAGTCTGGGAAATTTCTCTTTGTGCTTCTGGAACTCCCTCAAGTTCAATCTTAGGTTCTTTGAAAGAAACCCGCCTTCTTCTTTCAATCCCGATACCAATGGTCATACTTAGGGGTATGAGTTCGCCGTTATTTAAATCGGCTTTAGCTACCAGATGTAAGCGATTTTCCGGTAATAGCTTGACTTGAACTTCGGTAAAGGAAACTGGCTCACCATCAGATATTGCTATCAAAGTGGGTTCAGAAAGGTTTAGCAGGCGCTTTTTAACCAGTTCTGCTTCAAAAGCTTTATTAATGCCTGCCTCTGATAAAATCACCTGAGCGACTGCTTGGGTGGGTTGTTTGAGATTAAGTTTGCCACTTAAAACCGAGCCGAAGTCAATAGCTACAGCATCAGTTTCAAAGGACATTTCCTCAACTGCGAAGTCTCTACGAATTACTAAGCCGCAACCGTTCATTTTAAAGCTATCAATGCTGCCTTGCAACAGTTTGCTGGAGGGATAGCAGCGCACAAAGACTTCTACCGACTCGCTTTGGGTAAACAGGTGGCGAATCGTTTGGCTGGCGACTGTGTTGAGCATTCGCTCTCCCCAATCGGTGCTTTTGGGATCTGTTAAACCGGTAAGTCCGCCGAACATTAGGTTTTAGTCTCTAGAAGTTCTTTATATTTTTGTAACAAATTGTGAACAATAATGCAAGCGATCCCCTGATTTAATCTGCTGATGGCTTAGAGCAGGATAACTGATGGTTAATTAATAATTAATACTGAACTACTATAATTGTCAATTTTTATATCACTAGCGATAGTATATATACTAAGGTTATGAAATATCAGTTACAACTTACACAAAGCACAAATTTATCTGCGTTTGATTTCTAGTAATAGTACTTTACCATCTGAACTATGATTTGTCTAATTCTGAAGCAAAATTCATCATCTTAATCAAAATAATCACAAAAATCATAGTTCAGACAATGATTTTAATCCTTGTAGAAACACATACGAAAAAGTTGGGTTTCCTCAGGTCAACCCAACCTACGTAATTTAAACGGATTGAATTATAGTGCCTTCCGTTGAGTTTGATAAATGTGAATTTGATCTACTAAACCTTGAATACCAGGAATCTTATCACCGTAAAGTGGAAAACCTTTACCGACAGAATTATTTAAAACTGCTGAACCCTTACCTTGATAATAAACAGGAACTGGACGGTTAGAATGAGTTCCCCAACCATATTTGATGTTAGGATTTGCACCCCAAAAATGACCAGATTTGATAGCATCAGATTCAGCAGTTAAAGCCTCTGCACCTTTAACTTTGAGCAGTTCAAAAAAGTTGGAATTTAAAGTCAGATAATGATCATGATCTGCGGTAATAATGAGGAGATTATTTTCCCAACCACCATGATTTTTAATCCAGTCAATTGTGGTTTTTACAGCTTTATCAAAATCTAATACTGTGCCAATCATATTATCTAAGTTATCATCATGGGCAGCCCAATCAATATCACCACCTTCTACCATTAACCAAAATCCATCTTTATCTTTTGATAAAACTGTTAAAGCGGCTTTGGTTAAATCATTAAGTGTGGGATTTTCATTAATTTCCCTATTAATAAAAGATTGATTAGTTTCTCCAGGAAGTAGCGGCCGCACCGTATCCGGTTTTTGTCCTTGAGAAGAAAATAGGGAAAAAATACTCAAACCTGTATTACTATAATCTCCATTAGCGGTACTCACAGGGAGATTTCCCTCCTGTCCTCTAGCTCCATATAATCCTAACAAGCGATCGCCCCGATTTGGATTTAATTTAGCCGCAGTCTTTGCTAACATGGCCGCTGCATCTTTTCCTCTTTCTAAAAATGTATACTTATAGCGGTTTTGATTGGGTTTTTTGCTCAATTCTGCATAGGTTGATTTAGTGATATATTCAAATTTAGTTGGCGGTTCTACACCCGTAGGCAGAGGTTGACTACTAGCACCAGTAAGCGGATGACCACCACCTAGAATTACAGTAGGTTGATAAATGCGAAGTTCCTGCTGGAGAATATTATCCAAAGATGGGTAATCACTATCATATTTACTACGACGATTCACATTAGCTGCTGCTGCTCCTGGTGTAGCATGATCCACAGGAACAGAAGTCACAATTCCCGTTGATTTTCCTTTATCAGCCGCAGCTTTGAGAATTGTTTCTAAGGGTTTTTCAAATATATCAACGGAAATAGCATTGTTATAGCTTTTTACTCCTGTATACAAAGTAGTCGCTGTATTTGCAGAATCAGGATAACTATGCTGGATATATTCAGGATCATTACCAGGTGTCCAAGGATTTATTCCTCCACGTTTAGGGTCATAACCCACTAAATTACCCACCGCATTGGGGTTGGGATTCTCCGCACCTCCAGATGGTTTATTTCCCGGATTAAATTGGGGTTGAAATGTAAACCCTGGTAAAATCGAACTTGCACCAGTCATGGGATTAGAGCCATTCAATGCAGAGTTACCAGTGCTGAAAACTCCATTACCAGGAGCAATAGTAGTACCATAGGTGGTAGCAAGGGCGTAATTATCCAGAGTTTGAAAACTGAGTCCTTCCCCCTGACCAGAATTGTAATTATATCCCTTGGCTATAGCCCCAGCGCGAGCCATTTCCCAGCCCATACCGTCCCCAATCATCAGAATGACGTTTTTGGTTTTGGTAGCAGATATAGCTGGGCTAGAATGGTTAGTCAGAGTGATGAATATACTAACTACAATGATCAACGCTGTAGCTAATAAACGGCGTTTGAATCGAAATTGTGAACTAGATTTAATAACCATCGGTAAAATGCCTGTGAGGAAATCGCTCTATGATGAGAGAATATTACAAAATGATCACAAAAGTTTAAACTTACTCATCATGGCGAAAATTCAGTTTGCTAGAGGTATTGACGAAGCAGTAGTTCCAGATGTTCGGTTGACGAGAGCAAAAACAGGTGAAAGTGGCACAGCCACATTTGTCTTCATCAATCCTCAGATTTTGGCACAAGATGGCAAAGATGAAGTTACCGGGATGTATTTAATTGACGAAGAAGGGGAAATAGTTATTAAGGAAGTTCAGGGTAAATTTGTCAACGGTAAACCAGAATCCTTAGAAGCGATTTATGTGATGAAGTCTAATGATGAATGGGATCGTTTTATGCGCTTCATGGAGCGTTACGCCGAGAACAATGGACTAGGATTGAGCAAATCTTAATCAGTCAGTAGGGGCGCAGGGCCTGCGCCCAGTCAGTATTCATTAAATATTGACTAAAACTTAAATATAATATTTATTATCTATGAAATTTCAACCACATCCAAACACACAGAAAATTTCTGTAACCTGTGCGGTAATTACAGTTAGTGATACCCGTTCCCCAGATACAGATAAAAGTGGTCAATTAATTAAAGAACTACTTTTAGCCGATGATCACACAGTGGGAGTGTATCATATTATCAAAGATGAACCAAGAGAAATTCAAGCCCAAATGGCAGTTTTAGGTAAAAATACTCATATCAATGCTGTAATTTTTAATGGAGGAACAGGAATTTCTCCCAGAGACACTACCTATGATGCTCTAGAAAAGTTGTTAGAAAAAACTTTACCAGGATTTGGAGAATTATTTCGGTTTTTAAGTTATCAAGAAATTGGTTCCCGCGCTATGGCTTCTCGCGCTGTCGCAGGTGTTTATCAAGGTAAAATCATTTTTTCTCTTCCTGGTTCTAGTAATGCTGTGCGACTGGGGATGGAAAAGTTGATTTTACCGGAATTAGTGCATTTAGTAAAACAGGTAAACTATCAAAACCTAAAAATCAATGAGTGAAAAAATTCAATGGACTCCAGAAGCCGAAGCTAAACTCAAAGACATTCCCTTTTTTGTCCGTCCTTTTGCGCGTAAAAAGATTGAAACTTACGCTCAAGATAATAATGTATCTCCAATCACCATTGAGATTTACGAAGAGGCCAAAAAACAATTTAACAAAAAATATGACTAATACCAATTTTATGTAAGGCTGCACAGAAATCCAGTTATTGATACATCTTCATCTGCATTTATCTGCGTTCAAATCTCAAAAAAATAACCCCCGAAATTGGAGGTTGTAAATTTGTATTTGTGAAAAAGCTGATTATTTTATAGACATAATACAAACAGATGCCAGAAAAGCAGCGATAATATAAAATACAGCCACTACTTGTAATTCTGACCAACCAGTTAATTCTAAATGATGATGTAAAGGAGCCATTTTAAATAAGCGCTTACCTTTGCCATCTGGTCCTTTTGTAGCTTTATAATAACCAACTTGTGCCATCACAGAGAGGGTTTCTACAAAGAAAATCCCACTCAAAATAAATAGTGCGACTAAGGTATTAGTTAGCAGTGCAACAGCAGCTAAAGCGCCACCCAGGGCTAAAGAACCTGTGTCACCCATAAAAACACTAGCGGGGTTGCGATTATAGGCTAAAAACCCTAAGCAACTACCACTGACAGCCGCACAGAAAACCATCAAGTCGGGAGAAGTTGGCGCAATAATCACACCTAATGCGAAAATAGCGATCGCTACTGTTCCCGCAGCTAAACCATCAACACCATCTGTTAAATTAGTAGCATTGCTCTGAGCCACTAGGACAAAACCCGCGACAGGCCAGAACAACATTCCTAAAGGTAAGGATAAACCCCACCAAGGTAAATGGATGTTAGTTATACTAAAATCACCTTTAAACATCAACCAGCCACAAAATACCGCTCCAAAGACAACTTGCAAAGCTAACTTCATCTTTGGAGAAATGCCTTTGTTAGACTTACGACGCAAAATTTGCCAGTCGTCTATCCAACCAATGAAACCGTAACTGAGTGTTAAAGCCGAAACCGCCAGGACATTTTCTGAAAAATCGGATAATATCCCAGCAATTACCACCGCTACAGGGATAAAAAATACACCACCCATAGTTGGTGTCCCCGCCTTTTTTAGATGTGCCTGGGGTCCATCTTCCCGGATGATTTGCCCAGTTTTCAACGCTTGTAACAGAGGAATTACCCACTGTCCCAGAACTGTCACACCAACAGCAGACAATAAAAGAGGTAGGGTGAGAGAAGTAGTATACCAGGGAGTCCTATTTGCCATCCAATCGAAAACCAAGGCTGTCGTACTGAGTAACAGAGCCAGCAAGGAGGCCAACCCAATTCCCGAAAAATTCACACTTTGATTAGGAGATAATTTAGCGTCCACAAAAAAAGTCCCTTCACTCCACACTTTAAAAAAATCTAAATAAAACAATAAAAACTGTTTTCCTTTCCTCGTTCCCAAAATACAGTGTACTAGTACACTGCATCATAAATAAACCAACCATTCCAAATTTGACAAAAAGCTGATTATGTATTCCTTTTGACTTCCGCTCTAGGTTACTAGTACAGTAGGGCGTAAATAAAACAACCATTCTCAATCGCCAAAAAGCTTACGCCATATTACTTTTGACTTTTGACTTTTGACTTTCGCCTTGCGGTGCTAGTCTTCGTCAGGAGTTGCATCATCATCATCATAATCAATATCACTAATTCCGTCGTCTGCGCCCAGAAAATCGGATATTACTTCTACATCTTCCCGCGAGTCTGTTTCATGGATATCACGGGCTATCAGTCGGCCACTCAGCCGCAACCAGTCCAGCATGGAGGACTCTTGTTTTAAAGGAATAACCGATGCTCGTTGGTTTCGGGGGGCTTCACGGAGGGGAGAATCTAACATATCAGCAATCACACAAAAGGGTTTATATAACTAGACATTAAGAGTCTATCATTTGATATGAGTTATTTTATTCCTTCATACAACTCTTTAATTGCTTAATCCGAATCAAAGAAAATTTTCATTTAATTAGGAAAAGGTAGCCAAAAAGGCATTATTCATGAATTGTATGCTCATAGACAAACAACATTAATATTTTATTAATGATGTTTCATCATGTAAACTCTTGAGGTATAGGGTAATGATAGGCAAATCAACTCTCATAGATTTAATTGTTGGCACAAATCGCGGTTTGTTAGCAAATCAGCAACAACAACAAGCTATCTTAGCAGCGATCGCTAACTTAGAAGATTTTAATCCTACACGCAATCCATTGTCAGCTAGTAATTTACTAGAAGGCAACTGGCGACTACTATACACCACAAGTAAAGCTTTATTAAAGATAGATCGTTTCCCCTTTTGTAAACTTGGTCAAATTTACCAATGTATTCGGGTAGAAAGCAACAGTGTCTACAATATAGCTGAGATTTACGGTATTCCTTCCCTAGAAGGATTAGTCAGCGTTGCTGCTAAATTTGAACCAGTATCGGGGCGGCGTGTACAAGTAAAATTCCAACGTTCTATTATTGGTTTACAAAGGCTTATTGGCTATACAACACCAGGAAACTTGATCCAACAAATTGAATTAGGCAAAAAATTTACAGCTTTTGATTTTCTCATTCAAAGTGAACAACAACAAGGTTGGTTAGATATTACTTATATAGATGATGATCTCCGTATTGCCAGGGGGAACGAAGGTAGTGTTTTTGTATTAAGTAAGACATAAGCCATGATGCAAGAAGTATTTGGAAACGAACATACTTTGTTATGGGTACTTTGTCAAGGGGGAATTAGGAAGATTAACAACTGATTAACCATCAAAACCCACCAATTCGACAAATAACTTAACAAAACCACAAGCAAACACCTTCAGGTTGTAAAGTGAGAACAATCAGCCCTACATTAAGGCATTCATACTTCAAAAGGGAAGATCCATCATGGTTCAAAAAGGTTCTAAAGTACGTGTTCACCGCCCTGAGTCCTACTGGTTTCAGGATACTGGTACAGTGGTTTCTATTGAAAAAAGTGCCATCAAATACCCTGTAATTGTCCGGTTTGACAAAGTTAACTACTCCAACCTCAACACTGCTAACTATGCTGTAGATGAGTTAACCGAAGTAGAAGCACCTAAAGCTAAAGCAGCCGCTAAACCAGCAGCAGCAGCAAAATAAACAGTCAAGCACCCAGGGGATTGTTTCATGGGATAATAGCAGGAGATGTCAAGGGAAAAACCTTGCACATTTTCTCTCTTTAACCACAGCTTCCCCTAAAAATATTATTTGCTTGAATGCCTGAACTGCCTGAAGTTGAAACAGTCCGACGAGGTTTAAATCAATTAACCCTCGGTCAAGAAATTACGGGAGGAGATGTGTTGCTACAACGCACCATCGCCTACCCGTTTTCTGTAGATGAGTTTGTTGATAGAATTAAAGGAAATACCATTGCTACCTGGCATCGTCGTGGTAAATATCTCCTAGCTGAACTTTCTGCACCTGCTGCCAATTATTTGGGTGTGCATTTGCGAATGACTGGTCAGTTATTATGGTTAACCCAAGATGAACCTTTACACAAACACACCAGGGTGAGATTATTCTTTGGAGAAAAGCAAGAATTACGCTTTGTTGACCAGCGCACATTCGGGCAAATGTGGTATGTTCCTGGTAATGTGGCTGTAGAAAGTATTATTACAGGTTTAGCAAAACTGGCAGTTGACCCCTTTTCCCCAGAGTTCACCGTTGAGTATTTGTCTGATAAATTAAAAAAATCCCGTCGTCCGATAAAAACTGGATTATTAGATCAGTCAATGGTGGCAGGATTAGGTAATATTTATGCAGATGAAGCTTTGTTTAAAAGTGGGATTTTACCAACTACTCTTTGTACAGAATTACAACTTCCGCAAATCGAACTTTTGCGAACGGCAATTATTGAAGTTTTATCAGCGAGTATTGCGGTAGGGGGGACAACTTTTAGTAATTTCTTGAGTGTTAAAGGTGTTAATGGTAATTATGGTGGTGAAGCCTGGGTTTATAACCGCACTGGAGAACCTTGTAAGGTTTGTGGTAATGTCATTCAGCGAATTAAATTAGGTGGGCGTTCTAGTCATTTCTGTTCTCAGTGTCAAAGTAAGGGCGGGGTTTCCCCACCCTCTATATTTCGCGTTTAAATTGTATAGCCTGTTAGGAGTCTAAATATTGTTAAGTGGGCATCCATATAAGCAAAAGATAATGGTTGGATTAACTGTAAATAATTTATAATTTTAAATAATGATTTGGGAAATTAGATGATGATATCAGTCCCGATTACCTTAGAACAATTAATTACGGCTGTACAACAATTACAACCGGAAGAACGAGCAATAGTAGCTCAAGCATTGATAAAATTTGATTTAGCTGCTGATTTAACAGCGTTAATTCAAGAATTTTACACTCAACCGCCAATTGATGATATTTCGGATGATGATATTATGGCAGAAATCAAAGCTGTGCGTCAGCAAAACCGCCAAATATGAAATTTTGCGTTATCATTGACACTAATGCGAGGGTAACTACAGATGAAAATTAGAGGTATAAAACGCGGTCAAACTATTGAAATTTTAGAGCAAATCAATAATATTCCAGATGGAACAGAAATAATCATAGATTTGGAATTTATTGAAAAGCAAATATCTGAACCCCAACTACCTTTAACAGAAACAGAGAAATTAGCTAAATTAAATAAGTTATTTGGAAGTTACAAAAATCAACCAGATTTAACATCAATATTTATTGAAATTGATCAACAACGCCATGCTTATCAAGGTAGAACTATTGACTTAATTGATAATCAGGATTATTAATAATAAATTATAATGAGAGTGTATCTTGATACTAGTATCTATAATCGTCCATTTGATGACCAAACACAAGCCAAAGTTTTTTTAGAAACACAAGCAGTTTTGATAATTTTACAAATGGTGGAAGATAAAGAACTTGAATTAGTCAGTTCTCCTATTTTAGAATATGAAAATAACCGGAATAGTCAAATATTACAACAATATAATATGAAGCGATATTTAAACATGGCTACTCTAACACAAGCGAAAACCATAACAGTACAAGAACGAGCCACAAATCTAGAACTAAATGGAATTAAAGCTTTAGATGCTCTCCATGTTGCTTGTTCAGAAATAAGTAAATGTAATTATTTTATTACTTGTGATAAAAGGTTAATTAATCGCTGTCAGACTTTAGCTATAGTAAAAACTGTTAACCCCATTGATTTTATTCTGGAGATAGAAAATGAAAATCAAAACTACTGATGATCAACAAATTCTTCAAGAAGCATTAATGATATTAATGAATCATTTAGAACCTACTAAATTTCTTCGGTTTATAGCAAAATATAATCTGGGACAAGGGAATTATTTACAATTTAAAGATAAAGAATTTGCAAATGAAACAGTGGCTACTTTATCAAAAAAAATAGATGCTGAACAAAAACCTGAATCTATAAATTACACCCATAGTCAATATAACCCTGAGATTGATGAATTAAAAATCTGTTGGAGTCAAGCAGAAATTCAAGAAAGTGATTCTGTTAGTCCTGGGGTGACTCTTGATTATGACACAGCAGGTAATGTTATAGGAATTGGAATTCTCAACGCTTCCGAAAAAATTAGAAACTTTCACTCATAGTCATAAAAATAACTGGAATAAAAACGGTTGAAACATAGACTTTTAGGCTTTTACAAGATCAAGAAAATCCCAGACGTGTAAGGGTTTAGCAGTGCTAAACCCCTACCTATAGAATCAAATGATTAAGTCGTGTTGAGTATATCTTCTTTCTTCCTTCTTCCTTCTTCCTTCGCGCTCTTCGTCCCTTCGTGGTTCATTTATCCATATTCTTCCGTAAAAAAACTATAAAAAAGGTGGGTTAACAATAAAGTCACCCACCAAATAATTTACAAATGTTGTAGAAATCCCGAATTAACCAACGTTAGTTAATAGCAACTCACGGGTTTCCGATTTCCTGACTTTCACCTGGCCATCATCATCTACATCCACAATAGCCTTATCTCCATTTGCTATTTCCCCAGATAAGATAGCTTCAACCAAAGAATCTTCCAACAGACGGACAATAGCGCGGCGTAATGGTCTAGCACCGTAGCTAGGATCATAGCCTTCTTGTACCACCTTCTCTTTAAAGGCTTCTGTCACTTCTAAGGTAATATCCTTATCTTTGAGACGACTAGCAACATCACGCAGCATGATTTCAGCAATTTGCTTGACTTCATCTTTGTTAAGTTGAGTGAAGACGATAATATCATCAACACGGTTGAGGAATTCTGGACGGAAATAAGCTTTGAGTTCTTCGTTAACTAAGTTACGAATCCGATGATAACTAGCTTCTGCGTGATTATCAAACTCAAACCCTAAGCTACTACCACCTTTTTCAATTACCTTAGAACCAATATTAGAAGTCAAGATAATTAATGTATTCTTGAAATCTACTTTCCGACCTTTCGCATCCGTGAGATGACCGTCATCCAAGATTTGCAGCAGCATATTGAATACATCGGGATGCGCTTTTTCGATTTCGTCGAATAGCAATACCGTGTAGGGTTTGCGCCGCACAGCTTCCGTTAATTGTCCACCTTCGTCGTATCCTACATAACCTGGAGGTGAACCAATCAACTTGGAAACGTTGTGGCTTTCCATGTACTCGGACATATCTAAACGCACCATTGATTCCTCAGAACCAAAGAAGTAAGCCGCTAAGGCTTTCGCTAATTCGGTTTTACCGACACCAGTTGGACCAGAGAAGATAAAACTGGCAATGGGACGATTAGGACTTTTTAGTCCGACACGGGCGCGACGAATAGCGCGAGAAACAGATGTAACTGCTTGTTCTTGACCGATTAATCTTGTATGTAAGGTATCTTCCAGGTGTAACAGTAACTCTGATTCAGATTCAGTCAGTTTGTTAACAGGAACACCAGTCCAAGAAGCGACAATTTGAGCAATGTCTTCTTCATTGACTAGGGGCGTGTTAACAGTTTCCTGGTTTTCCTCTAAATCAAGTCTGGTTTGTAGTTCCAACTCTTGTATCCGCAATTTACCAGCTTTGCCAAAATCTTGAATTCTGACGGCTTCAGATTTGGCCTTGGTAGCGGTGGTTAATTCCCGTTTGAGTTCTTTGTTATTCGCAATCCGCGAGTTACGTAACCGCACCCGAGAACCAGCTTCATCAATTAAGTCTATGGCTTTGTCGGGAAGAAAGCGATCGCTAATATAACGATCTGCCAATTCAGCCGCCGCTACTACCGCTTCATCAGTAATATTGACTTTATGGTGCTGTTCATAAGCACTGCGTAAACCATAGAGAATATCAATAGTTTCGGCTATTGATGGTTCACCAACCAAAATTGGCTGAAAACGCCGCTCTAGAGCCGCATCACGCTCAATGTACTGACGATATTCATCGAGGGTAGTCGCACCAATACACTGGAGTTCACCCCGTGCTAAAGCTGGTTTAAGGATATTAGCTGCATCCAAACCACCTTCTGTACCACCTGCACCCACTAAGGTATGAATTTCATCAATTACTAAGATGATGTTACCAGCGGTGCGAACTTCTTCCATGATTTTTTTCAGGCGTTCCTCAAAATCACCACGGAAGCGAGTTCCTGCTACTACAGACCCCATGTCCAGGCTGATGACTTGCTTATCCAGCAAAACTTCGGGGACATCTTGATTGACAATCCGTTGAGCTAGACCTTCAGCGATCGCAGTTTTACCAACGCCAGGTTCTCCAATCAAAACTGGGTTATTCTTAGTCCTACGACCGAGAATTTGCACAGTTCTTTCAATTTCCTGCTGACGACCAATTACGGGGTCTAGTCTGCCCTCTTGAGCCAATTTGGTGAGATTTCTGCCAAACTCCTCAATGGATAAATTTTGATTGCGCTGGGAATTACTTCTACCACCAGCCACAACCGCTGTATCTTCACCCAATCGGCTCATAACAGCGGAACGGATAACTGGTAAATCCACTCCTAGATTTTGTAATACTTTGGCGGCGACTCCTTCACCGGCCTCGGTTAAACCTAATAATAAGTGTTCAGTGTTTATGTAATTATGTCCAAGTCCATGAGCTTCTCGGAAAGATTGCTCAAACAGGCTTTTTACTTTGGGGGTAAAAGGAATTTCCGGTGGGACAAACCCAGAACCCCGGCCAATTATTTTTTCTACTTCCCGACGGGCTTCTTTCAAGGTAACACCCAACTCAGCCAGGACTTTCGCAGCAACACCTGTGCCTTCTCCCATTAAACCCAGGAGAATTTGTTCAGTGCCTACAAAATTGTGTCCCAGTCGTCGTGCTTCTTCCTGGGCTAACATGATTACCCGAATGGCTTCGGAAGTGAAGTGTTCAAACATAGCGGGTTCTTTCCCTCGTGCTGCTTGGAGTTTGGGTGAGATATAAGTTCACCCTTTTCTAAAGTTTCTTGTAGTTTCTTAAAGATAATGTATCTTTATTTAAAGCTGAATGGCAGTAGTGAGAGCCGTAAGTGACAGGCGTAGTAGCCGTCATTCAGTGATAATGGTGAATAATTAGCAATGGTCGAGATTTTTTAATCTTGAGTTGTTGATGGATTGCCAACTTTTTACTGGTATTGATTATGACAGAAATTTCCGGCGGTAAAGACCAACAACATCCACTCTACAACCGCGATCGCCCCTCTATTGATATTTTACTTGCTCAAGGCGCAACAGATTACAATTTATCAGAATTAGCTAGACTAAAAATCCGCTATCAAGGTTTTCCCGGAGCGAGAGACATCCAAACTGGCTTAGATAAAGTTTTGCAAAGCTGGGGTTTAACGGAAACTGAACTGTTTGAAAAAACCCGTCAACTCCATGATATCGGCGGAATTTACAAAACTCGTGGCAAAAAAGAAGAACAGGATTGGAATTAGGTAATTGGTAATGGGTAATTGGTAATTGGTAATTGGTAATTGGTAATTGGTAATTGGTAAAAATTTATTCTTCTGTCACCTGTCACCTGTTCCCTGTTCCCTGTTCCCTGTTCCCTGTTCCCTGTTCTCGATAATCGCGGAGTTGCTGTAGGAGTTGTTCTTGGGATGAATTGGGTGGTTCTGTGATGGGTTGGGGAGTTGCTTCTACTTTTTCTGGGACTTTGGGTACGGGATTGATGACTACAGTTTGTTTTTGAGGAACAGGTGCGGTAATTACTACCTTTGATTGATTAGCAGCAGCTTTGAGAGAATCTAAAGTTACAGCTACCTTGGTTGTTTCCTGGATGTCTTTGCTAGAGGAAACTAATTTACTCAAACCATTAACTAATCGCAGCATATTTTGGCGGAACTTAGGATCGCCTGTTAATTCATCTAAATCAGAAGTAATTTTTTGGGTATTTTCAAACGTTACTCTAGCTGCATCTAAAGTTTGTTGCAGTAAAACAATGTTTTTTGGATCATTTAAACTTTTAGAAGCATCTTTTAAATTTGCAGAAGCTTCGGCTGCATTTGCAGATAGGGTTTCTAAGTTATCTAATAATTTTCCTTGAGTTAAGCGATTAATTGCTGGGGATAAACTTGTTACTGTCTGACGAAGTTGGTTACTAGTTTCCGTCATACTATTCAAAGCCCCAACCAAAGAAGAACGATTGGTGCTGACAAGATTATCTAAATTAGTAAGTAAGCGACCTGCTTGTTTAGCTGTTGTACTAAAGTCCTTTGCAGTTGATCCCAATTGATCTGCTGTTTTGGTAGTGGTTGCAGTCAGTTGAGTTGTCGAACGTTGTAATGTTACAGCCGTATTAGAGAATATGCCTATTTGTCCTTTGAAGGTTTTGCTCAAACCTTGTAAATCCTTAGTCAAGTCGGCGATATTAGCAGCAGCATTAGCCGATGTTTCTAAAGTGCGATTAATATTTTTATAGAACTTTTCGTTACTGTATTGAGCCGCAAAAATAGTTGATTGACGCATCAGTTCATCAACACTAATGCCAATCACACCTTTTAAGCGAGAACCATTACAAATAATCAGGCTGGGGTTACAGTCTTTATCTAGGGGTTTAGCGGACACAATCCCAGGAGGTAATTCTCTTTTTGGGGTAATGTCAATAATATTTTCGCTAATTAATCCACTTTGATTGGCTTCAATGACTGCATTGCTGGGAATTATCAAATCAGGGGAGTTAATTTGAATTTCTACATCAATTGCATTAGAACCAGCTTTAACATTGGTGATACTCCCTACTTTCACACCACGAAAACGCACTGCTGAACCCTTTTGCATTCCTCCAGCGTTAGCAAATTCGATAATAGCTTTATAAGAAGTCTGTCCAGGGGTGATTCTATTCAGCCACAGTAAAATTACTCCAAATGCGCCTAAACCTAGCAGGAGCAACAATCCGACAGAACCTTCTCTCCATGTACGTGCAGACGTGAAACTGCTAATTAGACCTCGCATTTATTCCTCCACCAACAAATTAAACTTAACAATTTTCTTGGATTTGGTACTTAACCAGCTATTTGAATCGGTCCATTGACACTTCCACTCATAAATTGTCTAATCAAAGGATTTTCTGTGTGATCTAATGCAACTACTGTACCTTGCCATTGCACTTTTCCTTGATAAAGAAATACTATTTGGTCAGATGTCCGGCGAATTGTACTATCTTGGTGAGTAACAATGCAATATGTACTACAGACTCCTTGTGTATGTTGTAAATCGCGGATTAAGTCCTCAATTACCGTTGAGGCAATGGGGTCGAGTCCGGCGGTAGGTTCATCGTATAATAAAACCTCTGGACTATCTGTAGGTCGCTGAGGATTAGACATAATAGCCCGAGCAAAGCTGACCCTTTTTCGCATCCCTCCAGAAAGTTCAGACGGGTAAAGATGACTAATATCTGCTAAACCAACCATTTCTAATTTTTCATTGACTAGTTCACGAATATGCGATCGCTTTAATCGGGAATTTTGATAAAGTAGAAATCCGATATTCTCTTCGACTGTCAAGGAATCAAATAAGGCTGCTTGCTGGAATACCATGCCAATACCTACAGGATCAGCAGCATCTTCAATTAAGCCATTTCGGCGGACTCCTTGAATATAAATTTCTCCCTCGTCGGGTTTCAATAACCCGGCTATAATCCGTAAAACCGTTGATTTACCAGTTCCCGAAGGTCCAATTATCCCTAGTGCTTGTCCTCGGTATATTTTCAAATCTACATTGTCTAAAACCTTGTTGTTACCAAAGGTTTTAGAAATACCTCTTAATTCAATTAATGGTTCTGTGCTTAATGATTGGTTATTGGTCATTGGTATAGCAAGGAAAACAAGCTAACTGAAATTTTAGCAAATTCCTGATATGTTCTGTTACTAATAGATCGTCTATAAATTATTTGTATTATATAACACTTTAAGTATTGTCAGTGCTAATACTTATATTTATTTAACTAAATTTGTAAATGCACACAGTGTAAATATTGAAATTAATATCATTCCAAAATTCTTGACTTTTTGTAACCATTTTATATTGGTTTCTGAATAAATTTGGTATTAGTAGCTGATATATTAAAGAAGGACAGGTATATGGCTAAGATTATGCTGTAAATTAAAGTAATTTTGGAGCATTGACAATGTTAGGTTTACTAGAAAAATTGAACCAATGGGAAGAATTAACTAGTCAATCAATATTACAGAATGTTGATTCTGACCAAATTTTACTTATGAATGGGATTGGTTGGAATATCTATGAGACAATATTAAAGAGATTTGAAAATACTTCTCATTATCGCTTTAAATATTTAGAAGGTACTTTAGAAATAATGTCTCCTAGTCGTCGTCATGAGTTTGAGAAAAAAATTATTGCTTTATTATTAGAGACGTATTTTATAGAAACAGATATTGATTTTTATCCTTTAGGTTCAACTACCTTTAGAAAAGAAGCATCTGCTAGAGGTATTGAACCAGATGAGTGTTATTGTTTTAATTCAGAAAAATCTGTTCCTGATTTAGCTATTGAAGTGGTTGTTACTAGTGGGGGAATTAATGATTTATTAATTTATCAAGGTTTGGGAGTTCCAGAAGTTTGGTTTTGGCAGAATTATCAATTTTCGTTATATCATCTGCGTGGTGATCAGTATGAGAAAATATCAAAAAGTGTATTTCTACCAGATTTGGATTTAGATTTGTTGGCAAGTTTAATTTTATCTGGGGAAAAACCAAAGGATTTAATATCAAAGTTCCGTGAAAGTATTCGTAGTGGCAATTCATGAAAAAAATTATGACGAAATTACCGTCGTCTGCACATTAATATCAACATTCAGCTTTTTCCGCAAAACATTGAAAATTGCCGTCAGATTATCCATTGTTGGATTACCTTTCGCAGATAACATCCGATGTAAACTTTTGCTCGGTTTAGAAGTTTCAATTGCCAACTGTTCAAAACCCACTGTTGCATTGACAATATCTCTCAGAATTAGTCTTGCTGTTTCTGGTTCACCATTCAGAAAAAGAGAAATAGCTTCATCTAATAAAGCTATAACAAACTCAGGATCTCTTTGGATTCGTGCATTAACAGTTTCTTTAGAATCTCTAGTAAGTGCCATAATAACTACATCTTTTTTCTATTCTCGTTTTCATTTTCCTGTTCTTTATTGACTTCTTTTTTGCGTCTTTTGTATTCCTGGTACAATTCTTTAGCACGATTAATATCAGATTGCTTACCAGGTAAGTTTGTAATCTATAATATTTTGTAACAATTTCTCAATTTTACTAAAGTTTATGTCACCTTATCCTAGTTTAGTTACTGTTTCCGCGCTTATACTATATTTTGTAGTTACAATTAATGTTGGTAGAGCTAGATTTAAATATCAAGTTCCAGTACCCCAAACTACAGGAAACCTGGATTTTGAGCGTGTGCTAAGGGTACAACAAAATACCTTAGAACAGCTTGCTTTATTTATCCCAGCTTTATGGTTGTTTTCTATTTACGTTAGTCCTATTTGGGGTTCTGCTCTTGGTGCAGCTTGGGTAGTGGGAAGGATTGCTTACGCATGGGGATATTATATAGCAGCAGAAAAACGCGGTCCAGGTTTTGCAATTAGTTCTCTGAGCAGTATTGTACTAATTCTCGGTTCGCTAGTTGGTATTATTTTATCTATTGTAAATGGGTAATGGGTAATGGGTAATGGGTAATGGGTAAGAGTTTTACCAATTACCAATTACCAATCACCAATTACCTACCCAACTAAATCCGGGAAGACTTCTTGCACAGCGGGATGTACAAGCCGATGATTTTGGACATTTAAACCTTTGGCTAAGGCTGGGTTAATGTCTAAAGCTTTAAGTCCGAGATTTGCTAACTGGACAGTATAGGGTAATGTGCTGTTGTTGAGAGCTTGTGTTGATGTCCAAGGTACTGCTCCTGGCATATTAGGAACGCCATAATGCACTACTCCCTCATCAATATATACTGGTTTGGTGTGAGAAGTAGGATGTAATGTTTCCACACATCCACCTTGATCAACAGCTACATCTACAATCACTGAACCAGGACGCATTTGTTTAACTAATGCACGAGATACTAAAATTGGGGCTTTTTTGCCGGGAATCAAAACTGCACCAATGAGTAAATCGGCTTCTTTAACTGCGGCTTCAATATGGGCAGAGTTGCTGTAAAGTAATTCTACTCTCGAACCGAAGAGGGTTTCTAGGTAGGATAGGCGTTCAACGTTAACATCTAATATTTGCACCATTGCACCCATACCCACGGCAATTTTGGCGGCTTCTGTACCCACTACACCACCGCCTAAAATCACCACTTGACCGGCTTTAACTCCGGGTATACCGCCTAAAAGTACCCCTCTTCCTCCTTGTTGACTCTCTAGGAATCTCGCTCCAAATTGTACGGCTAACCGACCAGCAACAATACTCATGGGGGTAAGCAAGGGGAGTTTATTTGCTCCTGGTTGTTCTACGGTTTCGTAAGCGATCGCACAAGTGCCACAATCAATTAAATGTTCTGTTAGTTGGCGATTTGCCGCTAAATGTAAATAAGTAAATAACAATTGTCCTTTTTGCAAAAATTTATACTCACTTGTCAAAGGCTCTTTGACTTTGATAACTAACTCTTGATTCCAAGCAACATCGGCAGTATTGACAATTTCTGCTCCAGCATTACGGTAATCTTCATCAGTAAATCCCGCACCAGTACCTGCTTCACTTTCTACAAAAATATTATTACCGTTTTCTCGTAATACCCGAACACTGGAAGGACTTAAACCGACCCGAAATTCTTGATCTTTAGTTTCTTTGGGAACACCAATTTCCATTGATAACCTCTAATATTTTATTGTTTCACTTTAGCGTGCCAGTACCTAGCTAATTATTTCCGTATTCAGTAATTCAAAATGCAAAATTTTTATTCTCCCTCACACTACATCTTGACTAATTCGCCAGTGTTCTTACAATAGATAAAGAATAATTAAAAATTGTTAAGTAGCGATCGCCATCCCCAGCAATTTTTTGAAAAATCCCTGTAAATCTTTGTTTGCGAATTACTAGAAAGGAATTACTGATTATGACACAACAACAACCAACCATTACCCCCAAATTGGAAGAACCCAAGTTTGGCTTTAATGAGTACGCTGAACGTTTGAATGGTAGAGCGGCTATGATTGGCTTTATTTTAATGGTGGTAATCGAATATGCTACCAATCAAGGTGTAATTGCATGGCTGGGTTTAAAGTAGATTTAAGTAGATTTGTAATTTTGTATTGGTGATGCTGATAGTGTAGAGACGTTCCATGAAACGTCTCTACATTGGTTTTATATTTATTTTTTTCCCAAAACCCTGTTTTGCAAAATTCTGATTTAAATATATTATTCTATACAAGTTACGCCACTAAGTAAGGTGGGCAATGCCCACCCTACAATACTTAAAATTTTTCAAATATCATTTATGATTCCTATATGACAGTTCCGATGAGATACCAGGTTACGGGAAGAATTAACAACCAATTTAGTACAACCGCCTCTGCCATTGGTATTGTATTTGCTACCACTAGGAGCGTTTAAAGGATTGGCAGATGTGAAATCTAGTTCATGGTTGCGAATAAGAATGGTATCTCCACCAGATCCATAATTTTTCAGATAGGCGTAAAGCTGGTAAACTTACACCCACAACAGTTCTCTAACTTAAAAATTCTAGGCTTGAAAAATAGACGAAGTTGACGATTAATATATTAAAATATTTGTATTAAGAACTAACTAAGACAAAGTTATAAAATCAACCTAATCGGAATTAAATCCTGAAAAGCCTATAATTCCGTCGTTATTTCTAAAATTATCATTTATTTAGGTGTGAATTACCGTACTCGCTTTTTTGTTGAGAGAAACTATAATTATTTATGTTATTATTTGCCGTTAGTGCAATAAGCAAATCGTGGTTGGGATATTCTGAGTAAATTTATACAAAAACCTAATTGGAACCAAGTAAGTTGTGATGAATGCTGTATTACCTCGTTTTTTAAAGTCAGCCTACCGCAAAGAACCTATCATTAGTGCATTGATAACAGCGGGAATAATGGATGCTCTGATTGGTGGTTTGGATGATAGTTGGTCACTTTTTACCTTTGGTTTAGGAACAGCCGGAATAGCTCTCGTCTTTAAGTTATGGCGAATGCAGCAACGTCCGTCTTTACCAGAAGAGCCTGTTGTGCAATACTATTTACCTCCTCAGTCTTCCTCTGATCCTTTACCTGTATTAAAGGTTTCCAAGAAAAAACCTCGTCACTGATTTATAGATATAGACACAAGGCAAGATTCTGGTATTAATGGTATTTGTGGTTGTATCTACTCAATTATTGGGTAAATGCGATTACTAGTAGTCTATCAAGAACTAATTGACGGGTTCATTTGTTGCCATTTTGATTCTTCCTTCTTCCTTCTTCCTTCGTGTCCTTCGTGCCTTCGTGGTTCGTTTCTTATCCGTCCAAATTTATTTGACAGACCACTAGGTCGAGCTTCGCTATCGCTATTAATCCAGATAAACACCCTTGCTAGTGGTAATTTTGATATAAAAATTAGAACTGTAGGGTGGGCAATGCCCACCAAAACCCCTGAACGGTGGGCAATGCCCACCCTACAAGAGCTAAAATTTTTCAAATATCATTTATGATTCCTATATGTAGTGTTTAACTGTGGTTCAGTATGATAAATTTCTCTATTATCGTTCAATTCCCGAATTTAAAGAATATATTTTAATTGACCAAACTAAATATTATGTGATGCAGTATGTTAAAACTGCGGAAAATCAATGGATTTTGACAGAGTATGAAACAGAAGATGCTATGATAAATCTGTCATCAATTAATGTAGAATTGTCTTTAAAGAAATTATATAAAAAAATCAATTTCTCTGAAAATTTAGAATAAATAAAAATCTTTGGCTTTTACTTATTTTTTGATAACTAATAACTAACAAATGACCAATGAATAAATTACTTGTAGTAGCGACAGGAAACCCCGGTAAATTGCGGGAAATGCAAGCCTATTTAGCTGATTCTGGTTGGGAATTGGCTTTGAAACCGGAAGATTTGGATGTAGAAGAAACAGGAAAAACTTTTGCAGCAAATGCTTGTCTCAAAGCCTCAGAAATTGCGAAAATAACAGGTAATTGGGCGATCGCTGATGATTCAGGTTTACAGGTAGATGCACTCAATGGTGCGCCTGGGGTGTATTCTGCGCGTTATGGAAACACAGATACAGAACGGATTGAGAGACTATTAAGAGAGTTAGGTGATCAGGAAAATCGCCAGGCTGAATTTGTGTGTGCGATCGCAGTTGCAAATCCTCAAGGAGAAATAGTAATTCAATCTGAGGGTATTTGTCACGGTGAAATTTTGTTTGCACCTGCTGGTAATGGTGGTTTTGGTTATGATCCAGTTTTCTATATACCAGAGAAACAATTGACTTTTGCTCAAATGACGACAGAGTTAAAAAAATCAATTAGCCATCGTGGTAATGCTTTAAAAGCCTTAGTTCCCCAGTTAATAAAAGTCATTTGAAATATGAATATTCATGATGTATTAACTAGCAGCAAAATTTGTATATTGGTAATTTTAAATCTTCAAAATTTGTAATTATCATTTTTTATCTTTCAATATTCACAAAAAAATCATCAACAACAATCCTGTAAATCCTTAAATCGGTGGACATCCTGATTCAGACAATTAAAATATCAGCATTCCACCAATAACCTACAAATAACAATCCTGAAAATCCTAAAATCCTGGATATCCTGATTCTGACAATTACAATTTTAGCATTCCACCAATAACCTACAAATAACAATCCTGAAAATCCTAAAATCCTGGACATCCTGATTCTGACAATTAAAATATCAGCCTCTGACTAATTTTCTGGTTGTATCGTTAACTGTCATGATTAAGCAATTATTTTTGCATTCAATAAAGTAAAAATCCTATCCAGTTCTAATATTCCTGCTAGTTCAGTTTCTTCTGTTGTAGTTAACATTCCTGCTTTATTTTTATCGGCCAGTTCTTCTAACCTAGATTGTAATTCTGGAGTGAATTTAAACAAATTCAAATTTCTGACTTTGCTGATTTCAATTCCAGATTCTATCCAGTATGAGGGTTGAATCATTACTTGAGTCATCATAGAATTATCTTAATAATTTTGATAACCTTTATATTATAACATGATCAACAATAAAAATATGGATAATTTAAAATATTTTTTGTCTGAATCAGGATAACCAGGATTAGAGGATTTTCAGGATATAGTTTTTTATTTGAGGTGGGGATTTTGAGGATTTTTTTGTCTGAATCAGGATAACCAGGATTAGAGGATGTACAGGATGTGGTTGTTTGATTGTCCATAAAATATAGAGATTTTGGGATGATAGATAAGTTATCAGTTAAATTATCTCCTGTTATTTGTTGACTGTTGGTGTAACTGTATTTTATGATATTCAAATCTTCACAGACAATTTATCAATAACAATCCTGTAAATCCTCAAATCCTGGACATCCTGATTCAGACAATTACAATTTCAGCATCCCACCAACAATTTATCAATAACAATCCTGTAAATCCATGAACACACCTAATACCCAAAATATAAAATTAGACGAAATTACATATATAATCAATGGATGTGCAATGAAAATACACCGAACTTTAGGAAATGGTTTTCAGGAGGTTATTTATCAAAGATGTATGGAAATTGAATTGCAAAAATCAGGTTTAGGTTTTGGAAGGGAGGTAGAACAACTAATTTATTATGAAGGAATTGAAGTAGGAACACGAAGGGCAGATTTTATAGTTGAAAATCAGATTGTGGTGGAGTTGAAAGCGGTTATTTCTTTAGAAGATGTTCATTTAGCACAAGCGAAAAACTATTTGGTAGCTTATAATTTTCCTGTGGGATTATTGATTAATTTTGGTGGGTTAAAGCTGGAATATAAGAAGGTTTTTAATCCTAGATATCAGGTTTAAGTTGTCTGAATCAGGATAACCAGGATTAGAGGATTTTCAGGATGTTGTTGTTTGATTGTCTATAAAATATACAGATTTTGGGATGATAGATAAGTTATCAGTTAAATTATCCGCTGTTAATTCTTGACTATTACTGTAACTGGATTTTATAATCTTCAAATCTTCACAGACAATTTATCAATAACAATCTGTCTGAATCAGGATAACCAGGATTAGAGGATTTTCAGGATGTTGTTGTTTGATTGTCTATAAAATATACAGATTTTGGGATGATAGATAAGTTATCA
>JAKOGY010000019.1 GCA_028658405.1 Dolichospermum sp. ST_sed8 | reverse complement strand
GATACCGCAAGGGTTCTAAGTTAAGTGGACTCGTTGAACCAAGAATCTCAGCGGCTAAAGCCAGTGAGAGTGTCAACAGACTTACCCATTAACATTCTCAATATTAAGTATATGTAGTGAGAAAAACTACATCTATCGCCAGGGTTTAGCATTGCTCATAGGTGTCAACTTAAGTAGGGGCGTATTGCAATACTTAAGTAGGGGCGTATTGCAATACGCCCCTACTTATCTGTTAGCTTCCACACCCGCCCAGAAATAATAGCGTAGCGTGGCGTAAGCCATATTTCAGGGCTAATAACCAAAGTAAACTTTAGTTTAGAGAACTACACAAAAAAGATGAACTGCTTGCAGCAGCGCTTCGCTATCCAATTTTGTGGGATGGGCATCTGGTTCCCTCCTTATATTATTAGGGGACCAGATGCCCGCACCACAAGAAATTTTGGGATATTTTTTTAATTGGAAGTCTCTTACTGAACAATTTAAACAATTTTCCGGTTATTTAGTCATCTTTAGATGACTTTTGCTATGAGATTGGGAATATGGCTTACGCTACGCTATCATTCCTAGTCGGGTAATAGGTTTTACGTTAAGTTGACAGCAATGACCAATACTTTACCCCTACTAATTCATGTTTCAAGTTCAGCAACGCAACTTGAACAATAAAAATCTTTGAATTATTTTCCTCAGATTGCCCCGGATGTGATAAAATCGGCGCAAGTCAAAAATCAAGTATAACTGTATATATATTAAGTAAGAGCTTTAAGTAACTGTGAGCCAATCTGATATACCAAACATCCAAGAACTGTCTACGGAAATATCCCAGTTGCGTCAAGACTTGCAACTGCGAGATCAATTAGTCCAACAGTTATCTCAAGAACTATTCCGGCTAGTCAAGGGTAATACAAACTTTACACCGCCAAAATCCGAGCCAGAAGTAGATTTAGGCCAATTACAGGCTTTAAGAGAACAAATCCAAGCTGTGGAAGAGCAGGTAACGTTCTACCAAGAGCAAATTACAAATCGTGATACTGAAATTCACCAATTACGCCAGTCTGTACAAGAACTAACTGATCGTAGTCGAATGTTAGAGCAGGTAGTACAGGAATTACCTCAAATTTATCGGCGTAAGTTTGAGGAACGCATGACACCAGTGCGAGATAAAGTTACAATCCTACAACGAGAAAATCGCCAATTGCAAGCGGAATTGCAAAGTGTGAGTTATCGTTTAGCACTCAAGAACCGCTACACAAATCATGGCGGTATTGATTTACCTACTTTTCCTCGTTCAGAAGTTGCACCCAATCATATACCTGCTCCCCAGAACGCGTGAAATATTCCTACACTGTACTCAAATGGTCAGTGTAGGTTAGTGACGTACTCCACACACTCCCTTACAGGTGAGTGTGGGCAACGAGCGTGACTCCTCTATGAGGACATTAACGTAGGGGCGTATTGCTATACGCCCCTACACCGTGCGCCCCACGGTTCTTTGGTTTTGAGATTTGTTTTTTGTTTTGTAGGCTGCATTTGGAGCATTTAATTGGACTACACCTACTTTTTTATAATAACATAAAATCAATATTTTGTTCGTTTCGTCGCTGTAGCCTTCTTTGTTTTCGCTACGCTCAAATACAATTGGGGCTACGCAACTCAACTCACGCGCATTCATGAGCCAGCGCTGTAGACGGGTTTCCCGTCGCAGGCGACTGGCATCCCCACGCTCCGGTATAGTGAGACGTGGGGCTTGGTGCTGATTAAGCTAAGTTGGCATTTACCTAACTGAACAAGTGACAACTAAGGCAATTCCACAGAATTAGGTTTAGCAATATGTGGTAAACCCCAACCGAGTTTCTCCCGAAGAACACGGAAAAATTCTGGTGTCTGTAGACGAATAAATCGGGCGCTATAGGGCGATCGCTCTAAGTATACCCGATCTTCTGACATTACATAACATCCACCATTTCCATCTACCACCATCACCAATCGCTGAATGTTGACAGGATAGATATTAACTGGTTCACTATCAGGGAACACCAAAGCCCTAGAAGCTAGGGAATGGGGACAAATTGGTACTAACTGCAATACAGGCACACCAGGAGTAATCACTGGACCACCTGCGCTTAATGAATAAGCTGTAGAACCCGTTGGGGTAGAAACAATAATCCCGTCAGCCGCAATATCCACGGGTGAATGTCGTCCTACCGCGATTTCAAAATGGCACATACAAGTTAAAGGTTCTCGATGTAGCACCATTTCATTTAAGCAGAGGGCTTCCCACATCACAGTATCTCCTCGGAGAACTTTGACGGTGAGCATGGCTCTATCTTCAACTTGATATGCACCTGCCATTGCCTGTTCTATGGCTTGGGGCAATTGGTTGAGATAAGTTTCTGTCAAAAATCCCATGTGACCAGTATTAACTGTCAACATGGGGATACCAGAGGGGGCGACTAGGCGTGATGCTGCTAACACAGTTCCATCTCCCCCTAACACCACGGCAAATTTCATGTCTGAGTCAAAGCCAGGGGGCGTAAGACCTTCAATAGGGGTGTGAAAGACAGGACTATCTGGTTGAGAATAGCCCAATATCCCACCGATGCTCGCTGTGATGTACACATCCCAACCAGCAGCGGTAAGTTTGTCTTTTAGTTCAATAGCGACACTACTCGCTATCGGTTTAATATCGTTGTAGATAATGCCTACTTTCGGCACACTCAAATATCCAAGTTTAAGGGATGATTTTTCTGTATCTAATAGTTGCACATTTTTGATTCATCTCACCATTAGTCTTACATTTATTGACTATTGGCTTTGGAAGATGGTTTAAAGGGAGTTTTTTTACTTTTCAGCTTTTTATTTTTAGCTTTTTCATAATCTAACTGTTTCAGCTTGTTCATAATTCGGCTGAAATATTCTTGTAGATATACTTCCAGTGTTGTAGTTTCTTGTTTATCTAACCCAAAAACAGTATATACTTCGTCCATATTTTCGGCATTTAGAGTTCTACCACTGGCTAAAACTTCTGTAAAGGCTAATCTATCCGCAACATTCCATCCCCATTGAAAGCAACGCAGTAAACTTTGTACAGTTCGTAGTAAAGCAATGGGCATTCTGGTAACTTTTGCGTCTCTATCAGATAAGCGTTCACAAAGATTAATAATTTCCTCAGCACTCCAAGCGCGAGTTCCCACTAGAGGAAAGGCTTGTTTTTCTGTTGCTGGCACAGTCAAAGCCCGAACAGCAAATTTAGCAATATCCTGAGTATCCATGTAGCCAATAGGTGAAGATGTCCCTGTCACCCATACTGGTTGTTTTTCTAAAATAGGTACGCCATACTGACCAATTAACCCTTGCATAAATCCAGCTAAACGTAAAATTGTATAGTTTAAGCCAGATTCTGCTAAAAATGCTTCTGTACATCGCTTAATTTCCATGAGCGGTACATTGGGGTATTTGTCAGCATCGAGAATTGAAAAGAAGATAAACCTTTCTACACCAGCGGCTTTGGCTGCTTGAATTAATGCTACTTTACCATCCCAATCTACCTCTTTAATAGTCAGGGAATCTGTGGCCCGGGATGTAGAAGCATCAATAACTGCGGTTACATCTGTTAATGCGTCCGTTAGGGTTTGTGGATTACACAAGTTTCCCCGTACCAGTTCTGCACCCCATTCTTTCAAAAAAGCAGCTTTTTTAGGACTACGCACGAGACAGCGAACTTTGTAACCTTCATCAATTGCCCGACGAGCCACTTGTCTTCCCAAAGTGCCAGTTGCACCAACTATTAATAATGTCATGGGGTTGGTTATATATCTTAATGTTTATGAGAAGAATTTTAACAGAATTAGTTATCTAAATAAAACTTTACATCTTTTTCATAAAATTTGGTAATGGGTAATGGGTAATGGGTAATGGGTAATGGGTAATGGGTAATGGGTAAGAAATAATATATAGTCTTCCCCCATTTCTCCCATCTCCCGTACCCCTAGTATCCTTCTATTCTTCTGCGCCTTGAATTTTGAGTAACAAAGCACCGATTGCCCAACCTACGAAGATTAGACCGAAAGATAGCATCGCTGCATTTAAAATTTCGCCGCCCATTTGCTGTAATTCTCCTGATTCTTTGTAAACTAGGTCTTTGAGAAATGTTAGATTAGACCTTTATAAATAATTCTAAACCAATTTAGCCAGGCAGATCCCCGACTTCTTCAAGAAGTCGGGGATCTAGGGGTTTTAAACTGTTCGGCAATTTCTACCCATAACTAGCCATATTTTACGGAACGTCCATATAATTAACTTAGTCAAGCAACGGATCTAGTTCCATCCATTATATCAGGTATAATTTTTATGTATCAAATAAATAAACGTCCCCGTTTAGCACTGACCCTAGGAGATCCTGCCGGTATTGGTTCTGAGGTGATTTTGAAGGCTTTAGCAGATCCAGAAGTTACTCAAAACTGCGATCTGGTGGTAGTGGGTAATAGAAATTTACTCACTAGCAGTTATGAAAATATAAGTAAAAATATTGCGAATTCCCTAGCTTTGGTAAATCCTGCTGAGTTGTGCATAGTTGATGTGCCGAATGTTGGTGAAATTATTACTGGTGTGGGTAATGGGGCTAGTGGTGCGGCAAGTTTTGCTTATATGGAATATGCGATCGCTCAAACTTTGGCAGGTGACTTTGATGGGATTGTCACCGGACCCATTGCTAAATCAGCTTGGAAGGCGGCAGGTTACTATTATCCAGGGCAAACGGAACTTTTAGCCGCAAGGGCTGGTGTAGACCGTTTTGGAATGCTGTTTGTGGGGCGATCGCCTTTTACTGGTTGGACACTGCGAGCAATACTAGCCACCACACATATTCCTTTATCTCAAGTAGCTACTACGTTAACACCGCAGTTATTAACTCAGAAATTAGATTTGTTGGTGGAGTGTTTAGAAAATGATTTTGGCATTAAAAATGGGAGAATTGCGATCGCGGGTTTAAATCCCCATAGTGGAGAAATGGGACAACTGGGAACAGAAGAAGTAGATTGGTTAATTCCCTGGTTGAAGTTAGAACGCCAAAAACGTCCGCATTTACAGATAGAAGGACCTACACCCCCAGATACAATGTGGGTAAAACCGGGAATGGCTTGGTATGGTAATTCTCCCGTTCAAAATCCGGCTGATGCTTACTTGGCACTTTATCACGACCAGGGTTTAATTCCGGTGAAATTGATGGCTTTTGATCGGGCTGTAAATACTACTATTGGTTTACCATTTGTGCGGACTTCCCCAGATCATGGAACGGCTTTTGATATTGCGGGAAAAGGGATTGCTGACGCTACAAGTATGAAAGCAGCAATACAGTTAGCGGTGGAGTTAGTGAAGCAGAGATGAAGCTAATATCTATATTAGTTACTTACGAAACATTATTGATAATTTCCTTGACTAATTCGGACATCCTGATTCAGACAATTAAAATCTGTAACTCACAGATAATTCATCAATAAAAATCCTGAAAATCTTCAAATCCTGTAAATCCTGATTCTGACCAAAGGAGAAAAATAAATTATGGGAATTGAAGAATTATTATTACCATTTCGTGAAGAAATATTAAAACTTGCCACTAAATATGGTGCTTATAATTTGCGGGTATTTGGTTCAGTTGCTAGAGGTGAAGCAACACCAGATAGTGATGTAGATTTTTTAGTAGAATTAAACCCCCAAACCAGTTTATTTGACTATATTAGCTTACAGCAAGATTTAGCATCATTATTAGGAAGAAAAATTGATATTGCTGAACCTGATAATTTACATGAATTAATTAAAAATCAAATATTAAAAGAGGCTGTAATTTTATGAAAAATGAGCGTTTATATTTAAGTAACATCATGTCCAGCAATATAGGTTGAGATCAACCACTTACTCAGAAAGGTGAACTTGAGGATTATATAGTTTTTGTTAATTTAACAATCACCGGAAAATGGTCAGAAGGCCATACCCCTTCCCACTGTTGACGATCAATAATTACTTCTTCTATCTGAAAAGAGCTATCGCAATATATAGTATCAATAGCATCCCAAGCTTCACCCGTAAAATCGTGAAAAGTTTTCTGTTGTTCTAGGGGAAGAGTGGCTAGAGAATCTTGTAATTTTTTCCCATTTTCCAGAGGTAATAAAAATTTTTGGCGTTCTGGAGTATCAGGATTAGCGTTAAAATCTCCCATGACTATAAAATAGTTTTCCGATGTAAATTTACCTAAACGTTGATGAATTAAATTTGCACTTAACTCTCTAGATTGGGGATTTTCGTGATCTAAATGGGTATTTAATATCGTTAAAGAAACACCAGGATTACTAACTTCAAAATTAGCCCAAGTGGCCATCCGTGGTAAACGAGTTCCCCAAGTAATACTACCAGGAATTTCTGGAGTATCACTGAGGTAAAAATCTTCAGTTTGTTGAAGTTTTAGATATTCAGATTTATAAAAAATTGCACAGTGTTCACTTGTTCCTGTCCCAGTGCGATCGCCCCCAATTGTGTTATATTCTGGTAAAAGGGCTTGTAAATCAGCCAATTGATGAGATTTACCTTCCTGTGTACCCAATAAATCCGGTTTGTAGTGTTGGATTAAAGAAGCGATCGCCCCCATACGCTTTTGCCACTGACGCACCCCTGGATCTGGTTTGTCATAGCGGAGATTAAAAGTCATCACAGTAATTTGCATAGATATTTTTTAGAGCTAATAGTTTAATGAGAAATATTAAAAGAATATCCTGTAGCCGGAAAAAATTAAAGCTTTTATCCGAGGCTTGAGTAGACACGAATCCCAAAAAGGGCTTTGGCTTCAATATCTACCGATTAAGTAGTCGGACAAAATTAAATTCACTCGTTAAGGGAGGGAACAGGGAACGGGGAACAGAAAAATCAGTTGTGTAATTAATTCTGTCTCATTACTTAATAACCTTGATCATCTAATCAAGCCCCAATATCATCACTTAGGTAATGAACGGATTCGACTAAGTTGTTAAGCTATCACAACAATTATATTTTTCAAAGTTTAAATTGTGGTGTTTTCTGGTGGATCAAACTTATAGCCATAACCCCGCACCGTCTTAATAAACTCCGGCATACTAGAATCAGCTTCCATTTTCTTGCGTAGTTGACCAATATGCACATCAACAACCCGTCCATCTCCCACATACTCACAGCCCCAAATCTTTTGGATCAATTGGGTACGACTCCATGCTTGTCCAGGATGGGTAGCGAGAAAATATAAAATATTAAACTCCAAAGCCGTTAAGGCTAAAACTTTATTATTGAGTGTTACCTCTCGCGCTTCTGAGTTAATAGCTAACTGGTTAAAAGTGAGGCGTTGTGAGACACCAGGCTGGATATAACGAACACGTCTTAATAGGGCTTCTACCCTAACTTCCACCTCAGCTAGACTAAATGGTTTAGTTAAAAAATCATCTGCACCAGCAGCCAAAACTTTGATTTTATCAGCTTCATCATTGCGACTCGTCAGCATCATAACTAAGACATTGGTACGACTTTGCATTTCTTGGCAAAGTTTATAGCCATTTGCATCTGGTAAATTCCAATCGAGAATCACTAAAGCCGGATTTAATTTTTCAAAAGATATAAGTGCGGTCTTACCATCTGCGGCTGATTCTATTTCATATTTCCGACTCAAAAAACGCTGGATGAGATTGCGGACACTGGCATCATCATCTACAATGAGAATCTTGGATTTGGTTGTCGAAAGCGTATCCATCATAATGCGATTTATTATTGTTTTGGCAATTTGCGGTGATGATAGATGCTGCTGAAATTGGGTTTTTGAAAGTAAATTCACTCTCAATCCCTGTTACTCATAGCAGGAAGCTTAAAAGTCTTTTAGTATCTGATAGCGCAACAAGGGCTGTGGATAAAGCCACACTCCGCTAAAACCATATTTTATAATTACTGAAACTCCTCTCCTAGCTAGAAACTGCTATAGGACTAATATTTGATTTTTGAAATATACTATTGGTGGGTAATACCGACCGGATAAGGGTTTTGGTGGGCATTGCCCACCCTACAATACTTAAAATTTTTCAAATATCATAAATGATTCCTATATAGCTAAATCTTCCCTGAAGTTTATGCAAACTTTAGATATCTTACCCTTTAAAAGAAGTATAAGTAATGGACAATTTTGGTATTTTTTCAAGATTTTTTTGTATCAATTATATCTAAAAGCCCAACCAAATTCTTATATATTGAAAATAATCAGATACCCGACTTGTCTAAAAATCGGGTATCTTTTTATTCAAATCAGATTAAGGATTGCTAGAGAAATTTCTGTGAACATCATCAACAATCCCGTAGAAAACCATTAATACTGAGGAACGGAAGCATCTACCTCTTGACTCCAAGCATTAATTCCCCCTTTGACATTTGTACCATTAATACCCGCTTCTTTCAAGATACCCAAGGCTTTGGCTGAACGTCCACCCAGTTTGCAATGAGCAATTAAGCGGTGTCCATTGAGTAATTCTTTCACTTTAGCCACACCATCACCATTTTCAATATCTGGTAAAGGGACTAACACAGAACCAGGAATTTTCGCAATTTCATACTCATGAGGATTACGCACATCTAACAGCACAAAGTCCTTTGCACCACTATCTAATAATGCCTTTAATTCCTTGACAGTCATTTCTTGAATTTCCATCTGCTGTTTCGCTTCTTCGGCTTTAGCTTGGGGAATACCACAGAATTGTTCGTAATCTATGAGTTTGTCAATAACTGGACGGATGGGGTTAGGACGCAGTTTCAACTCTCGGAATTTCATATCCAAGGCGTTGTAAAGCACCAGTCTGCCACTCAGGGTAGTACCATTACCCAAAATAATTTTGACTGTTTCTGTGGCTTGAATAATCCCAATCATCCCTGGTAAAATCCCCAGAACTCCGCCTTCTGCACAGGAAGGAACCATTCCTGGTGGTGGTGGTTCGGGATATAAGTCACGATAGTTGGGACCACCTTCATAGTTAAAGACGGTTGCTTGTCCTTCAAACCGGAAGATAGAACCGTAAACGTTGGGTTTATCTAACAAGACACAAGCATCATTCACTAAATACCGTGTTGGGAAGTTATCAGTTCCATCAACAACGATATCGTAAGGACGAATAATATCGAGGGCGTTTTCTGCACTCAGCCGCGTTTCATACAAATCAACCTGACAATGGGGGTTAATTTCATGAATCCGGTTTTTTGCTGATTCGATTTTGGGTTTACCTACCCAGGATGTCCCATGAATAACTTGACGTTGCAGGTTGGAAGTATCCACAACATCAAAATCAACAATCCCAATGCGGCCAATACCTGCGGCTGCAAGATATAACAGTAATGGTGAACCTAGTCCACCTGTACCGATACACAGTACACTAGCGGCTTTGAGGCGTTTTTGTCCTTCTACTCCCACTTCTGGCAAAATTAAGTGGCGGGAATAGCGTTCGTAGTCGTCTTTTGTCAACTGGATTTCATCCAGATTGGGATTTAGCATAGCAGTTGTAGGAATCAGCGCGGAGTATTAATGTTAACTTAAATTTGCTAATTTTATCAGTTTAATTGTCTCGGCTTGAAACTGGTGGTTGTCGTCAAGAGTCCAGCTTTGCAGTTTACCAGCTTGAGCATTTTGTAGGGATAATATCACATAAGAGTATTCTGTCCAAGCATATATTCTATCCCATTCTGAGGGGATGGCGGGATAATCAGGATGGGAATGATAGATACCAATAATATTTAAATTACGGTTTCTTGCTTCTTTTTGCGTTTGTAACATGACTTGGGGCGAGATTGCATATCTTCTGCTGGTACTATCTTCTTGGTCTGCTGTAAAGTTACTCTTTTCTGTATTCCAGACGTTTTCTGTGGGGATGATTTCTACTGCAATTTTATATTCATTATTTATATAACCCAAAATTAGCCCACAACATTCATCTGGGTAGGTTTTTTTAGCGTGGTTTTTAATAATTTCTATATGATTTGTTTTTAGTTGAAGATTCATGGTGGCTTGCAAACGCAGATAGACGCAGATAAACGCAGACAAAGAAGAAAGTAGGATAAATATCAATTTAAAAACCGAACTTTACCAGTATTAATATCATAGTAAGCACCGATTATTTTTAATCTGTCGTCACGGATTAATCTATCTATGATTTGTGAATTATTTTGCAATTTTCTAGCTTGATATTCAATATTATTAATCACGGCATTGTTAACATCATTAACATCATTAATATTACGTCTTGTTCTTGAATTTGGAGATAAACTTGGCTTAATGTCATCAATTACAGAGTTGATATTACCATCATTTGGTTGATTGTCAATCGCTGCTGATACTGCACCACATCCTTTATGACCCAAAACAACTATTAGTTGTGTTCCTAAAGTAGCGGCAGAATATTCTAAACTACCAATGGTTTCATTACTGGCAATATTACCAGCGACACGCACAACAAATAAATCTCCTAATCCTTGATCAAAAATTATTTCTGGTGGTACGCGAGAATCTGCACATCCTAATATTGCTGCATAAGGATACTGTTTTTTAGATACTGATTGTAACTGTCTTTTTGATTGATTGGGATATTGACGATTTTGATTAACAAATCTTCTATTTCCTGCTATTAATCTTCTTTTTGCTTCCTCTGCACTCACTGGATTAGGATTAGGATTATTTTCAGGAATTATGATTTCTGAACGGTTGGTAATGATTTTATTACAAGCAGTTAAAGTACCAATACTCAAGGTACTTAAACCTACGAATTTCAAGAAGTTACGACGACCTAGAAAACCATTAATTTTACTCATAAGTCTACCTGATAACTTCTACATAATTTTTACAGAAGATATCAGATTTGATAATAATGTGAGAGTACCTTATTATACGGTTTAAGGGTTATTTAATCTTTTGCTTAAATACCAAACAATATATTGGCAGTATGGACTATATTTGTCTTCTGCATCTTTGGTAGTCAGTTCTTCCACTTTCTTTTTTAAAGCTTCTTTTGACCATGTTTTATTAGAAAATTTTTTATTTAATACTGCAATTACTGTATCTAAAGCTATTTTACGATTTTCTTTCAGAGTTTGATAGTTAAGATTTAAAATTTCATTTAGTTCATGATTGATAGTTTCATCATCACATATAGATAATATTTTTCCAGTAGAACTATATTTGATATAATTTTCACAATTCTTATTACTATCTGCTGGATTGAGAGTCATTGTATAATTTCTATGTGTTCCTTCATAATCTCCTTTTCTTGCGTTACAATGTAGATTCTTCTTTCTTTGACCTCTACTACCTGAACAAGAAGCTAGTAGATTTTTATAGTCTAGTTGTAAATCTGGATTATCAGATTTATTACCAGAAAAATCAGCTTGAGGTTTATTATGTTCAATTTCCATATTATTTATAGATATTCGTCTCATACAATAACAACAAATATAGCCTTGTTCTTTCAATAATACCTCTTTTAAAGTTGTTTTTGGATGATATCCGTCATAATTTGCGTTCTGTGTCTGACGATATTTCAAAAGACATGGAGGTTCTATTCCTTTGATAATGCGTTTCATTCTACCCTGTTTAAAAAATCAATAAGTGTATAAGCTTGAATCATATCTGGATCATTATTTCCCAATGATTCAGATAACTTTTGCAGTTCTAGTTTAGCTTCTTCTAAGTTATCATTATCTATCATTTCAAAACATTTATCTATTCTTTCTTGCATTTTCACAGGTCTTTTTTCTACACCCATGACCTCAGAAAGAATTGAGTTGCTGTCTCTACCAAAAGTATGGGGTGTTAATTCTACAATTTTTGAATCTTCTAAAATAAATACGTTTTCTCGGTTTACTCCACTCAAAACTTGAGGAGAATGAGTAGTAACAATAAATTGACAATTAGGAAATGTTTTTCTAAAACTAGGAATTACAATTCTTTGCCATTGTGGATGCAAATGTAAATCTATTTCATCAATTAATATTATTCCTGTTCCTGTTTCTAGCAGTTCTGAAGCATTAGTAATACTAGGATTTAAAATTGCTAACCTTCTGGCAATGTCAACGACTAACATAAGTAAGGTTTTTTCCCCGTCGGAAAGTTGATCTAGTTTAAAGTTTTCACCATTTTTTTTAATAACTAATGAAGGTTTACTTAAACGACGAGTACCACCTTCTCTACTAGAACTTACACGTACTATGTGTAAATCTGAAAATTCAGTATCAGGAAAGCCTTCTAAAAATGTTTCTAATGCTTTTCTGATGATTTGAAGACGTGGATTTCTAAAGTTGGTATCTTGTCTTAATCTAACTTCATTTTCATATTCTTCTTCTTCTTTAAACCAATATAAGAAATCTCGAAAATCATTTATATTTCCTGAAAAAGCTGTTTGATAACCAAAAAGCCGATTCTCGTAATTATTTTGTCTTTCTTCGTCACTCATATCTTCTATGGCTGAAGATTTTATAAATATTCGGTTTGTTTGATAATAAACTATAATTGGCAAAGGAAAATTATTATTATCATCCGTTTGTATAATAGGATTATTAATCGAAGATTTGATTTCGTCATCATCATGATCATTTAGTCTTAAAGTGACTTCAAAAGCATAATTATCTATTTCTTTCTTGTTTGTTTCAAATTGAGTTTTATCTCGATTTTTACCAACTTCCCAGTAAAGCTTATTCTGTGATTCAACTTTAACAAGAATAGATATAAAAGCTTTATTAGAATTTATGTTAATATCATCTTCTTGGAGATGAAATCTATCATTTGGGTACGATTTTACATATTCATCTAAAAGTATAGCAATACCATCTAAAATAGATGATTTACCTGAACCATTAGATCCAATGAACACAGCCAAATCAGGAGGAAACGTTAATTTAAGTTCTCGAAAACCTCGAAAATTTTGTAAATGTAGTTCTTCAATACGCATATTTATAAATTGAATATAATTGTAAATTCAAACCGCCAACAAGATGATATTTTTATCCTATCAAAAATTTCCAATTTTACAAAATGAAGAATTATTGTAATTTTCCCACCTTGAAATTATTTAATAATTGCCTCATCCATGTTCTGTAATCACCCTTTCTAATGGTTTATCCCAACTATCAATAGGTAATTGAGATAAATAAGCAAAATCAAAAACCACTCCTATAGTCGCTTTTGTCTTCCAACCAGGTGAACTTAATAAACGGTCATAATATCCACCACCATAACCTAAGCGGTATCCTTGGACATCACAACCCACACAGGGGACAATAATTAAATCTACTTCTTCAATCTCAATTATTGGTGCTTCGTGGTGAGGTTCACTAATCCCGTAAGCGCCGATATTAATTGTGTCATCAGGTTGCCAAGAATGCCAAACCAGAGACTTATCAACACAACGGGGAAAACCCCAACGTTTGTCAGTGTTGGTATATAGCGAGCTAATATCAGGCTCTTGGCGAAAGCTGAAAAAAGCTAGAATTGTATTTGCTTGATTAAATATAACTGAGTTTTGGATGTTAGTAGTGAGGCGATCGCTCTTTTCTCTCCATTCCAATAATGTCATTGATTGGCGTTTTTTGAGTAGAGTCCGTCGCAGTTCTTTTTTACTTAGTTGTGAATTTATTTTCTGCAAGCCGATTCAATTATTTTGAATTTTAATTAAATTGGCGGTTAGAAACCGCGTCTACACAAGCAAAACCCAGATGGTGCGTGGGTTCAAATTTTTTATTTTTGTTTAGTCCGCGAAGGCGGACTTTGTTTGTGTAGCCGCGAATTCTATTCGCCAGGACTATTATGCAGCGTTTTTGCGCCACCAATCAATGGTATTTTTCAAGCCTTCTCTAAATTCTACCTGAGCAGTAAAGCCAAAAGCCTGTTTTGCTCTTTCGGTATCTAAACAACGTCGAGGTTGGCCATTAGGTTTGTCGGTTTCCCAAACAAGTTCACCTTCATATTCCATCAATTCGCAAATTAAGGTAATTAGATCTTTGATGGAGATTTCATAACCAGTTCCTAAATTTACGGGTTCAGCATCATTATAAAACTGAGTTCCCATCACAATCCCCCGTGCTGCATCTGTAGAATACAAAAATTCACGGGTAGGAGAACCATCACCCCAAACAGGAAGTTGTTTTTCTCCTCTAGTTTGGGCTTCTTCAACTTTGCGAATCAACGCCGGAATCACATGAGAACTGCTGGGGTTAAAATTATCTTCTGGTCCATACAAGTTGACTGGTAGGAGATAAATGCCATTAAAGCCATACTGCTGACGATAAGATTGCAGTTGGACTAAAAGGGCTTTTTTTGCCACTCCATAGGGAGCGTTAGTTTCTTCTGGATAACCGTTCCAGATGTCATCTTCTTTAAAGGGTACGGGGGTAAACTTGGGATAAGCGCAAATAGTTCCCACACAAACAAATTTTTCTATTCCCTGTTGATAAGCTGCATGGATTAACTGAGTCCCCATCATCAAGTTATCATAAAATAACTCACCGGGTTTTTCTCGGTTCAGACCAATACCACCAACATGGGCAGCTAAGTGAATGATAATATCCTGTTGATCTACTGACCGTTGGCAATTTTCCCAAACACGCAAATCACAATCATGCGATCGCGTGACTGTAATTTTCTCACGATTAGCGCCATTTTGACACAGTTGGTCTATCACCTGACGACCGAGGAAACCCGCACCACCAGTGACAAGAATCCGTTTATTTTCTAATTCTAAAGCAGTCATATTATTATCCTTGATCTGAATTAAAAGTGCAGAGATCCTAGTTCTTGACGGGTAGTAGCAATATCCTGAGGTGGTTTTGATCCATTACCATTGGCAGCAATGCAACCCAAAGCTTGTAAATCAGCTTCCACCATGAGAGAAACAAGTTCGGGAAATGTTATAGATGGTTTCCAACCTAGCTTTTGCTGTGCCTTAGCTGGATCACCAATGAGCAAATCCACTTCCGCAGGACGCAAATAACGTTGATCGAACTCTACGTATTTTTGCCAATCGAGATTAACATAACTAAATGCTAACTCCAGAAACTCTTTGACTGAATGGGTTTCACCAGTTGCCACTACATAATCATCTGGTTGTTCTTGTTGCAACATTAACCACATGGCTTTTACATAATCTTTGGCATAGCCCCAATCTCGCTTGGAGTCCAAATTACCCATGTAAATATTTTTTTGTTTACCAGCGACAATGCGGGCTACGGCTCTAGTTATTTTGCGGGTAACAAAGGTTTCACCTCTTCTGGGAGATTCATGATTAAAAAGAATACCGTTACAAGCAAATAAATTATAAGATTCGCGGTAATTTATTGTTTGCCAGTGGGCGTACACCTTAGCACAAGCGTAGGGACTGCGGGGATAGAAAGGTGTGGTTTCACTTTGGGGGACTGCTTGCACCAAACCATACATTTCCGAAGAACCAGCTTGATAGAACCTAACTTCAATCCCAGTTCGATGTTGATAGTCGCGGATTGCTTCTAACAAACGTAATGTACCCATACCTACAGCATCTACTGTATATTCTGGAGAATCGAAACTCACTCTAACGTGGGATTGAGCGCCCAAGTTATAAATTTCTGTAGGTTTGACTTCTTCTAAAATTCGCCGCAGTGTGGTTCCATCTGTCAAGTCCCCATAGTGTAGAAACAGTCTTGCATCCTCATTATGGGGATCTTCGTACATATGATCAATCCGGTCTGTGTTAAAGGTGGAAGTGCGGCGAATAATCCCGTGGACTTCATAACCTTGTTCCAGTAACAACTCTGTTAAATAGGAACCATCTTGACCAGTAATACCAGTAATTAAAGCCCGTTTTCTTTGTGTCATGCTTGGTGATGCCTCGTTGTTTTTAGTTGAAGATAACAAACTGTCTGATATAAATTAGCAGTTAATTGGCAGAACCGCGCGATAGGATAGTTATTAGTTGCTATCAAAAGTTAACGGTCAGCAAATATTTGTGCTAGAAAACACTTTAACAAATAATTATCGGTTCAGTTAACATTCTTGATTCTACGTATTGTTAATTATTGTCTATAGGACTAATATTTGATTTTTGAAATATACTATTGGTGGGCAATGCCCACCAAAACCCTTATCCGGCGGGTAATGCCCACCCTACACTACTTAAAATTTTTCAAATATCATTTATGATTCCTATATTTGATTTTTGATAGCTTGCGTGGTGTAGCCATATTGAAATTAGTAGCACGTGGGTGCGTTACGCTAACGCACTCTACAAATACTGAGAGTTTTCAAAATTCAAATACTATTACTATATGCTAAAAATTTATTTTTCGGTATATATATGTAAAAATGAATAAAATTTATACTTTTGCCATCAAAAATAGTTTTTGGGGCATAATGTTGCCCCGTAACAGGTAATTTGCGTACTTACTTAGTAAGCTCCTTTATTTTTGGGCATAATGACAACATTAACTGTTTTGAGGATGATCCACAAATCGAGCCAAAAATTCCTAAAATTGACATAGTGTAGGTCTATTTGCACCCGTTGGGGATAAGGAATATCATTACGTCCAGACACTTGCCACAAACCAGTAATTCCAGGACGAATCGTTAAAACATGATTGATATAATCACCATATTTTATTAATTCTTCCGCGACTAAAGGTCGTGGACCAACTACACTCATGTCTCCTTTGAGAACATTCCAAAATTGGGGAAACTCATCTAAGCTGGTAATTCGCAAAAAATGACCAATTTTAGTGATTCTAGGGTCTGTTTTCAGCTTAAAATTGTCTTCAAATTCTTCTCGCAGGCTGGGTGATGTTGCCATCATTTCGACGAGGATTTCGTCGGCATTGTTAACCATGGTGCGAAATTTAATACAATTAAAGCTGCGGTAGTTTTTGCCTACCCGTTCTTGAACATAAAAAATCGGACCTTTTGAGCTTAGGGCTATTAATAAGGCCAATATTATGTAAATGGGAGAACACAAGAGCAAGACCGACAATGAAAAAACTATATCAAACAGTCGTTTAAAAAACTCTCCGTATAAACCCTGAAAAGATAAACTTCTAGATTTCACCTTTGGCTGTTTAACTTTTTGACCACGTTTTGATAAAACAGTCATAGATGTACTGTTATCCTTCCGTGGGTATCGCTTGCCGGAGAGGAGTGAACTCTGGGCAGTCATCATACTCCTTTATAATCCACACCACACATAGTCCCAATCTTAAAGCTAAAAGACAGTAATTTTGAGGAAAAATTCTCTGTCTGCTGAAAAAATAAATACAAAAGGCTGATGTTTACTTGCGGTAAACTCCTTTTTCACGACATTGATTCACAAAACCTAGATAACGTTCTGCAAAAACCTGGCGAGAAAATTGATTAGCGTGTGTTTGTATATACTCGTAATTGTATAAATGCTGATGATCTACAAATTTTTCTACGGCATCTACTAAAGCTCCTACTGTTTGGATTTTGAACAATATACCAGTTCCTGTATCAGAATGAGTCCGAATATCTCTAACTGTTTCTAATGCACCACCTACACCTAATGCAATTACGGGAGTGCCACAAGCTTGGGCTTCAACTAAGGCAATGCCAAAATCTTCGCAAGCTGCATAAACAAAGGCTTTGGCACGAGCCATATATTCTTTAACGATATGATCGGGTTGCCATCCTAAAATTTGAATATGTGGTTGGGCTATTTCCCGTAATTTGTTCATTTCGGGACCTGTGCCAATAATAATCAAGGGTTTTTTGAGTTGGTTAAAAGCCTCAACAATTAAAGAAACTTGTTTATAACTCACTAATCGGGAAACTATCAGGTAAAAATCCTCTTTTTCTGAAGAAAATAAACATTCATCTAGGTTAACTGGGGGATAAATCACGATTGCTTCCCGACGATAGCAACGCCAAATCCGTCTGGCTGTGTGTTGGGAGTTGGCAATGAAATAATCTACCCGGTTAGCACTAATTACGTCCCATTGCCGTAAGTTATGGAGGATGTAGCGTGTAATCCAGCCAATTCCTCCTTTGCCTAGTTTGCTTTGGTTGAGATAATCAAAGGTTAAGTCCCATGCGTAGCGCATAGGGCTATGGCAATAACAAATATGCAATTGATTAGGCGTGGTTAAGACTCCTTTGGCTACAGCATGAGATGAAGATAAAATGATTTCATATTCTCGCAAATCCAATTGCTCAATGGCCAAGGGTAATAAGGGTAAATATTTTTGAATTCCTTGACGCGCTTGAGGAAAGTTCTGTAAAAACGTTGTGCCAATTTGACGTTTGTACAAATAACTTTCTGGATTGCTGGATTCAAAATCTATCAAGGCATACAAATCAGCATCAATGTGATTTAATATTTCCTCAACTACGAGTTCTGAACCACCTGTAGCTTGTGGGGTTAACCACTCATGAACCAAAGCATATTTTAAAGACACAGTTAGCTTGAATAGGTGGAAGGTAGTTAAACAAATTTAATGAGGTGATCTTCAGTATTCCTGATTCTGATCCAGAAATGGGAAAAGCCTCAGATTGAATAGAAGATACAATCTTACCAAAAGATGTTCCATCAGATATACGGCAACCTGATAATCTCAGAGATAAGGGTGATTTTCCCACTTTTGGTTATTGAGGAATTAGGAAGTTATGCGGATTCTGGTTATTGGTGGAACTCGTTTCATTGGTGTGTACTTAACTCAACTACTGATGAAGGCTGGACACGAGGTGGTTTTGTTCAATCGTGGTAATCACCCTGCACCTTCAGGGGTAGGACAAATTATAGGCGATCGCACTAACTCTACACAACTTAAAGAAAAGTTAGCACAAGAAACCTTTGATGTCATTTTTGATAATAATGGTAGGGAACTCACGGATACTCAACCCCTGGTAGATATTTTTCAAGGACGGGTAAAACACTTTGTCTATATGAGTTCGGCTGGGGTATACCTCAAGTCTGACCAAATGCCCCATATAGAAGGGGATACTGTCGATCCTCAGAGTCGTCACAAGGGTAAACATGAAACGGAAGCTTACCTGCAACAATTAGGAATTCCCTTTACTTCTATTCGTCCTACTTATATCTACGGTCCGCAAAATTATAATCCTTTAGAAAGTTGGTTTTTTGATAGAATTGCGCGAGATCGCCCAATTCCGATTCCTGGTAATGGTATGCACATCACCCAGCTAGGCCATGTTCAGGATTTGGCTCAAGCGATGATGCAGATAATTGGTAATAATAAAGCAATTGGTGAGATTTATAATATATCAGGCGATCGCTTTGTCACTTTCGACGGTTTAGCTCGCGCTTGTGCTGTGGCTGCTGGTAAATCTGCTAATGATCTGAAAATCGTCCATTATGACCCCAAAAAGTTTGATTTTGGTAAACGCAAATCCTTTCCCATGCGGGTTCAGCACTTTTTCGCATCGGTGAATAAGGCACAAATAGAATTAAATTGGCAACCTCAATATGATTTAATTTCTGGTTTACAAGATTCTTGGAAAAATGATTATTTAATCAATGGGCAAGATAAATTAGCAGTTGATTTTTCTGTAGATGATGAGATTTTGAAGGGCGGTTAGAAACCTCGTCTACACAGGCAAAAACCACACTATGGCTAACGCCACGCTACGCTATCGACAAGCTCAGTGACCGCCTCCGTGGATTGAAAATAAGTAGTTTTTCTTAGTCCACGGAGGTGGACTTTGTTTGTATAGACGCGGTTTCTAACCGCTAGGGCTTTTACATTCGATTTACATTTTACAAGTCATCAGGATTAATTCCCAATTCTCGTAATTTTTCGGCTAATTTATCTGCCCGTGATTTTTCTTGATCCGCTCGTGATTTTTCTTTTTCAGTTTGCAATTTCTCCTGTTCTAGTTGTTCTAAAGGACTAGAAATCCAGTTGCCTGTATTATCATACCAACGTAACCATAAACGTTCAATTCCTTCATAACTTCCTTGCCAAAGTCCTAAACCTAAAGCTATTCCTGGCATCCAGATTTTACCAGAGCTAACATCTATTTCTTGATAGCTATTAGCGACTAATTGAAAACATTGTAATTTATCTGTATACCTGTCAAACACCACATAATAGGGAACTCTGATAATTCTTTCATAAACTTCCCACTTAGTTGGTGGTTGATTAACTTCCCTTAAAGTTTGTCCTAAATCTTCTTTTTCTGTTCCCGGAGATAATAATTCTACCATGACAAAAGGAGCAATACCTTCTTGCCACATTACATAACTTAAACGTAAATCACGCTGTTCATAAAAACGAGAACCTCCCACCACTGCAAACCAATCTGGACGTTTGTACCATAGTGGGTGGTGAACATCATAATAAAGGTTTAAATCCGTGGCAACCAATACCTCATCCAAAGGATAATTAGGAGTTAAAAAGGTATCTCTTAATAATCGTGGTTGAAAAATGTGAAATTCATCAGGCAAACCAGCATCCTCCGGGTATTCGCTAGGAAGATCATACATTGTCGGTAGGGTGTCTTTAGCGGGAAGAGGTGGATCTGTTTGGTACATATAATAATCCTTACCAACTAACTCTAAAGTAACTGATCAAAAAATATCTTGTGGGATAATTTTAAGATATACAAATTCTCTTGTTCATGACGATTTTATCATTTTGCTGAATGTTTAATGATGTTGACCTATTTAGCCTGAGTTGATACCGTTAAAACCTGTGGTGGTGAAGCATCGGGTGGATAGAGAAAGTCTACTTGTACCAAAGATGTATTCCCTGGTTTAAGATTCAATACCACCAAAGGTTCTCCCATTTCACCACGCTTTTGAACTAAATGTACAAACTTATTTTGCCATTTTCCCTGTTCTTGATAACGTAAGCGCACCGTTCCCCGAAAGAAGGTTTGACGCGCTGGAGGATTTAAAAAGCGGAGTCCAGATTTACTTAATTCATTTTCTTTGAGTGGAGTTTGGATTGCAACACTAACAGTTTGATCATTTTGAGTATTGTTATATAAAGGTAGTTTGAGACTATATTGAATCCCATAGTTACCATGTGCGTAATAAGCGGTATCAGGATAGCGCACTAACATGGGTGCAGTTTGAATTTGATTTGTTCCCAACGTTCCCCCGTGCAAGGTACTTACACCGTAGGAAAAGGCGGCACCGGGTTGAGGAATGGTTAAATAATTACTTTTAGGTGCATCTACTATATCTGCTACCCATCGAGAACCCTTAGATACTCCGGCTACACGCCCGTAAATTCCTGGTTTATCATTTCCTACTATGGGTGTGGGAACTTTATCTCTAGGGGTAGATAATTCACCATTATCTAATAAATTTTGCCATTCTGCTAAATTGGGCGATCGCTCACTACCATCAGTATTTATCCGGGCAAACATTGCCAAACTAGCAGCGTAAATATTGCCATTACTTCGCAGTCGCAGATATGTAGAACGACCATTAATTGGTGGTGTGAGTCCTTGTACGGGAATTGGTAAATTTAATAACATTTGACTTTTCCCTGGAGGAATGACAACTTGTGGGGGAAAAATATCTTGTCTTTTCCCTCTCAAAATATCAGACATGACTCGACTACCAGGACCGGAAAAGACTGTTCCTAAGTCATTGGCAAGTAAAGATGGTATTTCCTTGAATGGGGCATCTGGTTGACTTAAATAACTGGCACCTTGCAATATATTTACTGTCACTGGTTGAGAACCAGGATTATGTAAGATGATGCCCAAATACAAAGAACGTAAATTATCTGGGGGGTCAGCTTTCGCAATATGATGGGCAAAAATATCAAACTGTCCGCGCAAGGGAAAATCTAAATGGGCTGATGTGACTTTTTTCCCTGCGGCTGGAAAGGTAGAAAGTAAAATTCCTTCTTTTAATACCAGTTCTGGACTATTGCTATTAAAGACCGGCACTAAATCTAATTTTCCTGGCAAAGGACGTACTGATTGTATTTGTAATATTTCTTCTGGTGGTGGTGTGATAGGAACAGCTTGAGCAAGTGTGAAAGCAAGTAATACTGGCAACATAATACTGAGTAATTTTGTAGAAACAGACGTGAGTATTTCTAGAGAAGTGCCAAGTTGTTCATGATCAAAACAAAATCAGCAATTATCTCTGGCAAATTTTCTGGATTTAAAATGGGGACATGAACAAAAATACACTTTATTGACAGTTGAGATCGGTGTAAATAGTCCAAAATTGAATAGTAAAGTCCCTCGCAAACAAACTTACCACAGTCGTAGCTCATCTCAACTGCTGTTGTTTGGACTAATAATTTTTCGAGATCAACGGTGGTTTGTAAGATATTTTCGGGAGAATTTAGAGACTCTTGAAGCAAGATGCTTGTGCTACTGGCAATGGCTTCTACCGTTAATTTTGAACGACTTGCAGCCATGCCACAACAGATAATATAGTCAAGCTGGATGTCATGAATTTTGGCAATGACGTGAGAACTAGATTGTTGCACGTCTACCGGCAAACGGTGCAGAAAATTTAAATCATGGGGGAGTGATGCCATTTTGGCTAGTGCGAGTAACAAGTCATCGGATGAATTTGACTTTTGGTGACTCAACCAAATGTCAAAAGAAGTTAATAGTATTTTTTTGTGCATAATAAATATTATTTAGAATTAGAATAATAAGATGCCCTCCCTCATAAATTTACAAGGAGCAGCTAAATGCCAGTGATTGCAGTTGTTGATTACGATATGGGAAATTTGCACTCTGTCTGCAAAGGATTAGAAAAAGCTGGTGCAACTCCTCACGTTACTTATTGTTCTCAAGAGTTGGCAAAAGCAGATGCTATAGTTTTACCAGGAGTGGGAGCATTTGATCCGGCTGTACAACATTTGCGAGCGCGTGGTTTGGAAAAACCTATTAAAGATGCGATCGCTTCTGGTAAACCTTTTTTGGGTATTTGTCTAGGATTACAAATTTTGTTTGAATCCAGCGCCGAAGGAACTTTACCAGGGTTAGGAATTGTGCCGGGAAAAGTCCGCCGTTTTCGTTCTCAACCGGGAATGACAATTCCCCACATGGGTTGGAATCAACTCCAACTCAACCAACCAAAAAGTCTTTTGTGGGAACATTTGCCTATCGATCCTTGGGTTTATTTTGTTCATTCTTTCTATGTTGAACCAACAAATCCCCAAGTTCGGGCTGCGACTGTTACTCATGGAGATCAAACTTTTACGGCGGCGATCGCTCATGAAAATATCATGGCGGTTCAATTCCATCCTGAAAAATCATCAAATGTAGGATTGCAAATTCTATCTAATTTTGTGGCTCAAGTCCGCGAAAAAGTTTTTGCTTAATAAAAGTTTGCAATATTTTCAGGTGTTTATTTACCCAAATTTCCAGATTAAATCATCAATAACTCCTTGATGGTATCTGTCTATTTATCACTAGGATCAATCCAAAATCCAAAATCCAAAATCTAAAATGGAATAATGAGTCTGAGAATTTACGGGAATCGTCTGCTTAAAACCTTACCAGGTGAACATACCAGACCTACCAGTGCGCGAGTCCGGGAGGCATTATTTAATATTTGGCAGGGGACAATCGTTGGTTGTCGCTGGTTAGATTTGTGCGCCGGTAGTGGTTCTATGGGTGCGGAAGCTTTATGTAGGGAAGCCAGCGTTGTAATCGGTATTGAAGAATCAAGTCTTGCCTGTGCCATAATTCAAGAAAATTGGCAACAGGTAGCCAAGCCAGATCAGAAATTTCAGTTATTACGGGGAAACGTCACCCAACAGTTAAAAAAATTATCAGGTCAAAAATTTGACAGAATATATTTTGATCCACCTTATGCTAGTGGATTATATGAACCAGTATTAGAAGCGATCGCTCAATATCAGCTTTTAGATTCCCAAGGAGAAATAGCCGTCGAACATCGTTACCGAAATTGGCAACCATCAAACATTTCCAACTGGGAAATCTGCCGTCAAAAAAGTTATGGTAAAACAGCTTTGACATTTTATCAGGAGTCAGGAGTCAGGAGTCAGGAGTCAGGAGTCAGGATTTCAGAATGAAGGTAAAAGGCAAAAATTCTTTATCTCCCCCCTGCTTCCTGCCCCTACCTCGGTGACTCCTTAATTAATATCAGCCGCCCAATTCATTGGGACGCTTGTATTGTCTATAGGCAGCGTAGAATAAACCGCTTAAAGTTACAAAAACCAAACCAAGCACAATGCCAGATAGTAGGGGTTCAACCACTGTAAGTCTCCTTGTTGTAATTATTGAAAGATTCGTTCCCTGTTTTCTATTTTACCAAATTTGGCATGAATCCCGCATCTCATATCCCTTGTGACATACTCCTACACTGATGCAAGCATACAGTGTAGGCTTCTCAGCGACTCTTCTATGAAGACATTAACTGAGCTTTGTTTTAAGTCCACGAGAAGCCCCTCCGCAGACTATGCAATTTCTTACCTTGTACCCTACAAATTTTACTGTCCTGGATGAGATGCTGGCTTATTCGCGCTATAGGACAAACCCGGAGGTGATTTGTATTAATCAAGATGTGCCTACTTGCTTTTATGCTGTGCAACGGAGTCGCTTACCAATAATCGCAATGCTATTGGACAGAGGCTTATCAGACACCAATAGGGGTGAAGTCAACCAAATTTATTATACCAAATTTAAAATATTTTGCTCATTTCCTCCATGTCTTCCTTCCTCTCTACGAGACGCTACCGCGAACGCCTACGGCATTGGTCGGAAAACTGTCGTCAACTCAACTGTCGTCAACTCACAAGCCTACGGCACGCTACGCTACGCAATTCATCTCAACACCTCCCTATCGGGCAAGTGTGAGGCTTCTTGCTGTTTCAGCTAAATCTAAATCTAAATAATAGATAAAAATCATTTTTTGTACTTGCGAACACAATCAAGAAATTTTAAGATATGTGTAGGAACATGAAAACTTGCACATTGTCAAAGCAACCCTTTTGGATAACCAGCTAATCAAACCTGAAACTCTGATTCAACAGATCGTTATCTTTGCCGTAGCGATGCTGATAGCCACGCCTTTAATCCTTTTTGGCATTGAGATGGTAAAAGCCTCTGATCCTTATGTCAAGAGTGTTCTATCCCATCAGGGAAACCATGTACAGGGAAAAGCTATTTTCCAAATCAACTGTGCTGGCTGTCATGGTTTAGAAGCAAACGGACTAGTCGGTCCAAGCTTGCATGAAATCTCCAAATATAAATCCCGCTATGGGCTGATTCATCAAGTAACTAGCGGTGAAACTCCTCCCATGCCCAAATTCCAGCCCAGTGTCCAAGAAATGGCAGACCTTTTAATCTACTTAGAAAGCCTGTAAATTTTTGTGCATAATGACTATAAATATCCTAAAAATACTGATATTTTAAATGTCGAGATGGTTTATATAACGTCTTTATGGGATTTCTCATATAAAAAACCGTTTCTCAACGCAAAAATAAATTGAGAACCTTATGTCAAATCTAGTTAAAAGTAAATCCCATAGCCGACTAAAACGCCAACTACTCATCGTCATGTTGGTGATTTTCGCTTGGAGTGTGGCTATGGGCTGGATATTAGGATTAGCCACTAGTAGCCTGTCAAGAACTAATTGACGGGTTCATTCGCTGCCATATTGATGATTCCTTCTTCCTTCTTCCTTCGTGTCCTTCGTTCCTTCGTGGTTCGTTTCTGATCCGTCAAAATTTATTTGACAGACTACTAGCGCCCACGGTGCAAATCCTGCTAACTCAGTTGGTACTATTGATGTCGTACCCGCACAATACCAACTAGGACACGATAAGTATAATTTTCCCAGCCTCACTCCAGAGTGGGAGTAGGAGGTCAGGCAAAATGATACGATAAAGCAGTTCACCGATTAAAATAATAATTAAAACCAATCCTTCTCTAAAGTGATTGGGTTATTTTCATTAGGTTTTTGAGTAAATGCTCATTTTCCATCTATCCATCCACAAAACGGCTGGGTTGCATTAAATGTCTATAATCATATAGCCAAAGCTTAAATATCCATCCTTCCTTGATTTAATTCTATAAACTGCCATGCTAAAATTTTTGTTGGGTGATCCCAACGCTCGTAAACTTAAAAAATACCAACCTTACATTACAGAAATTAACCTCTTAGAGGAAGACATTAAGCCACTGTCTGATGGACAGTTAAAAGCTAAAACCGTCGAGTTTAAACAAAGGTTGGCAAATGGCGAAACACTAGATGATATTTTGCCTGAAGCCTTTGCTGTTGTTAGAGAATCAGGTCGGCGTGTTCTAGGGCTGCGACACTTTGATGTTCAATTACAAGGTGGTATAATTCTGCATAATGGACAAATTGCAGAAATGAAAACTGGTGAAGGGAAAACTTTAGTAGCTACCTTACCAAGTTATTTAAATGCCTTAACAGGTAAAGGTGTTCACGTAATTACCGTCAATGATTACCTGGCGCGTCGGGACGCGGAATGGATGGGTCAGGTACATCGGTTTTTGGGGTTAAGTGTAGGGCTAATTCAGTCCACTATGACCCCCAGTGAACGCCAAAAAAACTATCAGTGTGATATTACCTATGTCACCAATAGCGAAATTGGCTTTGATTATCTCCGGGATAATATGTCTACTTCCATGGGTGAGGTGGTGCAACGTCCCTTTAATTTCTGTGTTATTGACGAGGTAGACTCGATTTTAGTTGATGAGGCGCGGACTCCATTAATTATTTCTGGTCAGGTGGAAAGACCGACAGAAAAATACCTCCAAGCTGCGGAAATTGCCTTCACTCTCAAAAAAGATGAACATTACGAAGTTAATGAAAAGGATCGTAACGTTCTTTTGACGGATGAGGGTTTTGCAGAATCGGAAAATCAGTTGAATGTAACAGATTTGTTTGACCCGGAAGACCCTTGGGCGCATTTTATGTTTAATGCGATTAAAGCCAAGGAATTGTTTCTCAAGGATGTGAATTATATTGTCCGCAATGATGAAGTTGTGATTGTGGATGAATTTACAGGTCGGGTACTGCCGGGACGGCGTTGGAGTGATGGTTTACACCAAGCTATTGAGGCAAAGGAACACGTAGAAATTCAGCCAGAAACCCAAACTTTGGCGACAATTACTTATCAAAACTTGTTTTTGCTGTATCCCAAGTTGGGAGGAATGACAGGAACGGCAAAAACTGAGGAAGTGGAATTTGAAAAGATTTATAAACGGGAAGTCACAATTATTCCCACCAATCGGATTAGAAGACGGGAAGACTTGTCTGATATGGTGTTTAAGACTGAACCAGGCAAGTGGGGAGCGATCGCTAAAGAATGTGCCGAAATGCACGAAAATGGTAGACCTGTGTTAGTGGGTACAACTAGCGTCGAAAAATCTGAACTTCTTAGCCGACTCCTCAAGGAAATGAACATTCCCCACGAGTTACTGAACGCTAGACCAGAAAACGTGGAACGGGAAGCGGAAATTATTGCCCAAGCTGGACGCAGTGGGGCTGTAACTATCGCTACTAACATGGCAGGACGAGGTACAGACATCATCCTTGGTGGTAACTCTGAGTATATGGCGCGGTTAAAACTGCGGGAATACTTTATGCCCCGCATTGTTAGCCCTGAAGATGATGATTTTGGTATACAAAGGGCTTCTGGACTACCTATAGGTGGTAGCGGTGGTGGTCAAGGTTTTGTTCCTGGGAAAAAGGTAAAAACTTGGCGGGCTTCTCCAGAAATTTTCCCCACCAACTTAAAAAAAGAGACAGAACAGTTGTTGAAAGAATCTGTAGAAGTGGCTGTAAAGGCTTATGGTGAGCGGAGTTTATCAGAACTGGATGCAGAGGAAAAGGTAGCTGTAGCGGCAGAAAAAGCTCCTACTGATGACCCAGTAATTCAGAAATTGCGGTCAGCTTACCAGCAGGTTAAGCATGAATATGAAGAATTTACGACCACTGAACATGATGATGTGGTAGGTAGAGGTGGTTTGCACGTTATTGGTACAGAACGTCACGAGTCACGACGGATTGACAACCAGTTACGCGGGCGGGCGGGAAGACAAGGCGACCCTGGAACGACAAGATTCTTCCTCAGTTTAGAGGATAACCTATTACGCATCTTTGGGGGCGATCGCGTTGCCGGATTAATGAATGCTTTCCAAGTAGAAGAAGATATGCCCATTGAGTCGGGAATGTTAACCCGCAGTTTGGAAGGCGCACAGAAGAAGGTAGAAACCTATTACTACGACATCCGTAAACAGGTGTTTGAGTATGACGAGGTAATGAATAACCAACGTCGGGCTATCTATGCGGAACGTCGCCGGGTGTTGGAAGGTCAAGACTTGAAGGAACAGGTAATTAAATACGCGGAAAAAACGATGGACGACATCGTTGATTATTACATCAACCCTGATTTACCTTCGGAAGAATGGGAGTTAGAAAAGTTGGTGGATAAGGTGAAGGAGTTTGTTTACCTGCTGGCTGATATGCAGTCTAGTCAGTTGGAAGATATGGTAATGATGGAGATTAAAGCTTTTCTCCATGAACAAGCGCGAATTGCCTACGATATGAAGGAAGCGCAAATTGACCAAATTCAACCGGGTTTAATGCGTCAAGCGGAACGGTTCTTTATTCTCCAACGCATAGATACTTTGTGGCGGGAACATTTGCAACAAATGGATGCTTTGCGTGAGTCGGTTGGTTTGCGTGGTTATGGTCAAAAGGACCCGCTGATTGAGTATAAGAGTGAGGGTTATGAGTTGTTCTTGGATATGATGGTGAATATCCGCCGTGATGTGGTTTATTCTCTGTTTATGTTCCAGCCTCAAGCACAGCAAACTGCTGAGATGGTTTAAGGATTTTTTCACGCAGGGACGCACAAGGCGCAATAGAGGCGTTTTCTGCGTCTTTTGTTTTTTGGAGAGGAGGGGAGAAATGAACCACGAAGGGACGAAGGACACGAAGGAAGAAAGAGAAGAAGAGGAAGAAGAAGGTTATTTATTCAGCGAACATTTCCGCTAAGATATCAAGCACTGTTTTTTGTTCTTCTGTGGTGATTTGACCTAGCAGTTTGACTAATCGAGTTTTATCTATTGTGCGAATTTGGTCTAGGACAATTTGTCCTTCTTTTCCTTGAAATTGACAGGTTACTCTTGTGAGGTATGGTTGTCCTTTTGTTGTCATTGGTGCAATAATGACGGTAGCAATATGATGATTGATTTCGTTGGGTGAAATTATTAAACAGGGGCGTGTTTTTTGAATTTCACTCCCAATGGTAGGATCAAGATTAACTAGGAAAACATCAAATCTGTTGACTACCATTGCCATTCAGCTTTATCCCATTCTGTTGTATTGATATCATCTAATAGGACAGCATCTTTTTTTTCTGCCATTTCTATAAATGCTTTTTCCCAACCTTTTCTTACTTGTTCAACTGGGCGAATAATCAGATGATTTCCGTGAACTTCTATTTCTACTTCTGAGTTAATTCCGCTTTGTTCTAATAGGGTTTTGGGAATGCGTAACCCTTGAGAATTGCCGATTTTGACTATTCGGGTTTTGATTGCTGTACCCATTTTGTTTTTTGGGGATAGGATAGTATCTACATTGTAATTACAAAGATAAAAATAGTCAAGTAGAGGAAGATATATTTATTTAGTCCTATTACGAGGAGATATGTAAACAGGTATTTGAGTATAATGAAGTAATGAATAACTAACGTCATTCTATAATGAGTAAATTTGTGAGTTCGATTAATTTACAATTATCACCTGATTCTTTAAGTCAGGGTGAATCGGCTATTCGGCAGGATTTAGCTTTACAGTTATACGCACAGAATATTTTTACTTTTGGTCAAGCGCGACGTTTGGCTAATTTATCTGTTTGGGAATTTCAGCAGCTTTTGGGAGAAAGGAAAATTGAACGACATTATAATGAAGTTGATTTATTGGAAGATGTCAAGACTATTCAAGAAGGTTTTTAAAATTGTGACTGTTGTTGGCAATGCTACACCTCTAATTAATTTTGCTCCTTTTTATAATTTATAATCTCAAATTGATGACAAGTTAGAAATTGTCTACCTGTATATAAATCTGGGACTATGATTTTTAACAGCTTAATGTCGATTTGAACAGTTGATGCTTTTTGGAAAATATCCCAATTCCCATTATTAACTTCCGGCATATCCAAATTTTCAGTTTCCCAAATAATAGTATAAGTTCCAGGAAGTGAAAATGGCCTTGCTGAAAGTGTCCCTGCTGTTTTAAAGTCTTGCGGATATGTTACATAGACCCATTCAACACCATTCAATTTTTGCCTAATTTGTGTAATATTTTTTTTAGGATCTATTACTGTAATAAGAAAATATTTGTGTTTTGACTCATAATTATATATACGACGTAGTCCAATTTTCAATTCTTTTGTGTTGAAATCCACTGTCCTGGGTATTAAGTCTGTCGCCCAGTTTAAATCAGGTGATGGAATCCGAGGTTGTTTTTTGTCTGGTTGACACTTGGAATCATTAAGTTTTAGATTTTCCGGTACTGACGCTATTTTATTTTGGCTGCTAAAAAAAAATTGCTTACTACATAGGCCATTCCAGCAATAACAAGCAAACCAGTCCCAATTAATTTGACAATATCAATGGTATTTTGACGGTAAGTTGGAAGATTTTGGACTCTAAAAGTATTTTCAGAACTATTCTGATTAGTTGATAATTCCTGCCTATTACTAATAGATGTTTGGAAATACTTGTCATGCCAAAATTCTTTATAATCGTTTGTAAAATTTATACGAATTTCTTGAAAGTATTTATGCGAAATTAAATTTCTAGCATCTTCGGCAGAAATTAACCCTTTACAAACAACACCTTCAATTAGGTTTATATATCTGTTTTCAGTATCTCTCAATTCCTCTTCAGAGTTTTCACCAATATCTTTTTTAGTAGCAATATCTATTCTATATAGTAATGTAAAATTATTGCTATTATTAAAACCAAAATCTACACAACGATGCAGTATTATTCCAGTTCCAGTTGGTTGCTCATTAGGTGCTGCCTGTATTAAATGATATGATAAATTATTATCCACTAAAAAACCTGGAGCAACTATTACTTTATAATCAAGACTACTATTTCTGCTGATAAGAAATGGGTATAACTTATATTCTCTACTCATTGTATTATTTGCCTAATCACTATTGATATCTTTATTATAGTCCAAAATTAAATTATTGATAAATCGGACGATAAAATACTCGACTTCTTTTGATCATCTTAATAAATTATGAATTAATTTTTAGAAGTCGGGTATCTAGGTGTGAAGGTTTACTATGATTGAGGACTACTTACGAATTCATCCTGAACTGTTGGCGGAATTTCCTCCTCAAATTTCTTCTCAAATTTTTTAATCTTCTGCTGATGTTCAGATATCATGTACACGAGAGCATCCTTTCTATTTTTAATATTTTCCATGTTTATTTTATCTTGTACTTTTTTTCCTACTTGTTCACAATCATATATGGCTTCAAATATTGGTTTTGCATATTTACTAACCAAGTTAAATGGAAAGGGTAACGCATCCAAAATGAAATCTACCCCGACACCAGCAACTATCTTGGAAACAATACCCACTTTTTCCAAATCTTTTAATTTAGATTTCAATGTATCTATCATTGCGTATGATAAGACAATGTCTACATCCATTGGGTCAATTGTATTTGCATAACAACCATCTATTTTTTTTAATCCCATTTTCTTGTATGTACCTTCACTATCATATATTGGTTCTGCAATATTCATTCCTAATGAACTTATAGGTATCCATCTAATTGGTTGTGATTGTAATTCTTTACGGATATCTATCAACTCTTTCAATGCAGGCAAGTCTTTTGTCAATGTATTTTCTATAGCTCTTAAATCTTCAAATCCTTTGAAAACCAAGGCATCCCATTTTGTAATTACAAAATGAATAGGGCAATCATTTCTTTTAAGACACGCTATACTATTAAACAGTTCTTGGTACCAAAAATTAATTTGATTGACTGAAGTGGTTGACAATTCTTCTCTTCCTACCTTCTGGCGCATTAAGTCAATCAGTTTTACACCATCTAAAAAGATAACAACTATATGGGCTTTTTCTATTTCTTTCTCAAGCTTTTTTTCTTGTTCTGATGTTTTTCCTTCTTTTTTCGATGTTTCTTTAATCTCAGTAATCTTACCACCACCATAATCTAGATAGGTAAAAGATCCAACATTGTATTTCCCCGATTTAGTTGCTAACTGCCATTTAAATTTCCATTCCTTAAAGGCTGATGTTCCTATAGTCGTAACTTCCCCTTCAGTTGTAGTTAATACGTCCTGACAAATCTTATTAAGTTTTTTCTCTTCGTTTAGGTCATCTATTATTAATGAATTCATTAGTTTTCTATATAAACTAGCTAAATAAAGACTTTTTCCTGCTCCACTCCCACCTAAAGCCACGATGTTAATAGCCATAACCAAGCACCTTTGTTTAGTCAATTTTTTCCATTTTCAGTATTAAACAATGAATTTTCAAGGATTGAGGCAATTGTAGTTTTTTTTACAAAAGTTCACAAGAATTTACTTAATTGTTTACACTTAGCCATATTAAAACAAACATACTATGATATAGGGTTTAATTATGATGATTTTATAAATGCTACTAATTGTTGAATTATTATCAAAACAATACTTTCTTTTTAAGATAGTACGTATAGGTTTTTTATATAAAAATAGGATAAATATTGCTAACTCTCACCTATTCTATAGAAATAGAAGATTAGAAAATAGTTATAATACAATTGCAGTCAAGAGGTCTGACTTTTTCAGATCGTGGTAGCAAGGTCTACCCTTGACTGAATTTGATTTTCCAATAACATAGTATTTAACAATCCTAGGAAAAAAATATTATGACTACATCTATTACTGACCAAGTTATTGAACAATTAAAAATCATGCCTCAAGACTTGCAATATCAAGTCCTGGAATTTGCCCGTAATTTGACAAATTCAAAAATCAAAGGTGTTCCCGGTAAAAAATTACTGCGTTTTGCAGGTTCAATCCCCAAAGAAGACTTACAGCTAATGAGTGAAGCAATAGAACAATTACAAGATAGAAAATAATCCACTTTGGAAAAATATATGCCAAAAATTACCCTAGAAGTATCAGAAGAATTATCTCAACAAATAGCACAAATAGGTAATGAACGCCTACCAGAACTACTGGCTTTGAGTCTCCAACAACCAGCAATACCAACACAAGTTTACCAATATATTCTTAATTTTCTTGCCAGTAACCCCACTCCTCAACAAATTGCTGAATTTAAACCCACACCGGAAATGCAAGACAGGTTACGTACTTTACTAGCACATAATAAAGCAGGTGATATTAACCCCAGAGAGTTAAAAGAACTAGATGAATATGAACGTATCGAACATTTAATTGTGATGATTAAAGCTGGTAATTTATCTTATTTAACTAGTAAACTGTGAGTACATCCTACATTCCGGCTGCACTTCGTCGCTTAGTAGAAGAACGGTCAAACTATAAATGTGAATATTGTTTATTACCCGCAGGAATTGCCTTCTTTTCCCATGAAATTGACCACGTTATAGCCCAAAAGCATGGTGGTGAAACAAATGCTGATAATTTAGCTCTCACCTGTTGGCGTTGTAACCGCTATAAAGGTAGTGATTTAGGTTCATTCGACCCAAAAACTGGAGATTTTAGCTTTCTATTCAACCCCCGTCTTCAAGCATGGGCTTTTCATTTTACGTTTTCAGAACTGCTTCTGGTTGGTTTAACTGCTGAAGGACGTACAACAGTCAAGTTGTTACAAATAAATAATGAAGAAAGACTAGCTGAAAGAGAGAAGTTATCCTTGCCATAGGAATTGATCAACCAAAAGTTTCTGCTTTAATGAGAGGAAGACTCACAGGTTTTTCTCTAGAAAAAATGTTTAAATTTCTCAATGCTTTTGAAATTGATGTGGAAATTAGAGTAAAACCTAAATCTAACCATAATGCACGGATAACTGTAGTTTAAAGACTCCTTCAATGACAGAAAATATTAATATAAAAACCAGTTACAACAACGTAATTATCGTATTAGTAGAACCAGCCGGTCCATTGAATGTCGGTTCAGTGGCCAGAGTTATGAAAAATTTTGGCTTATCTAAATTAATATTAGTCAATCCTCAATGCGATCGCTCATCTTCTGATGCTATAAAAATGGCAGTTCATGGCAAAGACATTTTAGAATCTGCGGTCATAGTAAACACATTACCAGAAGCATTGCAGGGGTGTGTCCGGGCCATTGCTACCTTTGGCCGTGAATACAGTGGACAAAAACCCCTAGAAACACCCCGCATGGCTTTACCCTGGTTATTAGCAGAAACCCAAAAGCCCGTAGCTTTAATTTTTGGACGGGAAGATAGAGGATTAACCAATGAAGAATTAAATTATGCCCACAAATTAGTTTTTATTCCCACTAATCCAGAATATCCATCTTTGAATTTAGCTACTGCGGTTTCTATTTGTTGTTATGAATTGTCACAATCTACGGACTTATTTATAGATAAAAATATACCTGCTTCAGAAGTTGCTCCTTTAGATGCTATGGAAGCTTATTATCAACAATTGGAATCTCTATTGCTTTCCATTGGTTATCTTTATCCCCATACCGCAGCTAGTCGCATGGAAAAGTTTCGCCACCTGTATAATCGGGCTTATTTACAAACTGATGAAGTGGGAATGTTACGAGGGATTTTACGGCAGGTAGAATGGGCAATTAATAGGCAAAAACCTGAAAAGCGTGATCATAGCTAGAATTTTGTCAAGTGCGCCCTGCTGGAATCGAACCAGCCTAAAGACGAATTATGAGTTCGTTGCCTCCCCAATCGGCCAAAGGCGCTTATATACTTGGATTTTAACCTTGTATTTTCAGTTTAGTCATTGATTGATGACTTCACTTCAACTACAGTACACTATCGTACCATAATTTGGCAACCTGTAAACAATTATTCAGAACATTTCCAGATTTTTATTTCCTATCACGGGTATGAGTGGCAAATTTTGCTAGGATTAACAAGGCCAAATTCAAAAATCCCTAGTAGCATATATAGTAACTAAATCTAAATTTCTATTTCCTAGTCACTGACTCAATCCCTTTAGGGATTGAGCTTGCAAAGAACAAACTTTGCAACGTAAGCAGCGACTAGCTCACTGAGACTAATCCTGATCCGCACTTCCAAATACTTCCCCAGTTTGGATTATCTGCAAGGCTGTTTGTATGGCTTACGCCACGCTCCGCTATCAGTCGTTGGTATGCATACAAGACATTTTGGATTAGTTGGGCGAGGGGACTTAAACGGGTTTGCTGATTCCTGGGATTATATCCATTCAAAAATCAGCATTTAAATACCACAGTGAATAAATTCACTCGTGTTGCTTCCCTCTCAGAGCTAAAGCCACTGAGTTTCCCACATACCGCGAGGTCTTATGAAAATAAATACTACTGTACTACTAACCTTAATTTTGTTAACTCTGATGTTGGGAGCCGGTTCTGCGAGTGGTTTTTTGGGCTTTACCTTGGGAAGTATGGCACTTAAGGGTGTCACTACACCAGATGGTCGTCCTGCAACTAAATTTAAAAGCAGCAAGGCTAATAACCCCCAGGAGGAAAGTGTAGCTTTTTTAAAAGAAGAAGATATTCTCAAAGTCGTGAAATCACGAATTAACGACAAAAACAAAGGTAATAAACCAGACAAATCAGAAGAAGAAGAGATTAAAATTACCAAGCCCCAGCCAAAGGAAAAACCCGTAGTAGAAGAAACTTCTCAACCAGGATTTCCTGTGACTGCTGAAAGTGAAGGTGTAACTATGTCTGTAAAATCTATTCGCTATTCTGGTGGTGATTTACTACTAAAAGTGAATATGCAGAATAAAGGTAGTGATTCTGTGCGGTTTCTCTATAGCTTTTTAGATATTACCGACGATAAAGGCCGAACTTTGAGCGCAATTACAGAAGGTTTACCCGCAGAACTTCCCGCAAAAGGTGCGGAATTTAAAGGTACAATCAGCATTCCTACCGCTTTACTTGATGATGTTAAACAGATATCTCTGTCTTTGACTGATTATCCTGCTCAAAAACTCAAGTTACAATTGTCTGATATTCCTGTAGAAAAAGGTAATTAAGATTCGCTTCTGGATTTTCTTCTCCCGGTATCAAATTCTAAACTATCTTAGACAGTGAGTGCTTTTTCTACCTTAAGTTGGACAGATACGGGACTACGATTGTGTAGCGTGCTAGTGTTGATTGCTATCAATGCTTTTTTTGTGACGGCGGAGTTTTCAATGGTGACAGTGCGACGAACTCGGATCCAACAGTTAGTGCAAGCTGGGGATATTCGAGCGATCGCTGTGGAAACATTACAACGTAGTATTGATAGACTACTATCTACAGCCCAACTAGGTATCACCCTTTCTAGTTTGGCACTAGGTTGGATTGGAGAAGGGACAATTGCTGTATTAGTAGAAAAATGGCTGCACTCCTGGCCTTTACCTTTGAGAATGAATTACTTACTAGCTCATTCTTTATCAGTCCCCATTGCCTTTTTTGCCATTGCTTACCTACAAATTGTTTTAGGAGAATTGTGTCCAAAATCGGTAGCAATGTTGTATTCAGAACATCTAGCTAGGCTTTTGGGTCCATCAGTTAAATCAATAGTCCGTTTTTTCAGTCCCTTTATCTGGGTTCTTAACCAATCAACCCACTGGCTCTTACGATTGTTTGGAGTTGAATATACTGGTCAAAGTTGGCGGCCGCCAGTGACACCAGAAGAATTACAATTAATTATCTCTACAGAACGGGAATCTTCAGGTTTAGAAAATGCCGAACGAGAACTATTAAATAATGTTTTTGAGTTTGGGGATATTACCGCTGAAGATATTATGATTCCTCGGACTAGTATTATTGGTATCCCTATAACCGCCAGTTTTCATACATTACTTGAGGAAATAGCATCTACTGGCCACTCTCGCTATCCTATCATTGGTGAATCGTTAGATGATATTCGGGGAATAGTTTATTTTCAAGATTTAGCACCACCTTTAGCTTTAGGAAAAATCACCCCAGAGACAGAAATTCAACCGTGGATGCGTCCGCCCCGATTTGTACCAGAACAAACTCTTTTAAGTGAACTTTTGCCAATGATGCAGCAAGAGAAACCCGCTATGGTGATGGTAGTTAATGAATTTGGGGGAACTGTAGGACTGGTAACTATTCAAGATATTATTGCTGAGATTATTGGTCATGCAGGTGAACTTGACAGCAGCAATGATTTACTAATTCAAATGGTAGACCAAAAGACGTTTTTAATTCAAGCGCAAATTAATTTAGAAGAAGTTAATCAAGTCTTGCATCTTAATTTACCCTTAACTAGAGAATATCAAACTTTGGGGGGATTTTTGCTTTATCAATGTCAAAAAATTCCGAATAAGGGTGAAATATTTAATTATGACAATCTTGAATTTACTGTTATATCGGTTTTTGGTCCACGTCTTCACCAAATCCAAATTAGGGTTTTAGATTCTTAGAGTTAAGTGAAAAATTAATTTTTTTTGTCAGAATCAGTATTTACAGGATTTTAAGATTTACAGGATGTTTATTGGGTATACTGTTCAAGTAATAAAAAGTTGTTTAGTCAATAATTTTCACACATCTTCTAACCACTTTTGCAAATCGTCTATAGTATCTAAATCAAATATTTCTTCTCCTAAAGATTCAATTATTTCTAAATTTAAACTTCTAATTCTGGTTTCTAATTCCACACCAATGTTGCCAAATTTTCTATTAATTTGACGGAGAATTAATTTTTTTTCTCTTTCAATTCCTCTTTCAATTCCTTGTTCAATTCCTCTTTCAATTCCTCTTTCAATTCCTTGTTCAATTCCTCTTTC
>JAKOGY010000199.1 GCA_028658405.1 Dolichospermum sp. ST_sed8 | reverse complement strand
TTCCTTCGTGTCCTTCGTGCCTATATCCCTCCGGTCTCGTCAGAGATACGTGGTTCATTTCTTATCCGTCAAAATTTATTTGACAGACTACTAAACTTAGTTGTTGCAAGTTTATGACTACTTACAATACCTTAGCCAAATCAAAAAATTCCTTGATTCGTAGATTAGGTTGTATGGCACGTGCCAATCCAGGACACTGGGTGAACACGTGGTGTGCTGTAAGGCATAACCCAACAAATACGTTGGGTTTCCCTTCGCTCATTGGTGTCTACGGAAAAGTAGGGGCGTATTGCAATACGCCCCTACTTGCAGACCCGCGGTGGGAATAAATTCCCTGTCTAATAGCTCAAGTCCAGCCTCAGTAGACTGATGCCAAAAAACACCTTCGCGCCTACTCTATGCCTTCGGCACGCCCCGCGAACGAGATCAGGAAGCGTGATTGCGCCTTTGCGTGAGCTAATCTTTAAGAAGCTACAGCAGTAGAACGAGTGCGTCGTCTTCTACCATCAGAAACCTTTGCAGCAGGTTCTTCAGGGATTTGCATTAACAGAGTCAACGCAGGTTGACATTGCAACTCTCTCCGCATAGAACGCGCCAATTCTCGCTCTAAAGTTTCCTGCAATCCACCCCAATCTGTATCTGCGGGCTGTCCTTCCAGGGGAGAAAACTCAGTCCAACGAACGCCGAGAATTTCTTCAATGCGTTGTTGTACCCATTTTTGCAAGAGCGATCGCTCGATACTTGTCACCACACCTTGCATATGAAGTTCTGGTTTAGCCATTAACTTACCACTCCAATCAATAGCAGCAGCAATAGTTACAGTCCCTTCAGAAGCCATGCGTTGGCGTTCTTCTAATACTTTAGAACTAACCATACCAGAGCTAGAAGTATCCACCAATTCAATTCCAGATGCCACTTTTCCAGCCACGCGGATAGAAGTTTCTGTCAACTCTATGACATCCCCATTTTGAATAATGATCATATTTTCTGCTGGGATGCCCATACTTTGAGCAGTTTCCGAATGTTTCACCAACATTCGATGTTCACCGTGAAATGGCACAAAGAACTTGGGACGAGTTAAAGCAATCATCAGCTTTTGATCTTCCTGACAGCCGTGTCCAGAAACGTGAATACCTTTATCCCGTCCATAGACCACTTTTGCCCCTTGAATCATCAATTTGTCAATGGTATTAACCACTGCAATTGTGTTACCAGGAATGGGGTTAGCGGAGAATAGAACCGTATCTCCTTTGCGAATTTTGATATGGGGGTGTTCTTTGTTAGCAATTCTTGTCATCGCTGCCATTCTTTCACCCTGAGAGCCAGTGGTTAAAATCAACACTCTCTCATCTGGCATTCCCCGAACAGTATGCAACGGTTGGAAAAGGCTATCTTCACACTTGATATAGCCTAAATTTCGGGCATGGGCAATTAAATTCAACATGGAACGCCCTACAATTGTCACAACACGATTATGTTTTCTTGCTAGTTGCAAAATCATGTTAATGCGATGAACGCTGGAAGAAAAGGTTGTGACAAATAAGCGTCCAGTAGCGTGAGAAAATTCTCGGTCAAGGTTGGGAAAAACAGCCCGTTCGGAAGGTGTAAATCCTGGTAATTCTGCGTTAGTGGAATCACTCAATAGGCAAAGTACGCCTTTTTCACCATGTTCGGCTAAACGTTGCAAGTCGAACTTTTCACCATCTACGGGAGTATGATCAATTTTGAAATCTCCGGTGTGGATAACTACGCCCAATGGTGTATGAATAGCAACAGTGAAGCTATCAGCAATAGAGTGGGTGTTGCGGATATATTCAGCAAAGAAATGTTTACCAATTCTCACCATATCACGGGGGAGAACTGTTCTTAATTCTGTGCGATCTTTTACTCCTGCTTCTTCCAATTTACCCTCTAGCATCGCCATTGCTAGTCTTGGTCCATGAATCACCGGAATATCAAATTGCTTTAAGTGAAAAGGAATCCCACCAATATGATCTTCGTGACCATGAGTGACGATCATCCCTTTGATTTTGTGCTTATTTTCCCGCAAATAAGTAGTATCAGGCAATACAATATTTACCCCGTGCATCGCTTCTGTGGGAAAGGCTAATCCTGCATCTAACAGGATAATTTCGTCCTCATACTCGAAAACACAAGTATTTTTACCTATTTCGTGTAAGCCGCCTAAAGGAATAATTTTGAGAGCGGAATTAGCTTCGTTTTTAACCATGTTCTCCTGGAGATTGTTGTGAGTTGTGAATCAGTTGATAGTTTGGTTTCTTGTATCAAAGAAATGACCAAATTTATATTTAAATTCAGCTTCTATAAAGTCCTATTTAATTTCGTTTACATCAAACTGAATGATTTTTATATTGTTCAGTTGTAGCACAAGTGTTAAGATAATAGGCTGATAACAATTTGTACACATTATTTATAAATCACTCACCTATTGTTGCTTAGATTAAATTCAGCTTTTCCATGACCGATTCTAAGTTTTTAGATACATCTGTATCAGCTTCACATAGGGGTAGACGAGGTGAACCTACTTCCCAACCTTGCAGCTTTAGCGCTTCTTTGACAAGAATAGGATTTGTAGTTAAAAATAAAGCTTTAAACAATGGGAACAGTTGCAGATGAATCTCGGTAGCAATTTGAGTTTTCCCCATTTTCCAGGCTTGAATCATTGATTGGATTTGATTACCCACTAAATGAGAAGCTACACTGACTATACCTTGAGAGCCTATCGCTAACATGGGCAGGGTTAAAGAATCATCTCCAGCGTAAATCTGAAATTCTTTTGGTGTCAAGCGCCGAATTTCACTCACCTGATCTAAGTTACCACTGGCTTCTTTAATCGCGACAATGTTCTCGATTTCTGCCAACTTTACCACTGTTTCTGAACTGAGGTTTTGACCTGTCCGTCCAGGAACGTTATACAACATCATGGGCAGGTCGGGACAGGATTGTGCTATTGCTTGAAAATGTTTATATAATCCAGCTTGTGGTGGTTTGTTGTAATAGGGAACTACTTGTAAAGAACCATGTACTCCTATCTTAGCTGCTTTTTGGGTGGCTGCGATCGCTTCTTGGGTGTTATTGGAACCACATCCAGCAATTACTTTAGCTTTACCTGATACAGTTTGCAATACCTCAACAAATAATTGGTATTCTTCATCCCAAGTCAGGGTTGGAGATTCCCCTGTTGTTCCACATACCACCAATGTATCTGTACCGTTGTTAACTAGATAATCTGCTAGTTTGGCAACTACATCATAATTAATACTACCGTCTGTTTTAAACGGTGTAATCATAGCGGTTACAATTATTCCAAAATCTCCCACACTCTTTTCTCTCCTAATTTGTTAATTGTTAGTTGTCAGTTGTTAGTTGTCAGTTGTTAGTTGTCAGTTGTTAGTTGTTAGTTGTTAGTTGTTAGTTGTTAGTTGTTAGTTGTTAGTTGTTAGTTGTCAGTTGTTAGTTTTTGATTATCAATGACTAATGACCAATGACCAATGACTAATGACCAATGACTACTGACCAATGACTAATAACTCGGCAATTTGTACCGCATTTAAGGCTGCACCTTTACGGATTTGGTCGCCGCATAGCCACAATTCTAAACCGCAAGCATGAGAAATATCCTGGCGAATTCTTCCTACTAAAACTTCATCTTTACCACTAGCATCTATGGGCATGGGAAAATAATTTGCTTGCCAATCTTCCACTAATTTCACACCAGGTGATTTTCTGATAATTTCTCTAGCTTCGTCTGGATCAAAAGGTGTTGCAAACTCTAGATTAATGGCTTCAGAATGGGCGCGGAGTACGGGAACCCGTACACAAGTGGCGGTAATTCTGATTTCTTGACTACCAAAGATTTTGCGGGTTTCGTTCACCATTTTCATTTCTTCCTCACAATATCCCCAAGCTGTTAAGGGAGAATTATGGGTAAATAAATTAAATGCCAATGGATAAGGTAAGACTTCCGCTACTGGTTGCTTTCCTTGTAGTATAGCCTCACTTTGGATTTTTACTTCCTCCATTGCTTTGGCACCGGCACCACTAGCAGATTGATAGGTAGCAGCTACGATCCTTTTTACTGGTTTGACTTGATGTAATGGCCACACTGCCAAAGACATGAGAATCGTTGTACAGTTGGGATTGGCAATAATTCCTTTGTGAGTAAATGCGGCTTGGGGATTTACCTCTGGGACTACCAAAGGAACATCCGGGTTCATGCGGAAAGCACTGGAATTATCAATTACCACTGCTCCTTTTTGGACAGCTATCCCCGCCCAAGTTTTGGAGATGCTACCCCCAGCACTAGCTAAGACTATATCTATATTTTCCAAACTGCGATCGCTCACCGTCTCAACCAGGATATCCTCTCCTTTGAATCTGAGTATTTTTCCAGCACTGCGTTCTGATGCCAACAATTTTAATTCCGCTAGGGGAAAATTTCGGCTTTCTAGTAATTCCAGCAACTCAGTACCTACAGCACCAGTTGCTCCCAAAATAGCTACACGATAGGACTTAGACAAACTCACTCCTCCTTTAAGAGGTAATTAGCACTTTTTATTTTCAGGACAACTTAAAAAATTAATTGTTTCTGTTGTTCCGCTCAACAGCAGATTTTAAATAGTAAAATTTGCATATTTTTGTGATTATATCTCAATTTTTGATGGCTATTGGGGAATTTGAAATTTTGTTGTTTATATTGCAGTTAAAATTAAGTGATATTGTAGTTCTACACCAAGGGTAAGTTATAGTAATGAAGTTATAATACCACACTATCGTATAATATTCTTATTATACAGCAAACTGCAAAAAAAAGAAAACGAAGAGCGATTAACATTTAGATATTTTCGAACAGCCCTGCCTGTAAAGTTATGTTACCGGAATTAGGGCTGCTATGTTGAAAAAATATCATAAGTGTTCAGTCCCTTAATTTTTGCAGTATACTGGATTTCTGTTAAAGGACATTTATATGCGCTTACATCTAAATCATACTTATTCAGATGCAAGCGCGTCCTGAGGATAGAGCCTAAGCTGAAATCGGGATAAATAATCCCATAGCCCGTAGAAGTAAATGTCTAGACTTGTCTAGTATTTAGATAGCAGATTAAAATACCAGAAAAATAGAAATAAAGCATGAAAGTTACCCAGGAAAAACTTCCCGCCAGTCAAGTTGGTTTGGAAATAGAAATCACACCAGAAATTACCCAACAAAAATACGAGCAAGTCATTAGAAATTTAAGTAAGACTGTAAATATTCCTGGGTTTCGCAAAGGTAAAGTCCCCCGGCAAGTATTAATACAACGTATCGGCGATACTCGTGTCAAAGCCACCGCCCTGGAAGAAATCATTCAAGAAGGCATTGAGCAAGCAATTAAACAAGAAGCCATTACCGCCATTGGTCAACCTCAATTACGTTCTTCTTTTGATGATTTGATTATCAATTATAAACCAGGACAACCCCTGATTTTCGCCGCTGCTGTGGATGTAATTCCAGAAGTCCAGTTAAACCAATACACTGGTTTAACAGCCAAAGCGGAAGAAATCAAATATGATCCTACTCAAGTAGATACCGTTATTGAAGCACAAAGAGAAAAGTTAGCTACGTTAGTTCCTGTGGAAGGACGTGCTGCCCAAATCGGTGATATGGCAGTGATTGATTTTAAGGGTGTAATTGCTAAGAGTGAAGGTGACGATCCTGACAGCGAACCAAAACCAATTCCCGGTGGCGAAGGAACTGATTTTCAGGTTGAGCTACAAGAAGATAAGTTTATTCCCGGTTTTGTTTTGGGTATCGTGGGCATGAACCCTGGAGAAACCAAGGAAGTATCGGCTCAGTTCCCAGATCCTTACGGCAACGAAGAATTATCTGGTAAACTTGCTTTGTTTACCATCACCCTCAAAGAAATTAAAGCCAAAGAACTACCAGAATTGGATGACGATTTTGCCCAAGAAGTTAGTGACTTTGAGACATTAGATCAGTTGCGAGCATCCTTAGAAGAACGGTATCAAAAAGAAGCCGCAGATAAAACCAAAACCAATCAGCAAGAAGCTTTAGCAACAGAATTGCTTAATCATGTCGAAATAGACTTACCGACAACATTTATTGACCAAGAGATTGATTCCATGCTGTCACAGACAGCCATGAAGTTGTCTGAACAGGGGATAGATGTCAAAAAGTTATTTACCCAAGAAATTATTCCTCAATTACGGGATAGATCCAAGCCTGAAGCGATAGAGCGTCTCAAACGTTCTCTATCCTTACAAGAAATTGGCAAGCGTGAATCTATTGAAGTGGCAGCCGAAGCAGTGCAAGCTAGAGTCGCAGAATTGATGGCAGAGTATAGTGATCAAGACTTGGATGAAGTTAGACTGCGTGGAGTTGTCAAAGAAGAACTTTTAACCCAAAAGATTTTTGATTGGTTACTAGAACGTTCATCTGTGGAACTAGTAGCGGCAGGTTCTTTAACTCCTACAGAAGAACCTGATTCAGAAGTAGAAAGCATTGAAGCAGTTCAGGAAGAAGCAACTAGTAATGGGTAATAGGTAATGGGTAATGGGTAATGGGTAATGGGTAATGGGTAATGGGTAATGGGTAAAAGTTATTTTACTCCTACCATCTCCACCTCCTGACAACTGACAACTGACAACTGACAATTCTGCCATAATGGTTAACAGTTCACAATTCCATTTATTGTTAAATATTCTAGTATGCTTGTATCGCAGTCGGGAAATTACCCAATCAACAGCTTGAGTCCTATTGGTACTAGAGGCAATTTAAACAGCCCTAGTAATATTGTACCGATGGTAGTAGAACAATCTGGGATGGGAGAAAGGGCATTTGATATCTACTCCCGTCTACTCCGTGAGCGGATTATTTTTTTAGGAACGCCCATAGATGATGTTGTAGCTAATTCCATTGTTGCCCAATTACTTTTCCTTGATTCTGAAGACGCGGAAAAGGATATTCAATTGTACATTAATTCTCCTGGTGGCTCTGTCTACGCAGGTATGGCAATCTATGATACAATTCAACAAATACGTCCTGATGTTGTAACTATCTGTTTTGGACTAGCCGCGAGCATGGGGGCTTTTTTATTAACATCTGGAACTGCTGGAAAGCGGATGTCTTTACCTGACTCCCGGATTATGATTCACCAACCCCTAGGTGGCGCTCAAGGACAGGCCATTGACATTGAAATTCAAGCGCGAGAAATTCTTTACATTAAGGGTGAATTAAATCAATTAATGGCCAAGCATACTGGTCAACCCTTAGAAAAAATCGAAGCTGATACAGAGCGCGACTTTTTCATGTCAGCAGAAGAGGCGAAGAATTATGGTTTGATCGATCAGGTCATTTCTAGACAAAATCTTCCCACAGCAGGGTAAAAAGTCATCATTCTGAAATAAGAGGCTGATATGTCTAAGTACGACTCCCATTTAAAATGTTCATTTTGTGGTAAGTCTCAAGAGCAGGTACGTAAATTAATCGCAGGGCCGGGAGTCTACATCTGCGACGAATGCGTTGACTTGTGTAATGAAATCCTCGATGAGGAGTTGCTGGATACCAATACAGCCGCAGCATCACCACCGGCGCAAAAATCAGAAACTACTGAAAAGCGGCGGACAAATTCGTCTAGTCTCTCGTTTAATCAAATCCCTAAACCGAGAGAGATTAAAAATTATTTAGACGAACACGTTATTGGCCAAGATGAAGCCAAAAAGGTGTTATCTGTGGCTGTTTACAATCATTACAAACGACTGGCTATTCTTCAAGCTAAAGGCAGTGCCAAAGCTGAGGCAGATGATGCTATAGAACTACAAAAGTCTAATATTTTACTTATTGGACCGACTGGTTGTGGTAAAACGCTATTGGCACAAACTCTCGCCAAAATTCTGGATGTCCCCTTTGCTGTGGCTGATGCTACAACCCTAACGGAAGCGGGATATGTAGGGGAAGATGTGGAGAATATCTTGTTGCGACTGTTGCAAGTGGCGGATTTGGATGTGGAAGAGGCTCAACGGGGCATTATCTACATTGATGAAATTGATAAAATCGCCCGCAAGAGTGAAAATCCCTCCATTACCAGAGATGTTTCTGGGGAAGGGGTACAACAAGCTTTGCTGAAAATGTTAGAGGGAACTATTGCTAATGTGCCTCCCCAGGGCGGACGTAAGCATCCATACCAAGATTGTATCCAAATTGACACAAGCAATATTCTGTTTGTCTGTGGTGGTGCTTTCGTAGGTTTGGAAAAGGTTGTAGACCAGAGAGTTGGCAAAAAGTCAATCGGTTTTGTGCAACCAGGAGATGTTCAAACTAAGGAAAAACGCGCTGCTGATACATTACGTCATCTACAACCGGATGATTTGGTGAAATTTGGCATGATTCCTGAGTTTATTGGGCGGATTCCGATGGTGGCTGTGGTAGATCCTCTGGATGAGGAGGCACTGATGGCAATTTTGACTGAACCACGCAGTGCTTTGGTGAAGCAGTACCAAAAACTACTGAATATGGATAATGTCCAGTTAGATTTTAAACCAGATGCGTTACGAGCGATCGCTCAAGAAGCCTACCGTCGCAAAACTGGGGCGCGGGCTTTACGAGGTATTGTGGAAGAGTTGATGCTGGATGTGATGTATGAGTTACCTTCTCGTAAGGATGTGACTCGCTGTACTATCACTAAGGAAATGGTGGAAAAACGTTCTACTGCTGAACTAATAGTACATCCTTCTTCTTTACCTAAACCAGAGTCGGCTTAATAGTCAGTGGTCAGTGGTCAGTGGTCAGTGGTCAGTTATTATGGAACTATTGATTATTGACTCTTGACTCTTGATTATTAACTCTTGACAACTGACAACTGACAACTGACAACTAACAACTGACAACTGATAACTAACAACTAACAACTGACAACTGACAACTGACAAATGACTTATATCAATGTTCGGGGTGTTGATCATTATTACGAATGGATAAAAAAACCATCAGATGTTATTAAACCGGTGATGGTTTTTTTGCATGGTTGGGCTGGTTCGGCTAGATATTGGCAAAGTACGGCCGAGGCTTTATTAGATAATTTTGATTGTTTATTGTATGATTTACGGGGTTTTGGCCGCTCTCAATGTCAACCTCATTTAAGTTATGAATTAACAGAATATGTGGAAGATTTGGCAGTTTTATTAAATGAGTTAAATCTTGATCGTGTTTATGTTAATGCCCATTCTATGGGTGCTTCTATTGCTACTTTGTTTTTTAATCGTTATCCCGAAAGAGTGGAAAAGGGGATTTTAACTTGTAGCGGAATTTTTGAATATGATGAAAAGGCTTTTTCTGCTTTTCATAAATTTGGGGGTTATGTAGTTAAATTCCGTCCCCAGTGGTTAAGTAAAATCCCGTTGGCTGATAAAATGTTTATGGCTAGATTTCTCCATAGTCCGATTCCTAAAGCGGAAAGTCAGGCTTTTTTAGAAGATTTTGTTAATGCTCATTATGAAGCGGCTTTAGGGACTATTTATACTTCTGTGAGTAAGGAACAAGCGGAAACAATGCCGGGAGAATTTGCAAAATTAACTATCCCAACTTTGCTAATTGCTGGGGAATATGACATTATTATTCCGGCTGAATTGGGAAAAACAGCGGCGGCTTTAAGTGATAAGGTGGAATTAAATATTATTCCGAACACTGCACATTTTCCTATGTTGGAAGATTCAGAAACTTATTTAACAATAGTTAAAGAGTTTTTGAATAATTGATAAATATAAGATGGGGGGACCAGATGCCCACCCCACAAGATAATATTAATCAAGATAATATTAATATATTGATTGTGGAGTGGGCTTCTAGCCTGCTCAGAGTTAACAATACTATTTCTGCTCATCTACTTAATGTGTTATTTTAGAGGTAAATAGGGGGTAAATAGGTCAGTAACCCAGCCCTAAAGGGACTGAGCTTGCAAGAGAAATCAAACAAGCTGTACTGACCAGACCACCCTGAGCATAGTCTCATGGTAGCCGTTATTTGAGTCACGACACCCCGGAATGCGAAGCTAGTTCCCTGCTCTGTCGCTTGTGATTAAA
>JAKOGY010000198.1 GCA_028658405.1 Dolichospermum sp. ST_sed8 | reverse complement strand
TTTCCCCCGCGCTCTAAAGAGACGCGGCTCCCAGCCTTCCCGCAATCCCCTGGTGGTAATAGGAAGATAAATAATTTCTGATTTAAGTTGATTTAGTTTTCTAATCCCTGATAACTTATTTGCTCTTAATAATTCCCGTCTAATTTCATAATCTATAATTTCTGGTAAAATGACTTCATAACCTCTTTCAAAAAGACTATAAAACCATTCTTGACATTGCACAGCTAGAGGATTTCCTTGATTGATTAGTAATTAATCCCACAGGTGCAGAATCTAAAACAATAACCTTACTCATTTTATTTTAAATTGAAATACCATTCATAGATTCAATAATTTCTAAAGTTTCTTGTTGCTCTTGTTGATCATCTGATTCATTCCATGACTCGAACAATCTTTTAATATTAGTTTTTCTGTGTTCTTTCTTAATTGCATCACTTTCATTAATTTCATTAATAGCATTTTCCCAGTTCTTTAAGGATGTCTGTTTCATCGTCACACTTTGACGAAATAAACGGACAATTTGTAGTAATTCGGGTATGTATTCTTCTGGAGTATGTTCAATTTCTAGTAATAAATCATTGCGGGGTTTTGCTGATGATTTAGCTGTAATGGATTGGTGATTGTTAATCATAAAATTCTAGATTTAATTATTTTTACATATTACCAGTATATCGGATCAGAATAAGCAATGTCTGAAATTTATAAATGTGATAACTACGGTGATCTAAGTGCTTCGCTATCGCTGTTTGGGACGTTGAAGGGGTGCGATAGCGTAAGCGCGACCTAGGAATCTCTGTTTGGGTAGTTGAGGGAGTGCGATAGCAAAGCGCGACCTAGGAATCGCTATTTGGGAAGTTGAGGGAGTGCGATAGCGTAAGCGCGACCTCTTAACGGGTGACAAGGCGGCTAAACAGCTTGTTTCATAAGGGATAGAGCCTGAAAACCACGTTGAAAAAAGAGGCGTTTATGAGGCTTAAGCTTTATTAAGTTCAGAGCTAAATCAGCCCATAATTCCATGCCATAAATCCAGAGTTGTCCGTAGAGAGAAAAGCTAAAATCACTCTGACGTGGGTACTTGTCCTGATGTTGTTGAATACGTCCGGCATAAGTCTCTATACCTAATTTTTTCATCCGTTGACCGTGCATAGTGGCTAAACTATAAGCAATGACAATCAATAAAACTAAGGCTAAAAAACGAGTCTCATTCACTTTGCTGTCCTCTAAATTATAGCCACCAGTTTTACAATCCTTAAAGAACTGTTCAATTCCCCATCGGCATCTATACAGACATAAAGTTTGTTTTAAAGTTGGTAAATTTGTCAAGATATACCAAGGTTCTTTCGGTCCTTTGTTGCGATATTTTCTCTTCCAATAAACAGCGATATTAAATAATCATAATTCATCCCCTTTACCACATTTAACTCTGTCATAAAACTTCGACATTCCTGGCTTAAATCCTTGATTTTTAAGAACTTGATATTCAAGTCCTGTTTCTTGTTGAAAATAGAGGTTTTTCTTCTGACGTAGAGCAAAGTAGACTCCTTGCTCATCAAGCTATTTAGCCAGTTTTGGACTATGAAATTCTCTGTCTGCTAACACCACAATTCGACATTTTTTCAACAACTTTATTGCCGTCTTTATTAATCTTTTCTGTGTTTGTAAATTACTATTTCCAACATGATTTAATGTTTCCCAATATAGTGGTAGTGCATGAGTACCCCATACCAATGTCACCATAAATATATTTCGCCCTTTCCACTGTGTTCGATCCAGTGCCACCATCCAATAACCATATTTTTGATACTGTTTTTTATGAAAATAACGGCGCTGTTCTCGATTCAGTTGCTTTGGTGTTAACGATTGTCTAATCCAATATTTTATCAACGGAAACCATAATAATTTTACGCAGAGTTTACCTATTCCTAAAAATCTTTGTAGATTGCGTTTCCGGCTTTCATATTTAATTGGTTGCGGAAATAAGCTGGCCAATTTTGACAGTTTTACTTGGCGATGAGCTTGTATTAATAACAACAATATTTCTAATGTCAAATACTGCTGTTCACTCAAATGCTTTCGGAAAATTGTTTGATATGATTGTGGTAACATTTTTTGCTTTGGGGGCTTCCTTCTCCCTATTTTTTTACCCCCTTATTTTCTCAAATTATTGCCACATCTCATCTTCAACCGCCTTGTCACCCGTTAAGGCGCGACCTAGGAATCGCTCCACTATTGCTCAAAAACTTAAATTTTGTACAATTTGCAAAAAACAGACAAATAATCTATAATGTTATGTAATCCTATAAATTTTGTGAGGCGCTATGTCTGTCATCAGTGCAAGTGAAGCGCGTGCTAATTTTCCCGATATTATGAACCGTGCGGAATATCGTGGAGAAAGAATTTTAATTCAGCGTCATGGTAAAGCTGCGGTAGCGATAATTAGCATTGAAGATTTAAAACTATTAGAAGCAATGGAAGATGCAATTGATTCTGCTAAATTGAGACGTGCAATTGAAGAAAATGAAGGATTTACCACCATAGAAGAAATCATCGCCAAATATCCCAATGAGTGAACGTTATACATTGAGGATTGCTAGAACTGCGGAAAAAGACTTATTAGACTTACAAGCAAAACAATATAAGCAAGTTGTATCAAAAATACTCTCACTTCAAGGTAATCCTCGTCCTCAAGACTATGCAGCTTTAAAAGGTTATCAAGGTGGTTATCGTATTGATCAGGGTGAATACAGAATTTTGTACACCATTGATGATGATAATAAATTAGTTGATGTTTTTCGGGTTGGTAAACGTAATGATGATGAAGTTTATAAAAACTTGTAACTTTGTCAAGCGATTCCTAGGAATCGCTTTTGGGATGTTGAGGGGATGCGATAGCGAAGCGCGACCTAGGAATCGCTTTTGGGTAGTTGAGGGAGTGCGATAGCAAAGCGCTCCTTAGGAATCGCATAGCTGATGACTATAGCTATTCTTCTTCTGCTAAAATCTGTGAAATATGCCGTGCAGAATGAATTAACCGAACAATTTCAATATACTCATCTCCTTCTAAATAAAAAATTAGATGCTTTTCAAATCCTCTAACTCCCCACTTCCGCAAACCAACTAAACGCGGATTTTTAACATTATAAACACTACCAATACCAGGTAGTCGTGCTAATTGTGAAAAAGTCTGCCTCGTAGCATCAAAAAAACTCAATGCTGCATCAAAATTACTGTCAGCAATATAAGCAAACTGTTCATCAAGGTCAACACTAGCCTTTGGTCTAATTACAATTCGTCTAGTCATTGCTATTACTTGCGGAGTCTCTCAAGAAGCTGAGTGCGTTTTTGTTGCCACCACTCATCCGTAATTTCAATCGCTTCACCACTATCTAAGCCTTCTAATAGCAATGTTTCTAGTCGTGCTTGTGCCACTTTTTCTAAATCTTGACGAATCAAATGTCGAATATATTCGCTTGTGGTACTGTAGCCACATTTTGCAACCTGTTCATTGATAAAGTCCCGCATGGAATCGGGAAGAGAAATATTTACTGTAGTCATAGCTAATAAGTCTTTATATTTCTGATGCTTTAATTATGGCAAATATTGTCAATTTTTGTCAAATGTTTTGTAGGGATGTGGGTGCGATAGCGAAGCGCGACCTAGGAATCGCTTTTGGGGAGTTGAGGGGATGCGATAGCGTAAGCGCGACCTAGGAATTGCTATTTGGGAGTTGAAGGGATGCGATAGCGAAGCGCGACCTAGGAATCGCTGTTTGGGGATTTGAGGGGGTGCGATAGCGAAGCGCTCCGCAGGAATCGCTCTTCCAAGATGATTAAACAATACTACGTGGATCAACAACTACAATATCCGAAAAACGCTTAAAATCATCAACATTAAATGTTAATAAATGTGTGATATTATGAGCTACCATAGCCGCAGCTAAACGAGCATCATGTACCTGTTTTCCCATCACTTGATATTTAATAACAAGTGATTCCCACTCAGTAAAAATTTGTGGTGTATCCAATTCCAATATAAATATCTTTTTAAGTTTTTCGCTTTCTTCTTCCGCTTGAGTGATAGATAAACCTAACCCATTTTTATCAAGAGGTCTTGTAGAAACAGCCCAAAATTCAATTATATTTTGTGGGATAATACATAAAAAATCACCTTGCTTTTTGAGCGTTAAAATTGCTCTTTGAGTATCAAGGTGCATTGGACTATTTTTTTGTACTAAACGCAGTAAAATATTAGTATCTACCAGATATTTCATAACATTTCATCTTCTCTGGTATAAATACTATCTCTACTAATAGCTGCATCTGAAAGTGGTGATGCTACAGCAAAAGCAGGACTATTGATTAAATTCATTAGTGCTGTTTCCCAATCTTCCTCAGTTGTTACTTGAGAAAAAGATTCTTCCTCTTGATTTTTCAAACTATCTTCAATCAAAGATTCAAGATAAGATTCAATTGATAAACCTTGTTTAGTAGCTTGGGTAATCAGACGATCTTCTATTTCTGGTTTCAATTGTAGCTGTATAGTTTTATATTGTTTCATAAGACCTCGCGGTATGCGGGAAACTCAGTCCCTTTAGGGCTGAGAGGGAAGCGACACGGGCGGTAATAAAGGCATTGAATCTTGTTTCATATTCTTAGATTCTAGTTAATTAATATCAAGTAAAACTTATGATTAACTTGATCTATTAAAAGTAGATCAGATTTAAACACTGAAGGTATCGCTATTTAGGAGTTGAAGGATGCGATAGCGAAGCGCTTTTAATATTACGCAGTTTTAAAACCCACTTTCCGCACTTCATTTTGTAATACGCGAATATTTCCATAATTTTATTTTTTATCGTTCAATAAAACACATATTTTATCCATCATTTTAGGTATTAATATTGAACAATCTAAGCCTTATTAGGAATAATTCTTGAAAAGATGGATACTACATTGTGAAGTGCGGAATATGGGTTAAAAGAATAAACCCTTTCTTGAGTCAACCACGCTGCATAAAGCAAAGATTGACGAATATCATCAGCTTCTAAATCAGGATATTCTTCTAAAATCTCCTCTAATGGTTTTCCATTAGCTACTAAATTTACCACTAAAGAAACAGGTATTCGCATCCCCCGAATACAAGCTTGTCCTGCCATGACTTGCGGATCAAATGTAATCCTTTCTAAATTCAACATAGAATTACTTATTTGTAATATTTTTGATTGTATCATAAATTTATGAAAATCTATATATTTAAAGACGCTGAATAATCATTTGGGAAGTTGAGAGGGTGCGATAGCGAAGCGCTCCGCAGGAATCGCTATTTATCTGTATTTATTAAATCTCCCAATCTTCCAATTTTAAATTATCAATTCTACTAAATTCTCTAGTATTGTGAGTAATTAAAGTTAAATTATTAGCTATAGCAATAGAAGCAATATGTAAATCATTATTTCCTATAGGAGTACCTTTAGTAGCCAATTTACTACGAATTTCACCATAAATTACAGCACATTCATCATCAAACGTCAAAGAAACAAAACGATCTAAAAAATCCCGCTGCAATTGCCGAGTTTTCGCAGGATTATGAGTTCTCATTGCACCATAAAATAGTTCAGCTTTCACTATTGAACAAACTACTATATCTATATCGGATAAATCTTGAAGACGCTGAATGATCTTTTCTGATCTTTGATTAAGATATTGAATACAAACATTACTATCTAATAAATATTTCATCAGTTTGTATTCCTAACTATTAATCATTTCTTCTAAACTATCATCTAAGCTATCATCAATACCTAAATCATCCATAATAATTGGATCATCAGCACAACTTCCTGCTGTTTGATTAATAAATTCTTGCCAGGTTAATTTGTGTTTTTCTGTGTTTATCAAAGTTGTTGGTTTATTGATCAAATTTTGACGAAATAAACGGATAATTTCCAATATTTCTGGTATATATTCTTCTGGAGTTTGGGCAATTTCTAATAATAAATCGTTCCAGGGTGTAGTTGAGGATGTTTCTGTGATTAGTTGGTGATTATTAATCATAAAATACCAGATTTGATTATTTTTACACATTACCAGTATATCGAATCAGAATAAGCAATGTCTGAAATTTCTAAAATGTGATAACTATGGTGATCTAAATGATTCCTGTGGAGTGGTTTGCGATAGCGAAGCGCTCCACAGCAATCGCTGTTTGGGGGGTTGAAGGGTGCGATAGCGAAGCGCGACCTAGGAATCGCTGTTTGGGAGTTGAGGGGATGTGATAGCGAAGCATAAGTTTAAAAAATTGTGTTAATCCTTATCTGGATACTCATAAAAATCTTCTCCCTCTAAATCAGAGAAAACATTTAATTCACTATCACCTGTATAATCTTCAATAGCTGTAATAGCTGCTAATGCTAATTGACGCTTTTGCTTTTCCTTAGTCAAAAATTCTCGTTGTTGATTAACCAATTCTAAAGCAAATTCAGCTATTTTCAACCGTTCATTTATGCTTAAATTTGGCAAAGATTGAATAATTTCTTGTGTTTCCATATTATTTCAGCCTTTGAATATTATCAATTACTGGTAAAGTATGTCTAAGTTGTAAACCAAGCAAAATCCAATCTTTTAAAATTGAGCGTAACTCATTTTGCTGAAGTTTTTTTTTGTTCTTGTTCATTATCTAATCCATTCCATGACTCGAACAATTTTTTAATATTTGTTTTCCTTTGTTCTTGTTTAATTGGATCACTTTGGTTAATTTCCTTAATAGCATTTTCCCAATCATTTACAGATGTCTGTTTCATTATTACACTTTGACGAAACAAACGGACAATTTGCAATATTTCTGGTATATATTCTTCTAGAGTTTGGGCAATTTCTAATAGTAAATAATTCCAAGGTGTAGTTGATGATATTTCTGGAATAGATTGATGATTGTTCATAAAGATAGTTCAATTAACTGTTTTTGTGGTTCAATTTCTTCTTGCTGAATAGCAACTTATAACCAACCTTGAACAGTATCTTTCAACATTTCTAATAAATGTTCGTAGCTTTCACCCCAGGTACGACATCCTGGTAAAGCTGGTACAGAACCACAACATACACCATCTTCTTCCCAGATAATAGCTTTAATTTTCATAAATATATTTTGGTGTTGAGGATATCCTGTGACAATTTATCAAGCTGATATTACAAACATTATAGAATATTTATAGCATATTATTAATTTTATTGTCAGAATCAGGATGTCCAGGATTAGAGGATTTACAGGATTTTTTTATTGATTACATATAAATAATATAGGATTACTATTTGATTTTTGAACATATACTATTGGTGGGCAATGCCCACCCTACAATACATAAATATGGTTCAGAAATCATTTAGAATTGCTATATATCAATAATAATTGAAGGCTAAATATAATTATACCTTACATAGAAATCTTAACTCAAAAAACTTACATCTAAAATTACCCATCTTCCTTCTTCCTTCTTCCTTCTTCCTTCGTGTCCTTCGCTCCTATCCCTGACGGGACGCTCCGCGAACGTGGTTCATTAACTTTGCTCCTTTGCGTGAAACCCTCATAATCTAGGGGCGGACAAGCCGCCCACCCCCATTAAAATCAGGTGACACCGAAAACAACCACCAAGCCCAAAACAGCCCCAAAAACGATTAAGGCATAGAATTGAACTCGACCACTTTCTAGGTATTTCAAACCTTCACCACTGACAAGAGTAAAGAAACCCGTGAGATTGACAGCGCCGTCAACAACGCGGAAATCAACTTCCATAACTTGTCTAGCAACACGACGTAAACCGAGGACAAAGACACGATGATAAATGTCATCAAAGTACCATTTGTTCAAGGATAGATCATATAGCGGTTGAATGCTTTTAGCGATCGCACTCGGATCAATTTTCCGGGCTAAATACATCAGCACAGCCAAAGTAATCCCAATCACAGAAACCGCCACAGAACTACCAGCCATGATGTAAAACTCATGGGGGTCAAATTCCGCAGCCTTTTCCATAACTTCAGCTAAAGTTTCGCTAGGAGGAAAGATAAACTGCTCAAAATAATTGGCGTAGGGAGTACCCACCAAACCAATCAACATTGAAGGAATAGCCAACACCACCAACGGTAAACTCATCGTCCAAGGAGACTCATGGGGAGAATGGCTATGTCCGTGGGAGTCATGCGCCTCTAATTCTCCCTTTTTCATGGCCCCAGGACCAAAATTAGGGGCTAATTCTGCTGTTTCTGATGTCTGTGCCAAAGCAGCAGCAGCATTTTTGAGTTGGGTTTTGATTTTTTCGTCATTACCCCGGAATTTACCTTCAAATGTTGAGAAATACATTCTAAACATATAAAAAGCTGTAATCCCCGCTGTCACCCAACCAATAAACCACAGGAAGGGGTTAGCAGCAAAAGCAGCGCCGAGAATTTCATCTTTTGACCAGAAACCAGCAAAGGGAGGAATCCCCGCAATCGCCAAGCAACCAATCAAAAATGTGAAACTGGTCACGGGCATATATTTCCGCAGTCCACCCATTAAACGCATATCCTGCGCCAATACAGGGTCATGACCAACAACTTCTTCCATGCCATGAATTACCGAACCAGAACCCAAGAATAACATCGCTTTGAAATAAGCGTGGGTCATCAGGTGGAATAATCCGGCACTATAAGCACCTACTCCCATAGCCATTACCATATAACCAAGTTGGGAAATGGTGGAATAAGCCAAACCTTTTTTGATGTCGTTTTGGGTAATGGCAATAGTTGCCCCCAAAAACGCTGTAAATGCCCCAGTATAAGCAATTACGTTCATCGCTGCGGGAACATTTTCAAATACTGGGTACATCCGAGCAATGAGGAATACACCCGCTGCCACCATTGTTGCCGCATGGATCAGGGCAGAAATGGGGGTAGGCCCTTCCATTGCATCTGGTAGCCAGACATGGAGGGGAAATTGGGCAGATTTAGCAACGGGTCCCAGGAAGACTAAAATCGCCAAGACAATGGCGAGGAAATTGCTAATAGAACCGGTTTCTACTAGGGTAGATAGGCGATCGCCCATAATCATGAAATCAAAGCTGCCTGTTGCCCAGAACAGCCCCAAAATGCCCAATAGTAACCCGAAGTCACCGACCCGATTTGTGACAAATGCCTTTTGACAAGCATCCGCTGCGGCTTTGCGATCATACCAAAAGCCAACTAGGAGGTAGGAACACATCCCCACCAGTTCCCAGAAAATATAAACTTGTACTAGGTTGGGGCTGACCACCAAACCTAACATTGAAGAGCCAAACAAGCTGAGATAGGCGTAAAACCGCACGTAACTTGGGTCATGTGTCATGTAACCATCGGTGTAAATCATCACCAAAACAGCTACCGTCGTTACAATCACCAGCATTAGAGATGTCAGGTGGTCAATGGTATAGCCCATCGTCAGGTGAAAATTGCCTGCTGATGCCCATTCTACAGTCCACAGATAAGGCGCATGGCCTTGAAATTGACTCCACAGCAAAGCCAACGACAGTCCCATAGATGCTCCCATGAGGGAGATAATTAGCACTGCATTCAACTGTCGCAGGCGGTTTGTCACCTGATTTATCGAGATTAGCCCTAGACCGACTAGCATTGCTCCCAAGAGAGGTAATACTGGAATCAGCCAGGCATACTGATAGATTACTTCCATCACTAACGCCTACTTTTAGAATTCTGTACAAACAAACGGGAATGTGAAAAACGAAAATTCAGCTAGAAAAAGGTAATAAGTAATAGGTCATAGGTAGTAGGTAATACAGATATATTTATTAGACCTCTTGCCTTTTGCCTCTTGCCTCTTGCCTTCTTCTTGGATGAGGTTTTCTGTTTAGGAAATTAGATACTAGGAAGCAGGAATTATTTACTAACCTTGTCTAGTTCTGATAGCCCATTACCTTTAAGTTACCTTGAATTTTCTCACACCAACCTTCAGTTAACTGAATAATTTCAGAACTGCTAATAATTGTGACACACACCGTTCTATAAAACTTACCCAAAATTACCAAAGTCTAGACACATCTGGACAGCGATAACCTTAGTGTTTACTTCCTGCTTCATCA
>JAKOGY010000197.1 GCA_028658405.1 Dolichospermum sp. ST_sed8 | reverse complement strand
AAAGTACATCACAAAAGTACCCCAAATTTCTTAACTCCAAGGCGGTAATGAAAAAAGATTCAAAGCCTTTATTACCGTGGTCAGTGAGCTTGTCGAACTGCCCGTGCCGTTTCCCTCTCACCGGCTTTAGCTGCTGAGTTTCCCACTTACCGGGTATTCTTATGAAAATTAAAGTTAAACATCTTGGTGCTTTAAGAGAAGCCGAATTTACTCTTGGTGAATTAACGATTATTTGTGGTGGTAATAATACTGGAAAAACCTACGCTACTTATGCCTTATTTGGCTTTTTGTTTACTTGGCGGCGAATGCTTTCGATTCAAATCAACGATGATAAGATAGAGAACCTTCTTGCGGACGGAGTAATTCGTCTTGATATCGAAGAATATGTTAAAAAATCTCAGCAGATTGTAGCTAAAGCCTGTCAAAGGTATACCCAAGAATTACCAAAAATTTTTGCGGCACCAATTGATAAATTTAAACAAACAGAGTTTAACATCAGCTTGGAAATTGAAAATAAAAATATTAATTTAGCAAGCAAATTTGATCGGAAAATGAGGGCGGCTAATGCAGAACTTTTCTCAATTACTAAAAGTGAAGAAAGCACAGAATTAGTAATTACTCTGCTAATTGAGAAAGATAGAGTAGAAATACCAAGAGATATCCTTAAAGTCATCATTTCTGATGCCTTAAAAGATATAATTTTTGATCAGTTTTTCCCTCGCCCTTTTATTGCTAGTGCTGAACGAACTGGTGCGGCCATTTTTCGCAAAGAATTGAATTTTGCAAAAAATCGTTTACTAGAAGAAATGGGTCAAGCTGACAAAAATATTGATAAAATGGAACTTCTACTTAAAGAGTATGATGATTATGCTCTACCGATAAAAACGAATGTAGATTTTACTCGTAACCTTGAAACCATTATTAAAAAAAATAGTTTCATTACTGATAAATATCCTGATATATTGGCTGATTTTAGTGATATTATTGGTGGTGAGTATACTGTCACTCGTAATGATGAGCTTTATTATGTGCCAAAGGGTAAACGAGTTAAGCTTTCTATGGATGAAAGTTCTAGCGCAGTCCGTTCTTTATTAGATATAGGCTTTTACCTAAAACATGAGGCTCAAGTTGGCGATTTATTGATGGTAGATGAACCTGAATTAAATCTACACCCTGAAAATCAACGCCGAATCGCACGGCTTTTTGCTCGATTGGTAAACCTGGGAATGAAAGTTTTTATTACTACCCACAGTGATTACATTATTAAAGAACTGAATACCTTGATTATGCTTAATCATGATAAACCCCATCTCAAGCGAATTGCCCAACAAGAAGGTTATCGGCCAGAAGAACTGATTGCTGCTGACAAGATTAAAGTTTATATTGCAGAAGAAACAGATATGAAACTAGAGGGAAACACAAGAAAAACTAAATGTCAAACTCTTACACTTGCCGATATCAACCCAGAATTGGGTATTGAAGCTAGAAGTTTTGATACAACAATCGAAACGATGAATCGGATTCAGGAAGCAATTGTTTGGAGTGAGGAGTAATGTCTGATATTGCTATCCTGAAAGAAATGATTCAGGAAACCGCTACAGTATCATTAGAAAATGATCTTGACGGACGAAATAAGGTCATACTCAAAGAACCTAAACCCCCCAATTACTATGTAACTATTCGTGGGATGCCGGATGATGATAATGTTATAATTATCAATCCAGAGGAATTTAAGTCACTCGATACAATTTTTAAGGGAAATAGAGGTGAGCGTAAACGTGCAGATTTTATTATCATTGCTGATACTGGCAAGAAAAAGGTAATTCTCTGTATTGAAATGAAGGCGGGAAAAGGGGGAGAAATGAAAGATATTATTGAACAACTTCAAGGAGCAAAGTGTTTTGTCGCCTATTGTCGAGAAATTGGTAAGTCATTTTGGCATCATCCAAATTTTCTTGAAGATTATAATCTGCGGTTTATAAGCATCAAAAACATCACACAAAAAACAAATACACGGGTTGATGTTAATAGAATTTACCCCAATCAAAATTTGGCTCCAAAATTAAAAATACTCCATAGATCAGGCAAATCTTTTGAATTTAAACATTTAGTACATTGCCAAAAATAATGGTATTGATAGCTATGTAGTGAAGTAAATTTGAAAAAATAGAGGCGACAATGGTTTTACAACTACTCAGACACCAATTTACAGTTAAGCAATTTCACCAAATGGCTGAATCTGGTATTTTGTCAGAAAATGAACGATTAGAATTAATTCGCGGAGAAATGATTGATATGTCCCCTATTGGCAGAAGACACGCAGGTTGTGTAAATAGACTTGTTAATCTATTGATTCAGCTTTTAGGAAAACGAATCATTCTTGCACCACAAAACCCAGTAGAATTAGATGAAACTTCTGAACCACAACCAGATATAGCATTATTAAAACCCCGTGCAGATTTTTATAGGACTGCACACCCCCAACCAGAAGATATATTTTTATTAATAGAAGTTGCCGACACAACGATAAAATATGATCGGGAAGTAAAAGTTACTTTATATGCAGAAGCAAATATTCCTGAAGTTTGGTTAATAGATGTTAATCAGGAAGTTATAGAAGTATATCGAAATCCTCTCCAGGGAGTTTATCAAGATATACAGAAGTTAGTAAAAAATCAGACTTTATCAATTTTAGCTTTTTCTGATGTGAGTATTAATGTGAGTGAGATATTTTAAATTACTCAGTCATTTTGAAAGGGCTATTTCTGATATACACTTAGAGGATGTTTTAAAAGTCCTTCGTCATGTATCCAAAATCTTGAGATCCCCCTAAATCCCCCTTAAAAAGGGGGACTTTGACTCTCGTTCTCCCCTTTCTAAGGGGGGTTAGGGGGGATCTTAATACAACTTAATACTTTACAAACATCCTCTTACAGGGTTGCAATTTATGACATCACCTTTTGATCCATCCCAGAAAATTCCCATTAAACTACCATCTAATCATCCTGACTTATTATTAGGATTAGATGACTTACTAGAACTCGGTTTAATATCTGATGATCAAGTTAAACAAATAGCCCGTCAATATCTCACTTGCACTGTAGTATTTACACCTCAGACTGCATCAGAACCAGAGGAAATTTTCACCCCTAGCACACCCCCACGAAAACCATTAATTGCCACTTTACCCCCTATACCAAAAGTACCTAAAAAACCCAGCTTTGTTAATTCGATGTTGCAATCTTGGGGTGAAGAGTTAAGTGTGCGGTGGTTGCTGTTTTTAGGTGTATTTTTAGTAGTGCTTTCCTCTGGTGTTTTAGCTGCAAGTCAGTGGGAAAGATTCCCCGCAGTTGGACAGTATGGGGTTTTATTTGCATATAGCTTGAGTTTTTGCGGTTTTACATTTTGGGCAGGTAAACAAAGCAATTTAAGGTTAACTGCACAGACATTATTAATCGTCACCTTGTTATTAGTTCCTATCAATTTTTGGGCAATGGATAGCTTTAGTTTGTGGCAAAATCCATTAACCTTAATTGTGATGGTAATTGTCTCTTTAACTCTCACATTTATTACTAATCAACTTTGTCAAAACCGCAATATTATTACTAATTTTCCCCGTGGTAAATTACCTTTAGCTAATATTATTGGTTTGAGTTATTTACATTGGGGTTGGAAACTATCAGGTTTTCCGCTAATTGCTGTTTATTTAGCAATGATAGGAACAACAGCTATTACTGTTTATAATCAATTAACTCAACCTCAAGAAAATACAAATGCAGAATCTCCACAATGGGGAATCAGTTTATATTTTACTTTCCTGATTTATGCCCTATTAACTTTACTAACTAGGGCTATCTTTATCGCTGGAGTTAATATTACTCAATTAGGTTTGGCAATTGGTATTTGTGGTGGTTTAGTAATTTGGTTATCAGAAAAAAATCTTTCTAAAAATCCTTCTCTACTCTGGGAAAAACTGGGGGGGAGTTTATTATTATTAGGTTGGTTAGTTTCAGTAATAACGCAACCAGCCCAAGCAATAATAGTTGGTGGTTTGAGTTTGTGGTTTTTTAGCCGTCGTTTACAAAGATATAGTTTAAAAACTGATTTTTTAGCTATTTTCTTAATTGGTTTACAGACGATTTGGCTAAGTTGGCGGTTAGTACCTCATGAATTACAAAAATTAGTAATTACTACAGCTACTAATTTAACTAATTGCCAAAATGAACCTTTAGCATTATTGAGTATTGCTTTATTTCCCTACATCATTTTGATGTTATGGCTAACAGATAAATTACATCATCAAGAAAATCAAGAATTAGCAAGTTTTGGAGAACAGCTAACCTTATTTTTAGGGATTTCTTTAACAATAATTAGTTTAGTAAATCCGACATTAAGAACTATCAATCTTCTTTTATCTACTCTTACTCTAACCACCTTTATTCAACGTCGGGCAGCTTTTTATCCTCCTTTGATATATTTAACTCATAGCATGGGAGTATTGACGCTGATTTCTAGCATTAATTGGTTTTTACCAAATTTAAATCCAGAAATTTGGGCAGGTATTTTATTAGCTGTAATGATAGCTGAATGGGGATTTAGTCTGGGTGATGGTATCTGGCAACGTAGTGCATGGTATATTGGTTTAGTATTAGCTGCACTTAGTTTTTCTTTATTGTGGGTAAATGCTCAAAATCACTGGCATGGTAATGGGCAAAATCCCAACTCTTTAGGAATAATTTGGTTAATTACTCCTTTAGCATTGACAGGTTTAGCAATTCGCACCACTGAACAAAATCGCACTACAAACAGTTTTTTAAGTGTTTTATCTATAGGGATTTTGCAATTATTAACTTTACCATTACCAGGAATTAGATTAATTGGTTTGGGTGCAGGTGTCGCAGTGATGTTAGTAAATACTCGCTATTTAAGAAACCAAATATATGCAGGAACAATTATTGGTTTTGGGATAAGTTTTCTGACCGCATTGTTAGCAGAAGGTGTATTTGGTTTAATAAAACTAACAATATCAGGTTGGTTTGTCGTTACTGCATTAACAATTCTGAGTTTATGGTTATGGCGTGGTGTACTTTTACGCAAAGGTACAGAATTGGCGATAATTTATGCCGCAGCCAGTGATAAATGGGCGATCGCATTATGTACAATAGAATTATCAGCCCTGACTTTGCATTCCAGTTTAATTTATCAAAGCATTATTAAAACAGAATATTTCTATGTTATCACCACAGCGATAATTTTAGCATCAATCATCTATCGCAGTTGGGGACAATCGCAAGAATCAGCATTTTATGGTATTGGTTGGTGTTTAGAATTATTAACAGCCGAAATCTTAGGCTTTGGAGAACATTCTATTATAAGAATCGCCATAGCTAACATCATTCTGGGGTTAACAACTCAGCTATTTGGTGAATGGTGGCGACGCAAACATCAATTACAAACATTACCCAATAGTTTCCATCTTCTCCCCCTTATTTATGGTGTATTTAGTGTTATTTTACGGTTAAACACTTTTGCAGACTTTACAGGTTTTTGTTCCTTGGGTGTAGCCTTAATTTTGATTGGAGTAGGAAGACGAAGAGAAGCTTTTAAACCCCTGCTTTATTTTGGCATTATTGGGGTATCAATTTCCGCCTACGAACTCCTATTTTATCAAATGTCCCTATCGAGAGGAGGAGCTTTAGGTGATGGATTAATTGCCATGTCAGCCCTGGGGACTAGCATTATGTATGCTTACCGTATCCTCACACCTTGGTTGATTAGCTACCTGGGATTAACTCGTGAAGAACTCAAAAATATTGCCCATCTCCATTGGGCTTGGAGTAGTATTTTATTCCTATCTGCTATTAGTTTACCTAGCGAAATTAATTCCTCTATAGTATTAGGAACAGGATTATTTTTAGTTCGTTATGCTATTTGGCAAGGAAAACAAAATTCTCAGGAAACAAATCAGGAAATCTGGGTTTATTTGGGTTTAATAGAACTAGGAGCATTGGGTATTTATTCACGAAACTTACCAATAGGGCAATTACTATCTGAGCAATTACTACCTTGGAATGGGGCGATATCTTGCCTATTTGCCTACTTCCTCTATATCCTACCTTGGCAAAGATTAGGTTGGTCAAAAACACCTTGGCAACGCACAGCTTATGTTCTCCCATTAATCATTCTAGGAACAACGGGACTGCAAACTTATCCTATTACCTTAGTTATCGTTGCTGCTTACTACGTCTTTTTGGCTACAGTAGCCACACAAATCCGGTTTACATATATCAGTTTAATATTAATTGACTGGGCATTATTTACTTGGTTTCATGATTTAAACTTGAGAGATTCCCTTTGGTACGTTACACCCATTAGTTTATCTTTATTATATATTGCCCAAATAGATGAACAACTAACATTATCAACAACCAAACTTCTCCGTCATAGTTTGCGAATGTTAGGAAGTGGTTTAATTTGCGGTTGGACAATTTTGTTTTATCAAAATCTGCCTTTTATTCCCGGTATTTTCAGTCTTATTACCATTTTCGCCGGCTTGGGTTTAAAAATCCGCGCCTTTCTCTACGTTGGTACAGGTACTTTTTTGATTACCAGCATTTATCAATTAGTAATTTTTAGCCTCAGTTACTCTTTTTTAAAATGGATTGTCGGCTTATTACTTGGTATTTTGTTAATTTACATCGCTGCTAACTTTGAAACCCGACGCACCCAAATAACCGCCCTACTTCGGAATATGAGCGATGAATTTGCCAATTGGGATTAAAAAGATTTAATATATATCAATATATTAGCCAGAAAACAAACCAATATCTCAGAGAATCACTTAAAATACTGAAAATACTGGATACTAAAAAGATATCTGATTTGATGATCACCGAGCGACTTCTTATCGCTGTATACTTGTACTCTTTATACCAGCAATTTTAAAATGTCTTCCTTCACGTTTGAAATTTTAACGATTTTGGTGCTAATTTTCGCTAATGGTGTGTTTTCCATGTCGGAAATGGCCGTAGTTTCAGCCCGGAAAGTTAGACTACAGCAATTAGCCAATCAAGGAGATGTCAACGCCAAGGCTGCATTAAAACTCGCAGAATCTCCCAACCATTTTTTGTCTATTGTCCAGGTAGGAATTACACTCATTAATATCCTCAATGGTGTCTTCGGCGGCGCTACCATTGCCAAAAGACTAGAAGAGTATGTGAAGCTAGTCCCAATTTTAGCTAATTATAGTAATGCGATCGCCTTTAGCATAGTAGTCTTACTCATTACCTATTTTTCCCTAATTATCGGTGAACTTGTCCCCAAACGCTTGGCTTTAAATAACCCCGAAAAAATCGCTGCTTTAGTAGCTATACCCATGCGGGCTTTAGCAAGAATGGCCTCACCCATAGTTTATCTTTTGAGTGCGTCTACAGATTTAGTATTGCGAATATTGGGAATTACACCCTCTACTGAACCCCAAGTCACAGAAGAAGAAATTAAAATTTTAATCGAACAAGGGACAGAAGCGGGAACATTTGAAGAAGCCGAACAGGACATGGTAGAGAGAGTATTTCGGTTAGGCGATCGCCCCGTTACTTCCTTCATGACTCCCCGACCTGATATAGTTTGGTTAGACTTGGAAGACCACCCAGATGAAAACCGTCAGAAAATGACCGAAAGCGGTTATTCTCGCTATCCAATTTGTCAAGAAGGACTAGATAACGTCCTGGGGATAATTCCCGTCACCGACTTATTAGCCAGAAGTTTACGCAACGAACCCTTTGACCTAACTCTAGGATTACGTCAACCCGTATTTGTCCCCGAAAGCACACGCGGTTTAAAAGTCTTGGAATTATTCAAGCAAACTGTGACTCATATCGCCTTAGTCGTAGATGAATATGGTGTAATTCAAGGATTAGTCACCCTTAATGACATTATGAGTGAAATCGTCGGTGATGTTCCCACGGAACCCGGACAAGAAGACCCCCAAGCAGTACAACGGGAAGATGGTTCTTGGTTAGTAGACGGAATGTTAGGAATAGAAGAGTTTTTAGAACTATTTGATCTCGAAGAATTGGAAAGTGAAGAAAGAGGAAATTATCAAACATTAGGCGGTTTTGTCATCACTCATTTAGGCCGGATTCCCGCAGCCGCAGATCATTTTGAATGGGATGGTATGCGGTTTGAAGTTATGGATATGGACGGAAATCGTGTTGATAAGGTCTTAGTTGTACCTAAAGGAATGGGTAATGGGTGATTGGTAATTGATTTGTCATTAATTCTGAATATCTGTTGAATTAGGTGTAAAATGGAGTGGGTTGTTCATATATAAATTACAGTCAGACATGGAATTAACAAGTTTTCCATATTTGGAAATTACCCAAATAAATAGAAAATTCATATTAACTAAATTGCCAGCAGGTATACTGGTTAATATTAGTTACGCATCTGTACGTGGAAAGGATGATGAACCTGGTGCGGTACAACGCTTACTTAATCCTAAAAGAATTGAAAGTATTAAAGATTTTACTTTAGAAGGAGGTGATTATCCGGGGGCGATAATTCTTAACTGGGTAAGTGTTCAAAATCTATTACAAAAGCAAGATAAAAAAATCTCTTTTGCTAATGTATCGCGTTCAGCGCAAATTATAGACGGGCAGCATAGGGTTGCAGGTCTTAAAAGTGCTATTAATGAGCTTAAAGATATAGCTAAATTAGAAATTCCTGTCGCTATATATGAACATTTGACTACTAAAGAATGTGCAGATATCTTTTTGGCAATTAACACTGAACAAAAAACTGTCCCACCTAGTTTGGTTTTTGATTTATATGGTATTGCCAGTGAATCAACGATAGATCCTGCTGCACTAAGGGGTAGAAACAGGCTAGAGACATAGCAATTCATTTAAATGAAATGAAAGATTCTCCTTTTTATGATCAAATTAAATTTCCCGGTGCAGCAAAACGTAAAGGAGGAATTGCATTATCAACTGCTATCACATCTATTAAACCTTTAGTAGAAGAAAGGGGACGATTTGAACAGATTGGTATATTTGAATTAGAAAGGCAAAAGCGTATTATCATGAATTTCATGACAGCTATTCAAGAAAAGTATGGAAAAGCTTGGGATCGGAAAGATAATGTATTTATTTACGCTTCGGGATTTGCTGGTGCTATGGAGTTTTTGCACCTAAGAATGATACCCTACTGTAGCAGCAAATTATCTTTCACAATAGAAACTATTAAGGATAGTTTAAATTTTAATTCAGATAATCTAATATCCCACATTCCGCACCCTGGGGTGTCACATAGTATTATCACTTGATTTTCTCTTGATTTTTGGATACAAATTATGCCTCGTCGGCATCATGTATCCGTTAATTCATTGAGATTCGGTATATAATACATCCTCATTTCATCATAAAAAACAGTAAAAACCGATTGTGACAGTTGAGGGTGCGGAAGATAGGTAATATCTCAATCAGAAGTGACTGGTATGGCTGGTACATCTGCTCAAAAGTATGTTTATGAAAAACTGGTTAATATTTTTAATCCTATCAATGAGCCTACTAAACTAATAGAAATTTAATTCCAGTGACTCACCAAGCCGAAAAGTATATATCTCAAACCATATTTTCTGGTAATCCTTCAGTTGCAGTAGTTGAAAAATATTCTCTCAATCAGTCAGAAGCATCTGGTTTATCGAGATGCTTACAAAATGATGCTATTAGTTATCTATATTCATCTATAGTTTCTGTAGGTGATGCAACTTCTAGTATCAATAAAAATTAATTGTGGGTTGAGAAGAGTAATACATGAATATTTAAATGACTCTTTAAATTTATATTTATTTGATCCAGATCATGCTATTCTTGCCTATCCTATCAAAACTATTCAAATTACATATAACAAAATTCTAGCAACAGAAAACATAGTGTTTGGTAAAGATGAACTTAAATATTTATGTCAATTATTTAATGATGACAAAGGACAAATTTCGGATATGTATAACTTCCTTATGAATAAAAAATAACCCCCTGCTACTCGCCGTAGAGGGGGTTCACAAAACTTAATATTCGCCAGGATTCTATTCACAAATTAACCTACTATCTAGCTAAAAACCACAG
>JAKOGY010000196.1 GCA_028658405.1 Dolichospermum sp. ST_sed8 | reverse complement strand
GTATAAAAATTATCCTTTAATGTATTCAAAAATCCGAAATTACCGATTGTGACACCGGGGGGTGCGGAATGTGGGTTCAATAACTCTTAAATTTGCTGGCTTCATATTTTTAACCGTTTCTCGATTTTATTCCAGCGAAACTGATCTACTTTTTCGAGGTTGTTAAAAAAGTATTCTTCTAAATAAGGTTCAATTTCCATTTTCCAAATATCTTCTATATCTTCTCGGAGATTAGGAGTCAAAAAGAAGGAAATACCAATTTCATAGTTTTTATCATTAATTACCTGATTTAATTGTTTTAAAACCTTAATTAAATCCTCAATTATAAAATCTGTATTTAGGTGATATTTAATCAAAATATCATAATTAGGACGCAATTCAATAAATGCAAACCGACGACGTAAAGCGTGATCAATTTGTGCAATAGACCTATCTGCTGTGTTCATTGTGCCGATAATCCGCACATTTTTAGGAATACGCAATCTATTACCTCCAGCAAGGGGAATTTCTTGATCACGATATTCTAGTAAATACATTAATTCACCAAAAACCTGGGATAAATTTGCGCGGTTTATTTCATCAATGATCAGAACACAAACATCTTGACAAATTTCTGCTTTTTGGCAAAATTCTAAAAATCTACCGGGAACAAGTGGATATGTTAATTTACCATCTTCACTTTGAGGACGGATACCTTGAATGAAGTCTTCATAAGTGTATGCTGGATGAAATTGGACAAGTTCGATAAACCCATATTGACCAATTAATTTTTGTGCTAATTGTTGTGCAATAAATGTTTTTCCCGTTCCTGGAGAACCATATATAATTGCTTGTCCTTTTCTATGGATAGCACGTAACCAACATTCTAATTCTTTTCTAATAAAATCTGTTTCTGTAAAATAAAAGTATTGAGATCCAGGAGTAAATGATAAATCTTTAATAAATGGTATATGCTCATTCTTAAGAGTTAGTAATACTAAAGGTAGATGTTGTTCAAACCAGTATTTTATATCATATATTGCCGGATTCCCTCCATTCATATTTAAAATGTCTTCTGCGGCAAAATAAACAGGGTCTTTATGGATAAAAAAACTAGAATTAGTAGCAAGTAAATCTATAAATTCTTGCGAATTATCTTTACAAAAATCTTGTATTATCTCTTGATAATTTTCATGATTAATACCTGTGTTAATACCCCATTGGGTAATCTCAACAAAAAGTAATTTATTTATTGTAAAATAAGCTCTTAAACAAAAATCACTGCCATAATTATAAGGAGTTTCTTGAATTTTATCTTTTTCAATCGAAAATTTCTTTAAATGTGGATGTAAAAGCACATCTAATTCTTGACAAAATCTTTGGAAAGGTTTTTCTACATATTCTCGAAAAAAATTATATTCCGGTAATTCTTCTATCTTTTCTATATTGTCATAGTTAAGAATATGTTCTGAAAATTTTGACATTAATTCAAAAGTTTTTTCAGAGAAAATACTATTTTTAATTCTTTCGCTTGACATTATCTTTTACTATTTAATCATGTTTTTTATAAGAAAGAATTAATGAACCACGAAGAAGCGAAGAACACGAAGGAAGAGGAGGAAGAAGAAGAGGAGTTAAGGAGAGAAGATGATGCGTTTAATACCTTCTTTGAGGACGGGGACATTAAAGTTAATGAGAAGACCCAGAGGGCAATTAGTCATTTTCAAATAAGAAATAACCTGCGCTTCATGAATGGGGGCTAACTTTTCCACAGCTTTTAATTCAACAACTAGGGAATCACCAACCAAAAAATCTAACTCACCCTCACCTATTGGATAACCTTTGTACTTAACTGCTACTAAATGTTTAGGTTTATGAGGTATTCCTCGCAAGCGAAACTCCAAACCTAAAGCCTCATGATATACCCGCTCCAAAAAACCTGACCCCAACATCTTATGCACCTCAATTGACGCACCAATTACGGCATAAGCCAACCTCTCCACCTCATCATCCAACCTCCTCATTCTTCCTTCTTCCTTCGTGTCCTTCGTGCCTTCGTGGTTCATTTCCTCTTCCTCCTATATTCTAAATTTCCAACTTATCCCCGCGAATAGCATAATCTAATAACTCCATTGGGTGCATAACAGAAATAGTTTTACCCTGTAAATACTTACTAATCTGCAAACTACAACCAGGATTAGGAGAAGCAATTAAATCAGCACCAGTATTGATTAAATTCTCAGCTTTTTGTTTACCTAACTCTTCAGCAACTTCCGGTTGCAACATATTATAAACACCCGCACTACCACAGCATAAGGCCGCGTCTATGGGTTCTTTTAAAATCACTCCCGGAATTTGTTTTAACAGTTGACGGGGTTGGACACTAATTTTTTGACCATGTAATAAATGACAAGCATCTTGATAAACTAAAGTGAGAGTTTTATCAGTTAATGGTGAAAGTTTTGCAGTTAAACCTACATTAGCTAAAAACTCCTGTGAATCTTTAACTTTCGCAGCAAATGCTTTCGCTTTTTCGGCATATTCTGGATCATCAGCTAAAATATGTCCATATTCCTTTAAAGTATGACCACAACCAGCCGCATTGATAATCACAAAATCCACATTAGTATCAGCAAAACTATCAATCATTTGTCTGGCTAATGTTTTTGCTTGTTCAGTTTGTCCTTGGTGTTCAGGAAGCGCAGCACAACAACCTTGAGATTTAGGAATTACCACTTCACAACCATTTGCAGTTAAAACCCGCACAGTAGCTTCATTTACACCAGAAAAAAACAACCTTTGCACGCAGCCTAATATTACACCCACCCGATATCTTTTTTCATCCTTCGCAGGGATGATATCTGGTAAATTATCTTGAAAAGATTTAAGAGTAATTTCCGGTAAAATAGATTCCATAGCCGCTAACCGGGGAGATATAGCTTTAATTAACCCAGTTGCTTGTAATAACTTAGAAATCCCTAACTTTTGATAAACTAATAAAGGAAAAAGTAAAATTCTTAAAAGATCAGGATTAGGAAACAGAGAAAAAATCAATTGTCGAACTAACTTATCAGGTAAACTGCGATTATAATTCCTTTCCACCTGATGACGAGTAGCCGAAATTAACTTATCATACTGCACACCAGAAGGACAAGTAGACACACAAGCCAGACAACCCAAACAAGAATCAAAATGTTCAACAGTAGCCGGATTGAGAGCAATTTTACCCTCATTAATAGCATCCATTAAATAAATTCTTCCCCTCGGAGAATCCATTTCCTTTCCTAATACCCGGTAACTAGGACAAGTAGCCAAACAAAAACCACAATGAACACAACTATCAATCAACTTTGGATCAAGTGGATTGCTGTTATCAAAACCCTTCAAACTCTTAATACTAGCAACATTATTAACCGAACCTTCCGAAACTTGCATTTTCTTCTTCCCTCTTCCTTCGTGTACTTCGTCCCTTCGTGGTTCATTCTCTTAAATCTTAAATCCCACCCACAAACCGACCAGGATTTAAAATACAATTACCATCAAACTGTTTCTTAATACCCCGCATTACCTCCAAACTATTACCAGTATACCCCCAAACATCAGACTTTAATTTTACCTCAACAGGTGCAGACAAAATACTTAAAAAACCAGAATTTGCTTGACATAAATTCCGCAAAGGTAAAATTTGCTCCGATTTTTCCAACCGCACCAAACCCAAACCACTGCTAATATGAATTAAGCCAACTTCTATTTGATTAAGAATTTCCACCGCAGCAGTTGGTAATACTCCTATTTTGCAAGTAATTGTAGATTCTGTAACAGGAAAATATATTTGTTCTGGTAATCGTTGCCATAAATCAGCTTCCTGATTTTCTGCATAAATTACTCCATGTAAACCTAATTTTTCACCAATTATTAACAGTCGTTTCGACTGTTCTTGAACACTTTCACTAACACTTCGAAAACGGGCAATTAATCCGATTCCTGTTCCCAAATCTAAACTACTAACTAACTTAGTTGATAATAAATCGGCTTGAGTTGGTGTTAATTCCGAACTTTGTAAGGTTCTCACTGCTTGGGATATGGCTTCAGGTTTACCAGTTAATATCACAGTTCCCGAACTTTCTGGAATAGGATAAACTCGAAAAGTAACTTGGCTAATAATTCCTAATGTACCGTAAGCGCCAGTAAATAATTTCATTAAGTCGTAACCAGCCACATTTTTGACAACTCTTCCTCCAGCTTTAGCGATTTGGCCATCTGCACGGATAAAAGTTATACCTAAAAGTTGATCACGCACACCACCATAACGTTGACGCAGAGAACCTGTATCAGCGGTAGCAACAATACCCCCAATGGTAGCTGATTCGGGTGCTGCGGGGTCTAGGGCTAATGTTTGTCCAGATTTAGCTAAGATATCCTGAAGGTGGGCAAATTTCATCCCAGCTTCGACTGTGACGGTTAAATCACCTACAGCGTGTTCTATCAGTTGGTTAATGCGTTCGGTACTAACGACAATATCAATATTTTTAGCTAAACCGCCCCAATTGATTTTACTCCCGCTACCTTGAACGAGAACGCGCCATTTATTCTGGTTAGCACCCGCTATCAATGCGGCTAATTCCCCTTGGCTATGGGGATAAACGATACAACTGGGGTGGCTTTTGGAGTCTATCCCCTGTTGGATATTGTGTTGCTGGGTGGGTGTGAGATTTTCCCACGATAAAACGACGTTTTCGGTGCTGAGAATAGAAGTTAAGGTAGATGCTATTGAACTCATTTATTGCAGCCCATTTAGATTTTTAATGGTACAGGGTTTTATCAATCTTTACACAAAAAGGTAGGGGTTCAGCACTGCTAAACCCCTACCCATACGACTAAACTAGCTAAATACTAACCTCGGTTAATTCTAGAACGTGAAGGTAGTCCGCAAAGTACCAACATATTGAGTCTTGTTCTTATCATCATTCTCAGGATTTAAGATCACCATCACACCGGGAGTTAAAAGAACATTGTCGGAGATCTTCATCTTGTACAGACCTTCTATATGATAAGAATTGTTTCTTTCAAAACCACCCTTTTTGAGGTCACTGAGAACTGATTTCCCGTCTTCTATAGCACCAGTGACTCTAGGTGATTGACCGAAGATCAAACCTAAAGTATTACCTTCTCTCAAGAAGTCTTTGATACCCAATGTAGTAGCCCAGTAGAACATTTCATAACTATAAGTCTCCCGCGCAGCCAGGGGATTAGGGACTAAGGAACTAGCTGTTGTATAACCTCCCCAAGCACCTAATGTAATCTTCGATGTAGGTTGCAAACTAACTTGTAAACCATAGTTGTTAGACTCAGTTCTATCGTCGGCATTACCAGTACCTGTCACGGCAAGATCATTTGCGTACTTACTTCCTGTGTTTCCAAACAAAGAAGTAATAGGACCTCTTTGATAATTATGGGCGTACGCCAGACCAATGTTAATGGCTTTGTTAGGCTTAAAAGCCAATTGACCAAATATGGTGTTATTACCATCGGCTATTCCCCTTCCAGGTGCGGAGTTATTAGCAGAATCTCTACCTGTTGCAAAATAAGCCGCGCTCAAAACAAATTTATCACTAGGTTTGACGTTAACAGTTATACCTGCACCATCATTTGCTTGACGGTAAATGGGGCTGAAACGTCCATAACGAGATAAAGCACCTGAACCACTGCTTCTAAAGTCAGGGTTGAAAACATCAACGTTTTCGTTCAACTCACCACCAGTAGCATCAATCTTCACACGAATTTTGTCGCTCAAGTTGAAGGCGTAGTTGAGTTTGTCGATAGAAAGGGCATTGTTACCGTCATACCCCAAACGGCTCATGTTAGTATTAGTACTATTAAGAGGAGGAGTAACAATTGCATTATTAGCCACAATATTTCCGGAATTCAACCGAGTTTGCAGTTGGTCTGTTCCTTTGAAACTGCTGTTTAAGGTCAAACGCACCCGGTTAGAGAAAGTTGCCTTGCTGTCGAAGTCAAACTCTTTAGGAGTAGCAGCTGTTTTACCGGCAAATGCCACGTTATCCGCAAAAACCTGAGATGCGCTGAAAATCGCTTCCCCAGATAGCTTGGTGGTGGTGGAGAACTGATTAGCTTCCAGTTCGCCAGTCCGAGCTTCTAAAGCGTCTACTTGACCGCGAATAGTTGCTAGTTCTGTGGAATATTCTTCTTGCAAACGCTGTAAGGTAGCTAGATCTTGCTTGCTGACCAGGTCGGCAGTAGCGGTAGCAATGAGTTCATTAACGCGGTCTAAGCAGGAATTTAAACCAGCCGCAAATTCATAACGACTCAAGGCGCGATTACCACGGAAAGTACCATTAGGATAACCAGCTACGCAACCGTAGCGTTCAACTAAAGACTGTAAAGCTTGAAACGCCCAATCTGTGGGTTGTACGTCGGAAAACTGAGAAACGGATGTTACTTGACCCAGGCTGTTGGACTCTTGGGACAACTGAGAAACACTTGTGACTTTTTCGTTAACGTCACCAGCAAAGGCAATATTACCAGTTAACAAGCTCAAAGCGATAGCAGGGCTAAATTTGAGGATATTCCAAAAAGCTTTTTTCATAAAATTCAATCTCTCTCACACCTAAATGAATCCAGTTTACGGTAAAGCCCTAATGGAATTTACACATAAATGTTCTATGGTGATTCTACATCATTAATGGCAATTAAGACAACTAAAATATCAAAATTTTTATACATGGTTATCATTTATTTATTATTCAGTTAATTTGAGATTATACCCTGTTTATGAGGTATAGTAATGGCCCCTAATTTGCGAATTTACGATCGCTGACCTGTAACAATATAGGTGACTCGTTGAGCAATATTAGTTGCGTGATCTGCCATCCGCTCTAAACAACGGATTGCTAAAGTTAACAGCAGAATTGGCTCCATGACTCCGGGAAAATTTTCCAGGCGGGCAAAGGTCTGATAAAGATTCTCATAAGCATCATCTACAGCATCATCTAACTGCTTCATTCGTTTTCCGCTGGTTTCGTCCAAATCCGCTAAAGCAACTAAGCAAGTTGCCAACATTGCTTGGGCGTGCTGAGACATAATCGCAACTTCTGGTAAAGAACTATGTTGGGGATAAGGGAAGAGTTTAATGGCAATTTCCGCCAAATCTTGGGCATAATCTCCTATCCGTTCTAGGTCACGAACTAATTGCATAAAAGCACTTAAACATCGCAAATCTTTCTCTGTGGGAGCTTCGCGGATGATAATAGTTGTACAGTCTGATTCTATTTGTCTATAAAAACGATCAATTTTTTTATCTAATTTAGGTATTTGTTCTGCTGCGATTAAGTCACCAGCAAACATGGCTTGGTGACTTAGGCGAAATGATTGTTCTACTAAAGCCCCCATGCGTAATAAATCGCGTTCTAAACGTCTAATGGAGCGTTCTATTTGCGGTACTTCATGATTTGGTGTATCAAATACAGTTTTCACAGTGGTTATATAAAAGGTATATATATTTTTTCAACTATAGTCTTAACTAGGCGAGTTTGTCATGATTTGAGGAAATTGAATTTGTATCCAAGCACTACCTGTTTGTGGGTGATTCATGGCTTTAATTACACCACCATGTGCAATGACTATTTGCTGGACAATGGCTAACCCTAAACCAGTTCCGGCAATCCCTGTTGTAGAATTTACTTCATTGACTGGTGAACGATAACGAGCTTTATCTCCGCGATAAAACCGTTCAAAGACATGAGGTAAGTCTGCAACAGCAAAGCCAACGCCCGAGTCAATAATATTTATTTCCAGCATTTGTCCGTTATTAGGAGAAATTATTTTAGTTTCAATGTTAATAGTGGTGGCGGCGGGACTATATTTGATGCTATTGTCTAGCAAGTTAATAAATACTTGATAGAGTCGAGATTTATCTGCCTGAATGTGGATGCTTTCTAGACCAGAATAGTTAATATTTAAAGACTGACGGTGAGCGATTGGTTCTAGGGTTTCCCATGCTGAGATGATCAGCGATCGCATTTCCACCATTTCTAAATTTAACTGCATGGTGGGATTATTCTCCATTTGCGTCAGTTCTAACCAACTTTTGACTAAATTAATCAGCCGGTCAACTTCTTGCATTAGCCTATTAACCCAACGGTCTAAAGGTGGTTCTAAACGGGTTTGCAGAGTTTCTACAACTAGACGAATAGCAGTTAAGGGTGTTCGCAGTTCATGGGCTAAATCGGAAAAAGAGCGATCGCGTTCTTGCTTCAAATCTAGCACAGGTTGACAATTTTCCAAAAATACCCCCACTTGTCCTGCGGGCAAGGGTAAACTAGAAGCCCGTAAAAACATAGATTTTACCGCTGTCATTACCTTAGCATCTTCACAAGCAGGATGAAAAACCCATTCCTGCACCTGTGGTTTTTGCCAATCACGAGTTTGTTCAATTAGTTGATCTAATTCATAAGACCTGACTAATTCTAGCAACAAACGCACTTGTCCTGGTTGCCATCTTTGGAGATATAGTATCTCTCGCGCTTGCTGATTGCACCATAACAGTTGATTTTCCTCATCTACTTGCAAATATCCCAGGGGTGCAAAATTGAGAATTTCCTTGTATGTAGATAATGATTGCTGCAAATCTTGTCGTTGTTTATTTACCATAGAGATATCCTGCCGTAAGCGAGGTCTTAGCAGCAGTTTAATGTGAGAAATTTTATCATCATGAGAATTTAACGGTTGTAGTAATCGCTCCAAGTACCAGTTCAGATGAACCTGTTGCCAAACCCAAAAACCAAGGCCGACAGCTAAACCCAGTAAAAATGCCAGTAAAAACATCGAAGTCGTTAGTTGGTGTATTATTATTACTCAAAACTAACAACTATCATCACCAATTATTCAAATCTATAACCAAAACCCCTCACAGTCACAATATATTCTGGATGACTAGGATCTGCCTCCAACTTTTCCCGTAACCAGCGGATATGAACATCAACGGTTTTGCTATCCCCAACAAAATCTGGACCCCATATCTGATCTAACAATTGCTCCCGCGACCATACCCGTCGGGTATAACTCATAAATAGTTCTAGCAGCCGGAACTCCTTTGGAGACAAATTCGCGTCTTCTCCACGCACAGTTACCCGACATTCTTGAGCATTTAAAGTTATATCTTTGTGTTTGAGAACCGAAACTTGTGGCAATGCACTTAAACGTTGACGACGAAGTAACGCCCGACACCGCGCTACTAATTCCCGCATACTAAATGGTTTTGTTAAATAGTCATCAGCACCCACTTCTAAGCCCAGCACTCGGTCAGTTTCTGTACCTTTAGCACTGAGCATCAAAATCGGCACTGAGTTGCCCTGGTGACGCAAAAAACGGCAAATATCCAGACCATTAATTTGCGGTAACATCAAGTCTAATAGCACTAAATCTAAAGATGGTTCTTCAGAATTATCTTCACAACTTTTCAGATACTCTATCGCTGCTCTGCCGTCACTGGCCGTAATTACGTCATAGCCTTCCCCTTCCAAGGCCACAACTAACATTTCCCGAATCAGTTCTTCGTCTTCGACTATGAGAATACGGTTTGTTTGTCCAATATCTGACCTGGCAGAATATTTAGCTAATTCACTGGTATACATTAATTTTTTCAGTGTATAACAAAGTCTAGTATATTATAAATCATGCCAATCATAGATTTATTTTAATTTTCTTTTTATTTTGGTTAATTGTCAATTTTTGTGTCAGTAATCCCGCAATTCCCCTTGACAACCGCAGAGTTATCTATTATACTTTTAGTACAAAAATACTAAAACAGAGAATAGTAAACATCCACTATTCTAAGTAAATGGGCTTAAATAAATATCAAAATAATATTGTGCCTACCTACTGATAATCATCTTGCCTTTTGCCTTCTATAGCCAATTTAAGGAAGTGAAAAATGACAACAGGTGCGAGTAGGGGCGTATAGCAATACGCCCCTACTCCTAAATTCTTACACTTTGAGGTAAATAATGTCAGCCAGAAAACCAACTGATAAAAATACAAAAGTAGGGGCGTATAGCAATACGCCCCTACTCCTAAATTCTTACACTTTGAGGTAAATAATGTCAGCCAAAAAACCAACTGATAAAAATACAAAAGTAGGGGCGTATAGCAATACGCCCCTACTCCTAAATTCTTACACTTTGAGGT
>JAKOGY010000195.1 GCA_028658405.1 Dolichospermum sp. ST_sed8 | reverse complement strand
GGGAAATTATCAAATGTGAAAAAGGTGAAATTATGTTAAAAAGATTATTTAATTAGGCAATTTATTAGTATAATCATTTAAATATCAAAAACTTCACTCTCAAATTACTACATTATTAAACATCAAAAATATCCTGTAAATCCTGTTCACACAGCGTGGCGTTAGCCATGTCAGACAGTCACTAATTACGAATTACGAATTACGAATTACGAATTATGAAAATCCCAGTCAAACTACAAGAACTCATCCCACAACCAGAAGCAGCGATATTATTAATTAGTTCCCTCATGGGACAAAAATTAGCATTAGTTGATTGTACAAATATTGCTGAACTCACCCCAGAACAACTAAACCTAATTTTCACCCATATTCCCCCAACATGGGATTATCAAGAACTCACAGAAATCTTTAATCCTGACACCCTCACACAAACCTTTACCAATCAATTAATAGCATATATAGATCACCGTTTAGGACGCACCCCCACCCCCTCTTTAATTACGAATTACGAATTACGAATTACGAATTACCTCGATATATTTAACTTCCGTAATGAAATTATTGGCGACTATCGCCGCTATATAGAAAGCTTCTTAAAAATCCGTGATACTAAAGTTAGAGAATTCGTCAATCAAGAACTTGAAAAAGGACAACTGTGGACAAATCCCCTCGTCCAACTTAACCCCAAATATCGCACTGGTGCAACAGTTACCGAATTAGTAAATAGCGGTATTTTACATCCTGAATGTACTCAATACTTCTCTAAAAACGGCAAACCCTTTCACTTCCACTATCACCAACAACAAGCATTTGAAACCGCCGAAAAACAAGAACCTTATGTATTAACAACAGGTACAGGTTCTGGGAAAAGTATGACTTATGTAGTCCCCATTTTTAATGACTTACTCCGTCATCCAGAAATTCAAGGAGTCAGGGCAATATTAGTATATCCCATGAACGCCCTGATTAACTCCCAAGAAGAAGAAATCAAGAAATTTCTCAATAACGTTTCTAATACCCATATTCGCGTTGCTAAATACACCGGACAAGAAAGTTTAACCACAAAAACCGAAATTCAAAATAACCCACCCCACATATTATTAACTAACTACGTGATGCTGGAATTAATGCTTTCCCGCACCCATGAAGAAAAACTTGTTGCTTCTCCAGAATTAAAATTTTTAGTATTAGATGAACTCCATACCTATCGCGGTAGACAAGGTGCAGACGTAGCCATTTTAATTAGAAAACTCCGCCAACGTTGTGGAAAAATTGCGAATAATGGAGAGTCGGGAGTCGTAAGTCGTAAGTTGGGAAATAATAATTACGAATTACGAATTACGAATTACGAATTATTATGTATTGGTACAAGTGCTACTATGTCCACAGAAGGAACACGCACAGAACGCCGTCAAGTAGTAGCAGATGTTGCGAGTAAATTATTTGGTGTCGAAATTAAACCCCATAACGTCATAGATGAAACCTTAGAACGTTCTATAAAACTGGCTGAACCGACGATAAAAGAACTGCGAGAAAGCATTGAAAAAGGTTTACCACCAGAGACAGAACAAACATTAGAAAACTTCCAAAACCATCCCCTAAGTTCTTGGATAGAAATGACATTTGGTTTAGCTGAAGAAAAAACGCCCGAACCAATAACCGAAAACTCTTCAATTACGAATTATGAATTACGAACTACGAATTACACCCGACGTACACCCATCACCCTAGAAGCAGGTGCAGAAGCATTAGCTAATGAAACTCAACTTACCCCAGAAACTTGTCTCCATATCCTCAAACAAATGTTTTTATGGGGAAGTAAAGTTAAAGGTTTAGCTTTTCGACTCCATCAATTTATTTCCCAAGGTGGTAGCGTTTACTCTACCATTGAAAGTCCCCAAAAACGTTTTCTCACCCTAGAAGGACAATATACCACCACAGAAAACCGTTTACTTTATCCCCTCGTCTTCTGTCGGGAATGTGGACATGATTATTATGTAGTAAATTACAATAACGACAAACAAATAGTCTTTCCCCAACTTCCCACAGCATTAGATATGAGTCCCGAATATACTGATATCCAAGCTGGTTATATTACCTTAGATGAACCAGGACTTTGGGATGCTTATAAAGATGAAGAAAGACTTCCTGATTCTTGGTTTAACGAAAGCAAAAAGAAAGGACGATATCCTAAAACAGACTTTGCTAAATTCATTCCCCAAAAATTACAAATTCTCGCCAACGGAAAAGTTACAACTTCCGCATTACAAGGAACAACCTGTTGGTTTGTTCCTAGACCATCGCGCGTGTGTTTAAATTGTGGTGTAGTTCATGATGGAAAGAAAAACGAATTTACCAAACTTTCGCGCTTGAGTAGTGAAGGACGCAGTACCGCTACAACCCTGCTGTGTTTATCCACTGTCAGCCGTCTCAAACAAGTTTTCACAGGCGAAAAAGCCCAAGCCGCCAAAATTCTCAGTTTCACCGATAACCGCCAAGATGCCTCATTACAAGCGGGGCATTTTAATGATTTTGTCCAAACCAGTTTTTTACGGGCTGCTTTATTAGGTGCATTGCGAAATAAAGGACAACTTACTCATAGTGAATTAGTGAGTGAAGTTATCAAACAAATGGGAATATCTCAAAAAGATTATGCTGAAGAAGCGGCAGAATTTGGAAAAGGTAAAACACGCAACGAAAAAGCTTTTCAAGACTTAATTGAATATCGTCTTTATGAAGACTTACGCAGAGGATGGCGTATTGTTCAACCTAATTTAGAACAGTGCGGACTTTTGGTAATTGAATATGATGGTTTAGAGGAAATTTGTACAGATAAAGCTATTTGGAATAAACACCGTCATCCAGTTTTATTACAAGCAACTCCTCAAGAAAGATTGACTGCTGCCTTAGCTTTATTAAATCATCTCCGTCGAGAATTAGCTATTGATGTTAAGTTACTTCAACTTGATAATAGAGATTCTTTAAGGAAAGAAATTATTCAAGTAATTAAAGAACCTTGGGTATTTGATGAAAATGAACAATTGCATTTTGCCAAATTTGCAATTATTGATGGTAATTATAAACCAAAATCTCACCAAAAAGCTCCGGTAAAATTAACCAGTAGAAGTAAAGTAGGGCTGTTTTTACGTTCTCCTAAAGCTTGGTCATTACGCAGTGAATTGTTAACAGAAATAGAGTACAATAGTTTAATTAGTACCTTCGTTGCAGCCTTAGCTGATGGTGGGTTTTTAACTACTAAAAATGGTATTCAATTACAAATTAGTTCCCTAGTATGGAAATTTACAATATTAACTGAAATTCCTCCCGACTCTCTTTCATATAAGCGGTTACGGGGTCAAGAAGATGCCAAAATACCTGTTAACAGCTTCTTTCAAGAATTTTATCAAAGTAACGCCCAAACTATTCAAACAATGGAAGGGCGAGAACATACAGGACAAGTTAAAACTAAAGACCGTCAAGAACGGGAAGAAAGGTTTAGAAAAGGGGAATTAGCGAGTTTATTCTGTTCCCCAACAATGGAATTAGGAATTGATATTTCTGACCTCAGCGTTGTCCATTTGCGGAACGTTCCCCCCAGTCCGGCTAACTATGCCCAACGCAGTGGCCGGGCTGGACGGAGTGGGCAGGAAGCATTAGTTATTACCTATGCGGCTATTGGTAGTGGACATGATCAATATTTCTTTAAACGTCAAGAACAGATGGTAGCTGGGGCTGTTGCACCACCCAAACTAGAACTAGCCAATCAAGATTTAGTCCAATCTCACGTATATTCTATTTGGCTGGCACATACGGGAGTTTACTTAGATGACTCCATGAACAAAATTCTCGATTTGGATGTTGATGGTTATCCCCTAAAAGAGAGTATTCGTCAACAATTGATACTGAGTTCCAATAAATTAGAGTCGTGTTTAAAAGCCACTCAATCAATACTTGCAGATACTTTCTGCCAAACTGATTTACAAAAAGCCTCTTGGTATTCTGTATATTGGCTACAATTTACCATAGAAAATGCACTGAATAAATTGGATAGAAAATGCGATCGCTGGCGGGATCTATACCGTGAAGCCGTGATCCAATTAGACAAAGCCCGCAACATTATAGACCGTTATGCTAGAGGCTATGTCACCCAAGAAGAAAATGACATTGCCAAAGCCCAGGAACGAGAAGCATTAAGACAAAGAAGCTTATTAGTCGGACTCAACCAAGGTAAAAGTAATAGCGAATTTGAATTTTATCCCTACCGCTACTTTGCTGCTGAAGGATTTTTACCAGGGTTTAACTTCCCCCGCTTACCTGTGAGGGCATATATTCCCACTAATGACGGTGGTGAATTTATCTCCCGTCCTCGTGTTGTCGCTTTACGGGAATTTGCACCCAGTAATATTATTTACTATGAAGGTAGTAAATTCATGGTATCAAAAACCAAAATTTCTGTTGGTGGAATTGATAGCCAGTACCAACGAGTAAAATGTTGTTTTAACTGTGGTTATTTCCATACAGATGATTTGAGTCGTGGTACTTGTGAAAACTGCGGTACACAGTTCAAACCAGATGCCTATCAAAATCTTTCTGAACTAAGTCGTGTTCTCGCAATGGATACCGCCCTCACTCGCAGAAGAGAAAGGATTACCTGCGACGAAGAAGAAAGACTTAAATACGGTTATAACATCACCACCCATTTCCGCTATGCCGCCCAAAAACAAGAATCTGCTACAGTTTTAGCCGCAGATCATACACCACTATTCAAATTAACCTATGGTAGTACAGCCACCTTATGGCGGATTAATCGGGGACTGAAGAAAAACACCGAAGAAAGAGGTTTTAAATTAGATATCAAAACAGGACTTTGGGGAGATTTAAAAACAAATTTATCACCAACCAACTTACCCGCCGAAACTTTGCACACTGAAGTTAATTTAATGGTAGATGACACTTGTAATATTCTCGTCATTGAACCCTTGATTGTTCCCCAAGACAATAAAGAAGCTTTTATTGCTACTCTTCAATACATCCTAGAAACAGCAATTCAAGCAGTTTATAAATTAGAACCAGATGAACTAGATTCAGAACGATTAGGAGAAGGAAAATATCTTTTATTTTGGGAAGCATCAGAAGGTGGTGCAGGAGTTTTATCTCAACTACTCCAACAACCAAATGCTTTTCAAAAAATTGCTAATGCAGCATTAGATATCTGTCATTTTAAAACACCTAAAGATAGCTGTGTCCAAGCTTGCTATGAATGCTTACTTTCCTACAGAAATCAATTTGACCATCCTTTGATTAATCGTCATCTGATTAAACCTTTACTCGATGATCTCCAAGCAAGTACAGTAGAGATATCCGGTGTATTCCGAGATGAAAAATATCAGGAACTATTCACACAAACAGATGTAAACTCTGATTTTGAACGAGAAGTTTTACAAGAGATTTACCAACGGGGTTATAAACTACCTGATACAGCCCAAGAATTAATTGCTGAAGCCAATTGTAAACCAGATTTTATTTATAAAGATGAAAAAACTGCTATTTTCTGTGATGGTTCAGTTCATGATAGTCCTGAACAGAAAAAGCAAGACCAAATTGAGAGAGATAATCTGAAATACAATGCTGGATATCAGACCTTAATCCTGCGCTATGATGATAATTGGCGGGAGAAATTGGAGGTTTTAAAGAGTCTATGACTTGATAGTTCACAACTCTAAAACAAAGAAGACTAGCAGTATCTAAACCTGCTAACGATGAATAATATTAAAGTATGATCCAACAAATTTCTAATTTCTGGTTGCGTTATATACATCCTCGTTTAGCTTCCTTAATTGCCATTTAGAGAATTGTTGAAAAAAAAACTAAAGATTTTTTTTATATTTAGTTATCTTTAGATAACTTTGGCTATTAGACTGGGAATGAATTCCCAGGCGGGCGATTATTTTACGTGAAGTTGACACATATCAGTACTGCTAAACCCCGACAAATCTAGGTTTTTCGTGATTTTATAAAAGTCTATGTCCGAACCGTTTTGAGTATATCCCCAATGTTAATTAAACCTCAAATTCAAACTCCAGAAAAATTACCCTTTTTGCAAAAATTATGTTGGCAAAGAGAAAATACCGAAAATCTTACTCCTTTAGAAATACTGAGAATATATGAACGCGGGTGGCACTACCGGGGAGTTTTAGGCGACTTGAGCCAAATAGAAGCCTTATTTGTGCAACAATTAGCTCAATATTATCATTCATGGTTAGGAGCGAAAATGTTTGAGAGGGAATTTCATCAAAAAATTTTAAATGTTCTTAATCAATTAAAGGCTAATTTTTTATTAGAGTGTGGCGCGTATTTTGGCGGTGGGACTCTGGTTAGTTTAAATCATGGAGAATATAGATTAAGCAAGGATATAGATTTTCTTTGTTCCACTGGTACTGGCTACCGATTACTACGACAAAAAATAGCTGAAAATCAATATAATGCCCTTTTCAACACTCAAAATAATCTCAACCTACCCGGAGAAATTAAAGCTGACCAGTACGGAATAAGATTTGCCATTATAGTTGATGAAACCCTGATTAAATTTGAGATAATTATGGAAGGACGGATTGAATTGGGAGAAGCAGATTATCCCAGTTGGTCGCCTGTCCCATGCTTAAATCAAATTGACAGTTTTGCAGAAAAACTTTTAGCTAATTCTGACAGATGGAATGATTCCTCAGTAGAGTCGAGAGATTTAATTGATTTGGCTATTCAAAGGCTCAATTCTCCCATTCCTCAAGTAGCTATTGAGAAGGCAGAATCAGCTTATCCTGTAATTGAACCTTTAAAAAAAGCGATACTTTTTTTCCAAAATCACCCCAATTATCGAGACAAATGTTTTACGGCTTTGCGAATTGCCGAACCCAGTAAAATTATTGATGGTATTGATTTAATGACGACTGATTTCGACTTAAAAAAGACACATAGAACTTTTAGGGAATTTCAACAAGACGGGGAATGACAATTCAGCAATTCTCATTTTGACAAAAATAGAATATTGACTCCGACTTAGGGACGAATAAATTTATTTATGATTAATAGCAAACCCTAAATAATAGTAATTACACACAGAAATAAGGCTTCAGTCCACTCCACCACAGCCCCATAAGTATCTCCCGTATGTCCACCTAATTTATAATTAAACCAAGCTGCGGTAACAACAGAAATTATACTCCCAGCCAAAACCATCCCCACAGCTAAAACTAACTTCTGCGGATTAATTAACCAAACAACACCACTCAAACCCAGCAACAAAAACCAGCTTGGTAATAAATCCAGATAAGAACGAATCGCTTGTTTATGAACAGCACCTTTACCAGTCGGTTTAAGATAAGGATAACAGGCGATCGCAAATTGTTGTCCCCAACGTCCCCAGCTACAAGCAGCCATTAATACTAAACAGTGATTTTCAGCTATATCTGTTAAAGCAGTAACTTTCAAAATAATAATCAAAATAGCGGCCATTGCTCCAAACGCACCAGTCGCACTATCCATCATTACCTGCAACCTGCGTTCAGGATCACCTACCGCTAAACCATCAGCCGTATCCATCGCTCCATCTAAATGTAATCCCCCCGTAATTGCTATCCACGCACCTACTACCAAAGCATTACGGGTTAGCACTGGCACACCCAAATAATTCATTCCCGTATCTAATCCACCTAATATCCCACCAATCATCAACCCAATCATCGGCGCAAAACAAGCCACCTTTTGGAAGTCTAAATTTGGTAAAAAAGGCAAGGGAATAGCAGTATAGAAAATCACAGCCGCAACTAAATTTAAGAATTGCTGTTGCCACCAGCGTAAAACATTAGCCATACTTGATAAAGAGTTCAATTAACCAAATATTTCCAGTATTCATGAATATAAATGTTCTCATCATAAATGACTCCCAGACTGACAATCTACTTCCAAAGATGAGACGATCACCGCCCAAACTTGATATTTTGGAACTATGGGAAATTAACAATCCATCTCATTGATAGTCTGGGATCATTCTAAAAAGTAGTAATACGGATTAGATGTGAACCAAACCACCCTAATCGTAGTCATTCGCGTCAGCGAATCGAGTCGAAGGGTAAACGTTATTTAAGTCATGACACCTTGGGATTCGCTAGTCCCACGCTCTGTCTGTACTGATTAAACATTCCGAAAGGAAAGTGTCTTTACGATAACAAGCTTAAATAACATGGTTGAAGCAAACTTTACTTAGAAATAAGGACTGGTCAAACCGACCACAAACGTCAATAGTAGGAAATGTTTTCCTACTATTGAATCCAAAATACTACATTATTTTGGGATTAGATAGAATGGCTGCGTTGTCACTCACCCTCCATAAACCGCTATTTCTCTATGAGTCATCATCTACCCCACACAAAAATACCAGCCCCGTGCATAGTCAACATGGGCATAGTTGTCAACAAACTTGATATTCACCGATTGCTGCATGATTTAGGTAGAGTCCACTACATCTACACCCAAGACCACAAGCTACTGAGTGAGGGTGACGGAGATATAATGGAAATATTCGCTAATTCCCAACGGTCCACCTTAGTCACCAACAATGCACTATATCTCAACGTGGATAGTTTTGATTATCTGGAATTAAAACAATCTCCACAGCAAGAAACCTACTTCGACTTGATCCAAGAGCAAATGTGTTTACGTTTAATTCCCCTGACCACACCTTTGCAAGAACGACGCAATCGCCAATTTAACGTCACGGTTATCGAAGCGATGATGGATCAAGTCCTAGCAGCTAGATGGGATGCGGAAATTGATGACGACCCAAGTGATTCCTTCTAACTAGCAAATCATATCTTCTCTGGGGCAATAGTGGATTGCAGGGTGACACCCTCACAAGACAAAAACCCCCACGAACTGCCCTAAGTAGCCAAGAAAATGTTAAGTTGGTGGATAAATTTAGCGAACTAGTATTTTTGCCTTGAGTGCCAATTTTTCCTTTGAACGTCTCGCTACCTGTAGCCAGACCAAAGCCAGAGCCGGAATATTTTCTACTCCCCACGGAATCGTAGAAACACCCAGGTTTATGCCTGTGGGAACATTAGCTAACGTCAAAACTATCACACCTGCCCAATTGGGAGCCACAGGAGCGCAGATGGTGTTAGCTAACACCTATCATTTACATCTCCAACCGGGAGAAGCCATTGTGGCTGGCGGTGGTGGGCTGCATAAGTTCATGGGTTGGTCTGGTCCAATGCTCACAGATTCCGGTGGATTTCAGGTTTTTAGCCTGAGCGAAATGCGGAAAATTTCCGAAGAAGGTGTAATTTTTCGTTCACCTCATGATGGGCAAATCATTAACTTAACACCAGAACGCTCCATTGAAATTCAGAATATTTTAGGGGCGGATGTGATCATGGCCTTTGATGAATGTCCTCCCTATCCTGCCACCCGTCAAGAGGTACAAGATGCAACTGAGCGCACTTACCGCTGGCTAAAACGCTGTATATCAGCCCATGATCGTCAGGATCAGGCATTGTTTCCCATTGTCCAGGGGGGAGTATATTTAGATTTACGCGCCCGTGCTGCTCAAGAATTGGCGCAGTTAGATATGCCTGGATATGCCATTGGTGGTGTGAGTGTCGGTGAACCAACGGATTTGATGGCGCAAATTGTCCAAACTACAGCCCCACTGTTACCGATTGATAAACCCCGTTATTTGATGGGTGTGGGGACTTACCGAGAAATGGCGATCGCCATCGCTTCGGGGATAGATTTATTTGATTGCGTCATTCCCACCAGATGGGCTAGACATGGAACAGGTATTGTTGCCGGTGAACGCTGGAATCTCAAAAATGCTAAGTTTCGTGAAGATTTTACACCATTGGATACAACTTGCCCATGTTACACCTGTGAAAATTTCAGTCGGGCTTATATATCGCATTTAGTGCGATCGCAGGAAATATTAGCTTATACATTGTTGACTATTCATAACATCACCGAATTGATTCGCTTTACCCAAAAGATTCGGGAATCAATTTTGAGCGATCGCTTTGTCACAGATTTTGGTCACTGGCTCGAACCATCGGAATTTGATCTAGAAAAAACTGAAGAGAGCATAAATAAACGGAGTAATCTGTAGTTTATGTGAACCAAACCACTCAAAACATGAGTAAACGTTATCTAG
>JAKOGY010000194.1 GCA_028658405.1 Dolichospermum sp. ST_sed8 | reverse complement strand
AAAATTATCCTTTAATGTATTCAAAAATCCGAAATTACCGATTGTGACACCGGGGGGTGCGGAATGTGGGATAAAACTCTGGCTACAAAACGGGTTTAGTCCTTAATTCAGACTCGCTGACTCCTCAAATCTGTACACTTATGTACAAATCTGTAAAGCAATCTTAACAAAATGTTAAATCTTTCTGTAACAACAAATTTAAATAGATCACTAAAAAAAATTCGTCAAATAACTTATTGAATTATTGGTATATTGTGGGGTAAGCTACAAATTCCGTGATGTGCAGTTTCTTCTTTTCTTGCTCATCCCCTAACTAAACCCGTCTTAGTAGATTTAGTAGGGTATGAAAACTCAAGATGAAAAGATTTTGTATTCCTGGGACGACAAATAACAGCGTCAAATAGTACGTCTGAAAATATGGTAAATAACTTGTTGCAGTAGCAGTTACCGCAACTAAGCTTGTGCAATAGTAATACTGCCACCATAGAGTCGTATCGCCCCTAAATATAAGGAAAACTTATAATCTCATTAAGAATGAATTAAGAGTAGGAATGGGAAGAAGTTGCACATAACGTGATTTGATAGTAAAAAGAAAGACTTCTTGGAAGAAAAATATGTCTTACGCGCAAACTAAGACTCAGGCTAAGTCTGGGTATCAAGCTGGGGTTAAAGATTACAGATTAACTTATTACACACCTGACTACACACCTAAAGATACAGATCTTTTAGCAGCTTTCCGGATGACTCCCCAACCCGGAGTTCCCCCAGAAGAAGCTGGTGCGGCTGTAGCTGCTGAGTCTTCTACTGGTACTTGGACAACAGTATGGACAGACTTGTTGACCGACCTAGATCGCTACAAAGGTCGTTGTTACGATATCGAACCAGTTCCCGGCGAAGATAACCAATATATTTGTTATGTTGCTTATCCTTTGGACTTGTTTGAAGAGGGTTCTATCACCAACGTACTAACCTCCATCGTCGGTAACGTATTTGGTTTTAAAGCTTTGCGAGCGTTACGTTTGGAAGACATTCGTTTCCCTGTAGCTTACATCAAAACTTTCCAAGGACCTCCTCACGGTATTCAAGTTGAACGCGACAAATTGAATAAGTATGGTCGTCCTCTGTTGGGTTGTACAATTAAGCCCAAATTAGGTCTTTCCGCTAAAAACTACGGACGCGCAGTTTACGAATGTTTACGTGGTGGTTTGGACTTCACCAAAGACGACGAAAACATCAACTCCGCTCCTTTCCAAAGATGGCGCGATCGCTTCTTGTTTGTATCTGAAGCTATCAACAAAGCACAAGCAGAAACCGGCGAAATCAAGGGTCACTACCTGAACGTTACCGCTCCTACCTGTGAACAAATGATCCAACGGGCTGAGTACGCTAAAGAACTCAAACAGCCCATCATCATGCACGATTACCTGACCGCAGGTTTCACAGCTAACACCACACTATCTCGCTGGTGTCGTGATAACGGTATTCTGTTGCACATTCACCGTGCTATGCACGCTGTAATTGACCGTCAGAAGAACCACGGTATCCACTTCCGCGTATTGGCTAAAGCTCTCCGCTTGTCTGGTGGTGATCACATTCACACCGGTACAGTAGTTGGTAAGTTAGAAGGTGAACGCGGAATCACAATGGGCTTCGTTGACCTATTGCGTGAAAACTACATTGAGCAAGACAAGTCTCGCGGTATTTACTTTACCCAAGACTGGGCTTCTCTACCTGGTGTAATGGCAGTTGCTTCCGGTGGTATCCACGTATGGCATATGCCCGCGTTGGTAGAAATCTTCGGCGACGACTCCGTACTACAATTCGGTGGTGGTACTCTCGGACATCCTTGGGGTAACGCTCCTGGTGCTACTGCTAACCGCGTAGCTTTGGAAGCAGTTGTTCAAGCTCGTAACGAAGGTCGTAACTTGGCTCGTGAAGGTAATGATATTATCCGCGAAGCTGCTAAGTGGTCTCCTGAGTTGGCTGTTGCTTGCGAACTGTGGAAAGAAATCAAGTTCGAGTTTGAAGCTATGGATACCGTCTGATCTTCAAGTAACAAGTAAAAAGTTAAAAGGTAAGAAAAATAATTATTCTTTCTTTTGACTTTTGACTTTTTACTGTTTATGGGCTGGGTCAAGTATGGATTTTAAGCAAATTGCGAAAGACACAGCCAATACTCTCCAAAGCTACCTGACTTATCAGGCGTTAAGGACTGTATTGGCACAGTTAGGCGAAACAAATCCTCCTCTAGCACATTGGTTGCAAAACTTCTCCGCTGGGAAAATCCAAGACGGAGAAGCATACATAGAGGAACTGTTTCTAGAAAAGTCAGATTTAGCATTACGGATTATGACTGTCAGGGAACACATAGCGGCAGAAGTGGCAGAATTCTTACCAGAAATGGTTTGTAGTGGCATTCAGCAAGCCAATATGGAACAACGTCGCCAGCATCTCGAACGCATTACGCAACTAGACTTATCAAGTCCTAGCCCAGAAACACCAAAGACAGATAATATCTAATTTCTAATTTGGATAATTTATCCAATTAGTTAGTAAACCAAGTAATAAAAATCTCCCCCCACTTACCAAAAACTATGCAAACTTTACCTAAAGAGCGTCGTTACGAAACCCTTTCTTATCTTCCTCCTTTATCTGACGCGCAAATTGCCAAGCAAGTTCAGTACATTATCACACAAGGCTTTATTCCTGCAATTGAATTCAACGAAACTTCTGAACCTACAGAACTTTATTGGACAATGTGGAAGTTACCTTTGTTCGGAGCTAAAACTGCTCAAGAAGTATTGAACGAAGTTCAAGGTTGCCGTTCTCAGTATAGCAACTGCTATATTCGTGTTGTTGGTTTTGACAACATCAAGCAGTGTCAAGTTATGAGCTTCCTTGTTCACAAACCCAGCAGATACTAAGAGCTAATTAGCTCTTAGTAATTTGATCAATTAAAAAGAGAGGTAGAGTTTTCTATCTCTCTTTTTTAGTTTTTAATAGAGAATAGAATTGTTGGTTGAGTCGCACATACAAAAAGCTAAAGGTGGTAATTATGCAACAAATTACTCTTGATGAAGCTTACTATAATCGCGCAGTTGCTAATTATTTTTTGGGAAATTTTTATGAAGCATTGAAAGACTGTAATGAATCTTTGCAAATTAATTCTAACAATACCAAAACTTTAATTGCCAGAGGTATAGTTTACTCTGCTTTAGGAGTAATAGAAGATGCTATTAATAATTATAATAGAGCCTTAAAAATTAATCCAAATAGTTATCATGCTTACTTTAATCGGGGAGTAGCTTATTCGATGAGAGGAGATGAAAATAAGGCTATATCTGATTATAGTAGAGCATTGCAGATTAATCTTTATAAGGTTGATGCTTATTATAATAGAGGAAATTCTCGCTATGCTTTAGGAGATAAACATGGGGCAATAGCCGATTATAATATAGCACTGGAAATTAATCCTGATAAAGCTGATGCTTACTATAATAGGGGCGAAATTCGTTATGAATTAGGAGATAAATTTAATGGAATTGAAGATTTTAAAAAAGCAGCAGAGATATATAAGCATAAAAGACAAGAAATAGATTATCAAGATGCTATTGAAAAAATAAAATCATTTTATCAGTCTGAACGAAGAGAGGAAGATAGAGAAAATAAAAATGAAATTAACTTTCATCAAAATTACGTTAGTTATTCATTTGATGTTTTGGTTCAACATCAAGATATGTGGGAACAATTACTTAAAGATTTAAAAAGTAATATAAAATGTAGTTGGCAAATAGTAAGTAGAAAAAATAAGAAATTTATTAGAATTAAATTCTATGGAACTGATGAAAAATGTTTAATATTGAGTCAAAAATTAGCAGAATATAAAGAATCTCGTCTTAAAAATATCAAAAGTGATTTTGATACTCATATAAATAATGAAGCAACACAAACAGAAAGTTTGATAGATAATACTGCTCAAGAATCTGATAAGGTTGGTGATAATAACTACTCTGTTCAATTCGAGAGAGATAACTGTGATAGTTGGCTGGATTGTGGTTATATGAATGACATCATAAACCCTTATGAAGTATACTAGATATACTTTAGATATAGAGTAGTGTTTATTTGATTTGGTCTCAGGTGATTATTATGCAACAAATTACTGTTAATGAAGCATCTCAACATTTATCTGATTTCATTGAAGCAGCACTTGGTGGTGATGAAATTATCATCATGAAAGATAATCAGCCTGTGGTGAAATTAATTCCTGTATTACCTGTGAAAATTCGTCCTAAATTTGGTAGTGCTAAAGGAATGATCAAAATGTCTGATGATTTCGATGCACCTCTGGAAGAGTTGAAGGAGTATATGGAATGAAGCAATTAATTGATACTCATACTCTGCTGTGGTTTACTATGGGTAATCCCAGAATTAGCGATAATTTAAGATTACAAATTGAGAATAATGACAATCTTTTGAGTATTGCCAGTGTTTGGGAAATGGCAATTAAACACAGCATAGGTAAACTTAATTTGGATATGAGTTTTGATGATTTTGTCGAACAGCAAATAATTGGGAACGGTATTACATTACAACAAATTAACACAAAGCATATTTCAGTTATTGCCCAACTACCTTTACATCATCGTGATCCTTTTGACAGGATGTTAATTGCACAGGCTATGGTGGAAAATATGCCTATAATAAGTGCTGATACAATTTTTGATGCCTATCCCATACAGCGTTTATGGTGAAGAATAACGCACTATTTTGATATTTCTTTTTTTTAAGCGGAGATGGTACAGACAACGGTTATGATTTATGAGTATCAAAAATATACTTTATATTAGCAGTCAATGAACTACTGTATCAATCCCAACTGCCCACAACCGCAAAACACCAGACAGCCCTTATTTTGTCAATCATGTGGTTCTGAATTACTTTTAGAGGGGATATATCCTATTTGATGAAAAAAATCGTTCTTTACACGATATCTTAGCTGGTACTTTAGTTATTAAAAAACCATCTGCATAATTACAAAGTATTCAATGGTGCGTTATGCTGTTGCTAACACACCCTACTAAATAAACTACTGAATAATTAACTTCTCGTAAATCTCATAGCCCATTATATAATCATCCAAAACAAAGCCACTACCAAAATCTATTACCTGAGTATCAATAATTTTAAAACCAAATCGAGTATAAGCTTTAATTCCTTTTTCATTCCTTTTATTAACATTCAGAATTATTTGTTTCAAGTTCATTGCTTGCGCTTTTTGATAAATATGAAATAACATCTTTTGACCATAGCCAAAACCATGTAAAGATGACAACAAATAACATTTATGTAATTTCAAATAACTAATATTATCCATTATTTCTGAATTGTAAGATAAATAACCAACTAATTTAGAATTATGCAAAACTTGATCATAAAATATCCCTCTATTATAAATTTCATCTTCAATTACTCCTGTTCCATACATTTTAGTTAGCATATACTCGATTTGTGCATGGCTGAGAATTGAAGAATAGTGGTTATACCAAATTTCTTGACTGATTTTTCTCAGTTCTTCCAAATCAGAATCTAATAACTTAGTAATGGTAATTGATGAATCATTCATGGTGAGAATTGTATTCTACTTAAAATTAAATGTCAGGATTGCCAAAATTAATTTACCATTTAATTGAGATAACATAGAACTCATATTTGATTTCTGTATCTGGTAAACAATACAAAAAAGCAATTATGGCAATGGATGATACATTTGACACCCCAAATCAATCCTTATCTATCCCCAAGGTCAATATTTTGACCATGTTTCGGCTGGGATTGTTTCAAATGGGCTTGAGTATGATGGCTATCTTGACTCTGGGGGTACTTAACCGAGTCATGATTCAGGAAATTGCAATTCCGGCAACTATCGGCAGCTTAGTATTGGCAATCCCTTATTTTATCGCACCAACAAGGATTTTATTTGGGCAAATGTCCGATGCTAAACCATTATTAGGTTATCATCGCACGGCTTACGTCTGGATAGGAGCAGGAATATTTGCGATCGCAGCCTTTTTAGCGGTACAAGTAATGTGGCAGTTAAATGCCGTTAATATTGGTGATACGTGGGTATGGACTACCCAAACAATCGGTTGGACAGCGGTTCTCAGTTTAGTTTTCGCAGTTTATGGACTGGCCATTTGTGCTAGTGGTACAAATTTTGCCGCTTTATTAGTTGATATCTCTGAAGAAGACAACCGTTCCCAAGTTGTTGGCATTGTTTGGTCAATGTTAATGGTAGGAATTATCGTGGGAGCAATTATTAGTTCTAGCTTATTGAAGCAATTAACCACAAACGCCCCCATAGAAACTTTACAAGCGGCAATTAATCGCTTATTTATGATTGTTCCCGGCATAGTTTTTTGTTTAGCAATTGTCGCAACTGTGGGGGTAGAAAAAAAATATTCCCGTTTCTTCAACCGTTCTAATAGAAGCAACAGAGAAGACAGTATTACCCTAAAAGGTGCTTGGAAAATCTTAACAGCTAGTCCGCAAACAGGATTATTTTTCACATTTTTATTAGTGATGACTATTAGCTTGTTTATGCAAGATCCGATATTAGAACCTTATGCAGGGGAAGTATTTAAAATGCCCTTAGCAGAAAGTACCAAACTCAACGTTTTTTACGGTACAGGGATATTAATTTCCTATGGGATTACAGGTTTTTTCATTGTCCCCCGTTTAGGTAAAGCGCGAACTATAAAATTAGGTTGTATTTTAGTCGCATTTGCTGCTTTATTAATCGGGTTTTCCGGATTTTCTGCTAATCCATCTGTACTGAAATTAACTTTAGTTTTATTTGGTTTAGCGACTGGTTTTGTTACCACCGCAGCAGTTACTTTAATGTTAGACTTAACAATTGCTGAAGCCGCAGGAACATTTATTGGTGCTTGGGGACTTGCTCAGTCTCTCTCTAGAGGCTTTGCAACTGTAATTGGTGGTAGTGTTTTAGATTTGGGACGCAAGTTATTACCAGATAATTTAGTATTAGCTTATGGGTTGGTATTTGGATTAGAAGCGGTAGGAATGTTAGTATCAATTTGGTTTTTGAATCGTGTCAATGTCACAGAATTTAAAACTAATACCAAACAAGTTTTAGCCTCTATTCTCGAAAGTGATCTAGATAATTGACAACTAAAAAATTAATTGAGTAAGTAAGTAGGCAGGTATTATTAAGTATAATATGGGCAGGCAAGATGCCTACCCCACAATAAATATAATATTTTTGTGGGGTGGGCTTCTAGCCTGCCCTAATCAACACTATGATAATCTAAATCAAACATAAACAGGGATAATTCTATGAGTTACTATATTGCACCTAGTTTTCTTGATAAACTTGCAGTTCATATTACCAAAAACTTCTTAAACATTCCTGGTATTCGAGTTCCCCTGATTTTAGGAATTCATGGCCGCAAAGGAGAGGGAAAAACCTTTCAATGCGAGTTAGTCTTTGAGAAAATGGGTATCGAAGTAACTTTGATATCCGGGGGAGAATTAGAAAGTCCTGACGCGGGAGATCCTGCGCGGTTGATTCGGTTGCGTTATCGGGAAACAGCGGAATTAATCAAAGTGCGCGGTAAAATGTGCGTACTCATGATTAATGATTTAGATGCAGGTGCGGGACGTTTTGACGAAGGAACTCAATATACAGTAAATACCCAGTTGGTAAATGCCACACTGATGAATATTGCTGATAATCCCACAGATGTGCAGTTACCTGGAAGTTATGATTCTAATCCTTTATGTCGTGTGCCGATTATTGTCACCGGCAATGATTTTTCTACTCTCTATGCACCATTAATTCGTGATGGGAGAATGGACAAATTTTACTGGGAACCTAACCGCGATGATAAAGTGGGAATTGTGGGGGGAATTTTTGCAGAAGATGGACTTTCACAACGGGGAATTGAACAATTAGTTGATACTTTTCCTCATCAATCAATTGACTTCTTTAGTGCGTTACGTTCCCGGATTTATGATGAACAAATTCGGAGTTTTATCCACCAAATCGGTTTTGAAAATGTTTCTTTGCGAGTTGTCAATAGTTTAGAAGGACCCCCAGCATTTAAAAAGCCAGATTTTACTCTCTCTCATTTAATTGAATCTGGTAAATTTATGGTGAGTGAACAAAAACGGGTGGAAACTTCTCATTTAGTTGATGAATATAATCGCTTGAATCGAGGAAAAGGTTATCAAGAAACTTCTCCTATTGCGGAAGTTTCAGTTAGTAAACCTGTGATTAATCAACCGACTCATTTAAGTTTAGAAACTCAAGCACAAGTTCGCCAAATTTTAGCTCAAGGTTGTAAAATTGCACTTGAACACGTTGATGAACGCCGTTTTCGGACAGGTTCTTGGCAAAGTTGCGGTGCTTTTAATATTGATGCCCATTCCGATGCTATTTCTACTTTAGAATCTTGTTTATCTGAATATAGCGGTGAATATGTGCGTTTAGTAGGAATTGATCCCCAAGCAAAAAGACGGGTAGTAGAAACAATTATTCAGCGTCCCAATGGCAAGTAATTAGTATTTTTTGAATTAATGTAGAGACGTTCCATGGAACGTCTCTACATAGATGGAATTTTATGTTAACTAAACTGGAGTTAAAAATAGTTTAGCTTCTGCTTGTCTTCTCCGTTTTAATCCTGCTTCCACATTGCTACCAGGATTTCTGTATTTTAGAAAAGTTTCTTCAATCTCATCCCACTGCTTATCTCTCAAAACTCTAGTCATACTTTTGAAGTTGTCACTACCATAAAAATTAGCACCTAAGTTATAACCAAAGCTTAATAAAGCCCCCTGTTGATTAGCATTTAATTCATTCCAAACAGGGATTTTTTGCATAGGTGGTAGATAGCTATTCTCTAGCTGAGAAATCAACAGTTCCTCTGCTTGTGCTTTAGTAATTGTTTCACCCAATCTCCATTCACTACCATCTTTTTTGCGAGTAGTTCCCCAACCAATAGTGATAGGTTTACCTCCAGAAAGAGGATCAGGATAAGCCTTGAGAAATAACCCTTCAAATTCTTTAATTAGAGCAACTCCAGGAAGAGGTACTTTTCCAGATGAACCACCATAAAGACCTTTTTGATCAGCATCAAGACTTTTTTCTATAACTATGACTGGTTCTGGGGTTTTATTTGGTGTTGCTGTCAGGTTTTCAAGGGATTTATTTAAAGCATTCTGAGTTTTCTGTCCTACTATTCCATCTGAAGTTAAACCCTGTTGTTGTTGAAATTGTTGGACTGCTACGACCGTTTTATTCCCAAAATCACCATCTATTGCACCAGGATTCAATTTAAGTTCTGTTAAGATTCGTTGCAACTGCTCAACTTTTGCACCTTGAGAACCTTTTTTGAGACTTTCATTGCTATTGAGAATTAATTTACTGACCATAAAATACTCTGATAAGTGGATATAAACTGATTATTATTTAATAATATACCATAACAATTAAGTAAGTTAGTATTAAAAGTTGTCGTTATGAAAAAGCAAATTCTGATTTGATCTTCCAGCAGTTACCATCATGAATAAGTAGAGTTAAATGAGTTGCTGTGTATTTACAATCAAACTGACGATTTACAAATTCTGGCCAAGCAATGCGAAAATTCTGCTTTGTTAAATCCCGAAATGCTACTGTGAGATGAGGGACAAAGGGACGAGTTTTCTCAATTTGATCCATAATTCCCAAGTTGGTTTCTAGATATGTGATTAAATCAGTTTGCAAACTTAAAAGTGCTTGACTTTTAATTACATTAATGTATATAACACGGGGCGGAAAAGCAGCAAACCCGTTGAATGTAATGGGAACTGACTGCTGTTGAATAGCGAATGCTTGTAGGGATGTTTCTAAACTTGATATAGAAGTATCTGCCCATTCAAAAGGTGGTTGTAAGGTAATATGGGGCGGTGATTTTTGGGCGCTGTCACTGGCATATTTATCTGCAAAATACTGTTTAATGTCGTTTGCATATTCTTGAATATCCTGTGGTGGTAATAGAGCAATAAAAAAGCGACTCATTTAATTTTAAACCTTTCATTGTCTGAATCAGGATGTCCAGGATTTGAGGATGTACAGGATGGTAGTTTATCATTTTTTATGTGAATGTTTAGATTAATTTTCTACTTTTTGTCTGAATCAGGATATCCAGTATT
>JAKOGY010000193.1 GCA_028658405.1 Dolichospermum sp. ST_sed8 | reverse complement strand
TCAGGATTTAAGGATTTTCAGGATTCAGTGATTAAATATTTGTCTGAATCAGGATTTTCAGGATTTAAGGATTTTCAGGATTCAGTGATTAAATATTTGTCTGAATCAGGATTTCCAGGATTCTAGGATTTTCAGGATTCAGTGATTAAATATTTGTCTGACAATTATTTAAATAAAATCCGCTAAATCATCATGAAAACAAAAATCCTGTAAATCCTGACATCCTGAGTATCCTGATTCAGACAATAAATGCTATTATCAAAAGATAATCTGGTATAAGAATGTTGGGTTTCCTTTCGTCAACCCAACCTACGCAAGTTTCTAAATTAAGTCAGTAATAGAAAATTGTCGCTGTTTCTCTAAGTCTTGTAAATGGATTTTTTCTATATATATGGCTTCAGCAAAATATTTATCTTTTTCTGGTTCAGTTTCAGGATCTATTTTTTCCCATTGTTCCATAAAATAACGATAGCGTTTTTCTCTGAATACTCTCTCCATACAAGCTAATGCTGCTTGAATAACGTGAGGAGTTCGTAATATTTCTGTTTTACTTTTTTCGTTAAGATGAAATAAATGGGAAACTACTTCCAATTCTTCCGCTAATTCTAAATATCTATTTTGCACATTAGAAATTAAATCAACTTCCTCAACTGTAAATTCTGCCATTTGTTGCCACAAAAAGCGATGATGAGAAAGACTAAATTCTAAATTGCGGGTTTCTAAATCTTCAATAATTATTTGTCTTTGTCGGGAAGAATGAAGATAAATTATTAATAATAATGCCTCTGCTCGTTCTAGTAAACTCCGTTCTGTGGGTACTAAAGATAATTTTGGGGTTTTAGGTTGCTGGTTGCGTACTTGCTGAGGTGAAGATTTTATCCTTCCAGGTTTAATTTGAGTCAGGAGATTTTCAACTCTTAAAGGAATAAGTCGAGTATCTCCTAAACTCAATATTTCTGCACAGTAGGAAACATAATAATTAAGTGTGTCACTATTAACTATATTTTGCAATAATTTAACTATTTGCTGGGTGACTTGTTGAAAGTCTGTCGCTTGTTTTAAATCTCTATTTTCAATAATTTTCTGAATTTGCCAATCGAGCCAAAGTGGCGCATTTGTTAATAATTGTTGATAATCTGCAAAAGTATGACTATGTAGATATTCATCAGCATCTTTACCATTAGGTAAATTGAGGATTTTTAATTGGACTTCCCCTGCATAAGCTAAATTAGCAATTTCTCCAATTGCTCTTTCTGTGGCATTTGTTCCGGCTTTATCAGCATCGAAATTCAGAATTAATTGTTTGGATTCAGAGTAACGTAATAAGAGCCGTACTTGTTCGATACTCAAGGCTGTACCCAGAGAAGCAACAGCATTATTAATTCCGGCTGCATGGAGAGCGATCGCATCAAAGTATCCCTCCACAACTACCGCTTGATCAACTTTAGAAATACCGTCTTTGGCTTCATCTAAAGCATATAAGGTTTTGCCTTTACTAAATAATTCTGTTTCGGGAGAATTGAGATATTTCGGTTGCTCATCTGTTAATGTTCTGCCACCAAAAGCAATAACTCTGCCTTGAATATCCCGAATAGGAATCATTAAACGGTCACGAAATACATCATAATATCCTCCTCCTTCTTTCCGGGGTTTAATTAATCCCGCTTGTTCTACCAATTGCACAGGATGATGTTTACTTTCTACTAAATAACGGTATAGAGTTTCCCAACCAGCAGGAGCATAACCTAAACCAAATTGTTGAATTGTTCCTTGTTGAAATTGCCGACTTTTTTCCAAATACTCTAATGCCTTTTGTCCTTGAGATTGCCTTAAAGTGTGTTGATAAAATTGAGCAGCGGAAGCGAGAACAGTATATAATTGATCACGTAAAGATATTTGCCGTTGTAATTCTTGTCTTTGTTCAGGTTCTAAAGTTTTAACCGGGACTTGATAACGCTTTGCTAAATCTAGTACCACATCTGAAAATTGGCGTTTTCCCAAATCCATGACAAATTTAATGGCATTACCCGCAGCTTGACAGCCAAAGCAATAATACATTTGCTTATTGGGACTGACAGTAAAACTGGGGCTTTTTTCATCATGAAAAGGACATAAACCCACGAAATCTTTACCCCGCTTCCGCAAGACTACATACTCCGAAACTACATCAACAATATCAGCCCGGAGTTTAACTTCTTCAATAGTATCTGGATGTAAGCGGGGGATTTGCATGAGGAGTCAATGATGAGCAGTGATATCTATTATATTTGTTTTATATTTATTTTGCGTATTAGTGAAGCGAAATATCAAGGGGAGCTATGTAACAAAAATAGATTAACTAATTCATAGTAATCATAACAATAATACACTAATATATGAGACGATCCTGTTTAAATATCCTGTAAAAATGAACCAAGAAAATTTTATGCGTTTAGCCATAGAAGAAGCAAAGAAAGGAGATGCACCTTATGGTGCTGTAATAGTGAAAGATAATCAAGTAGTTGCAACAGCTTATAACAGTGTAAAACGATATAGTGATGCCTCAGCCCATGCAGAAATGAATGCCATTCGTAGTTTAACAGCTAAACTAAAAAATCCTTCCTTAAAGGGCTATTGTATATATACTACTGGTGAACCTTGTCCGATGTGTGCTACTGCTTGTGTATGGAGTGGCATATCAGAAATTATCTATGGTGCTTCAATAGCCGATTTAATTTCTATTAATCAAGCACAAATCAATATATCTTGCGAAGAAATTATAGCTAAATCATTTAGAAAAATGAAGGTAACAAAAGGGATTCTGAGAAAGGAATGTCTAGAATTGTTTGCATAAATAAAGCCCCGGTATATTACCAGGGCATTTGCGTGTATGTCCAAAGACAACAAATTTTTAGAAAAAATAAATACAGAAAATTAATTGAATCTGATTAATTTTTCAGGCTTGTACTTACATATCAGATGCACCAGTAGCAATTAAACGTCTAAATAAGGCTGCTGACCAACCTGTTTCTTTTAGTACCGCAGCCGAAGAAACTTCTACATAAGCTTGTTCAATAAAAGCTAAATCAATCATGCAAACTTTAGCTAAAGCATCTTTTAATTCATCTGACTTACCATCAGCTTTGAGTTTTTTACCAACTTTATCAACAACAACTGCCATTGCAGGTACTACGTGCTGAGGAGCGATACCAATTTTCACATGAATTAATCCAATGTGCCAACGACATTTTGCATAGTCATCACCCCAATTATCCATCCCTGTGAACATCTGATTAAACCAGTCAATAAAGGTGCTATGTAAACGATGAGAACGTCCCTCTACCGCATTTAAAATGCCATTCATTTCTGTATCACGTCCGAGGAAATCATAAAAATGATTTGCCATTTCTTCAGCAACTGCTGTTCCCCAAGCTGTATTTGCTTGCATTACAGATTTATCTTCAGCAGTCAGACCAATACGAGTTTCCATTGTGGTCAAAAAAGCACGAGGTTCAATAGCCATAATGAGTCCTTAAAAATAGTTAGGTGTGGATTTAATTAACTTTTACGAATACTCTAAAAAGATAGAGTAGCAACATTTTTCAAAATTTAGTATTCCTATAAAGGAGTAAACTCAAACACATCATGAGTACCACCTCTGAGGACGGATTCGGTATGAACTCCTCTCAATCGCTTGCCAATTAGTTGCTCAACAGCGCCCCAAACTGCACCCATCGTAAAAGTGCATTTACGGGGAGAATTCATTAGTTCACCGGCAGAACAAAGAGTTTCAGTAGTATAGACTTTAATGATTTCACCTTCAGAAATTATTTTTTCAACTATACATAAACAAGTCCCTTCTTTACCTAAAGCTTGTTTTAATTTAGCAGCCGCATCATCTAATGACATTGAAGATCCTGCTAAACCTAAATCTTCAGCTAACTTTTTGCCCCTAGCACGACCGGCTGTTGTCAGGGCAATAGCTGTAGCTTTTTCCCCCAAAGCTTCTTCCATACCTGTAATAGCAGCTTTAAAGCAGACAATACTACTAAAATCGCCCAATTCTTTGCGTAGGTCTGACATAATTCAAATTCTCAGGTAAAGGATTCTATACATTGATAATTGTGGATTTAATGAACTTTTATTCATACTCTAAAAAAGATAAAGTATGGAAATTTCTCAAAATTAAGATAGTAGCGGTAGAAGTATAATCAACCAGTTTTACTCCGCAGAAAACCCACTAGATTTTTGAGGAATGATTGACTAACGGCTGGCTTTTGAGCAGGTTCTGGTACTGGTTCAATTACATGAATTTCGTGAATAGATTCTTCCATCATGGGGACAGAAGCATTCATAACCATAAAATGCTCTTCTGCTAAACCGACGACAATCAGACGGAAAGCTATTTGCAATACTGTATCTACAGTGAGATTAAGTTGGGTGGCAATTTTTGCCAGGGGAACTTCACCATTAGCAAATTCCCATACTTGCCATTCTTGAGCATTTAGCTGTAATCGGGGTTTTGCACTTAATCCTGATAACCCGGACGTGGGATCTGGTAGTTTTTCGGCTAAAGCAGTCCAATCTCGTAATGCTCGCAAACCGATTAAGATAACTTCGGTCGCGGACATACTTAAACCTGTCATTTCTCCTAATGGCAATGCTGAGATTGGCTCAAATTTAAACTCGCCATTTTTAATTTGAAATAAAGCACAGACTGGACGAAGAACTTGACCATTAAACAACAGTTTTAGTTGTTCTGGTTGGATTAAACCTTGGGATTTTAGGCATAGTCCCAGGGGTGAATTAATAAAACAAGAAGAAATATGAGTCACCCTAGAGATAACGCGCTCACTTATCCAGCCTCGTTGAGCAATCATTAAGGTTAAACCTTGTTGATCTAAACGGTCAGATGCAGCTACAACCCGTCCTTGATGCAGCCAAATATAATAAATTTGTTTGGCGTTATTTTGATTTTCGTTAGGTGATAATTCAATGTGAAGTACACCTGTTTTTTTACCTTGATCCAAAAATTGCAATAGTTCTGGCAAAGAAAAATCTGCAAAGTTACCAGTAATAGACATAACCGACCTCCTTATTCATCAGAAAATTATTAAAATCTAGAATCCAAATATGCCGATATGCAGTTTGAAAAAAGATATTAGCTTTCAACTGCACAACTTTCCATTAAGTGCTGTACTAAATGAATCACGGCTTCAGCTACTGAGTCTCTTTCGTTGGGATTGACTTTAACTAGAGGAGGCCGATTTTGTTCATCTACATAACCAATTGCCAAATATATATCTTCCTCTGCCCAAGCTCCAGGAAAATCTGTATGAGTAATACCGATTATCATAGGCACACTGACTCGCGCTTGCATAAAATTGATAATATTCCGTGCCTGACGAAATTCTCTCGGTCTATGGGCTGCTATGAGTACAATATAAGCGTGTGCTTTATTAATAAGAATATCCCACATAAAGTCAAAGCGAGTTTGACCAGGTGTTCCGTAAAGGTGCAATGCCATATCAGGGCCAAATTGCAATCTGCCAAAGTCAAAGGCTACAGTGGTTCTTTTCTTCAGCAATGCCGTTTCATCAGTTGCACGGGTATCTGTATCTACAACTTCGATTTCACTAACGGAACGAATGAAGGTAGATTTACCTGCTCCTACAGTTCCCGTAACAACCAAGCGCATAACTTCCATGTTTCTCCACCTCGCAAAAATGCTAAAAATTGTTCACATTTTTTCCTATTTCACCGTAGCAACATCGGCACTATACAGTCAATCGGCTGACATGAATAATCTAACCACTCGCTGCAAAAATAAACACATCCAAAATAAAATAGCAAGTTCCCTAGAATCAGCAGGATGTATCTACCAGGGAACTCTAATTAAGTTACCTGTAATATGCCTTTATTTACTGGACGATTAGCTTTAATTCTGCAAGAACTCGCTTGATTTCTAGCATTAGTAATCCTTGTTTGGCACTTTCACTAGCTAAGACTAGGAGAACTGCATCTTGACCACAACCAGTTAAAATCCCAAAGCCTTTATTACCTTCTACAAAGATTCGGTCAATAGTGCCTCTGGCTAATTCCATCCCAATTCTTTCGCCTAAGGATAACATAGATGCTGACATCGCTGATACCCGTTCTTCATCCATCCCACCAGGTAAGCTTGCTGCTAAGGGTAGTCCGTCAGGAGTAACAAGTGCTGCTCCCTGTACATCAGTAGTACCGCTAACAAAGTTTTGTAAAACCATGCCGAGTTTTTCTGCGTTAATAGCCATGATGATGATTCTCCGTGATTTTGAATTGGAAAGCGGGTATTAAAGTCAAGTAAATACCGAATTAAACAAACTCTTTTTTACTTGGACGAATATAGTATCATTTATTCTAAAGTGTTCTCTTACTCCCTTCCCAAGATAATATTACTTATCTTCTTCCTTATTCCTTCGTGTTCTTCGCTCCTTCGTGGTTCATTTAATCTATATTTTTTTAATGGGAAAGGAATAATAGACTTGACTTGATTTTAATTACATCTGAATAACTAAGGAGTTAGGAGTGTAAATGGATGCTGTTTCTCTAGCGCCCTTGTGATTTAAATTATGCCCCAGTCACAATGAACATGATACCGAGAAAATACTGAAATTTAGATTTTCTTATCATTAATATAAGTTAAGAATATATATAAGATTTCTTGGTTATCTTAAGCTGTGTAACTCATATAGAATCAGCTTTTTAGGTGATTTAACCAGAATAAATATTATTAACTTTTGTCAAGAGTATCCACTTTAGTCAGCTTTTAGGATTGTGTATTAATTTTTATCAAGAATATCAATTTTATGTACATAAACATGATGGTAAAGAAAAGTTGCCAGCTAGTAATGACTACTCAAATAAAATATGTGCTATTTCTTTAAAGAATCCTGTTCTAAGTAGGTAAAAAAACTATTAGCTAGGATAGCAGCTTGTGTGCGATCGCGTAAATTGAGCCGATTCAAAATATTGGTAACATGATTTTTGACTGTCCCTTCAGAAATGTACAGTTTTTGGGCAATTTCTCGATTATTATCACCAATAGCAATTAACCGCAAAACTTCCTTTTCTCTAGGAGTGAGTTCTGCTAAATTCGCTGGTACAGATGGTTGGGGAGGAGTGGCAGGAAATTGAGTCATAAGTTTTTTAACTATTCCTGGTCCTAATTGAGAATATCCTTTATCAACCGCACGAATGGCAACTGCTAATTCTTCTGAGGGTGTATCTTTGAGTAAATAACCCATTGCCCCATTTTGGATTGCTGCTTTTACATATTCATCATCATCAAAGGTTGTTAATACAAGCACTTTACTATGGGGAAAGTTTTGATTAACTTCTTTAGTAGCAGCAACTCCATCCATAATTGGCATTCTAATATCCATTAAAATTACATTTGGTTTGAGTTCCCTGACTAAATTAATTGCCATTTGACCATTTTCTGCTTCTCCCACAATTTTTATATCTGGTTCTAATTCTAATAAGGCTCTTAAACCTTGACGAATTAAACTTTGATCATCTACAAGTAAAATGCTAATCATTATTATTTATCTCTGGGTAAGGGGATATTAACTACAATTTGACAACCAGCATTATAACTACTATAAATATAAAATTCACCTTTTAATGATAAAGTGCGATCGCGCATACTTTGTAAACCAAATCCGGTAGGATTTTGCTCCACATCAAAACCGCTACCATTATCCTGAATTATTAACTTTAAAGTTTCTAGAGTTGTCGTTAATTCTAGTTGAACTTCTGTAGCTTGTGCATACTTAGAAATATTCGTGAATGATTCTTGAATAATTCGATAAATAGGAGTGCTGATTTCCATAGACAATGGAGAAATAATGGATATTTGACAACTGGGTAAAATACCAGTAGAACGCTGAAAATCTGCTGCTAGGTTCTGAATTGCCTGTTCTAACGATTGTCCTTGTAAAGGATGGGATCTCATTGTAGAAACAGATTGACGGACATCTTGCAAGGCTTTTGAACCCAGTTCTTTAGCAGTAGCTAAAAATGTCATAGCTCTAGGTATATCAGATTTTGATAACTTTAAAGCAGTTTCTAATTGGAGATTTAAAGCCGTGAGGGAATGTCCTAAAGAATCATGAATTTCTCTAGCAATGCGGTTACGTTCTTCTAAGGTAGCTTGATTTTCAATTTTCAGTGCATATTGACGGAGTTTTTCATTTGCAGTTTCTAATTTATCTCGACTTTGCCGTTCAGATAAAACAGCATTCATTAATAGTAAAACAAATACTAAACTTAAACCGAATAAAACTGCTAAACTAAAACTAAAAAATCTAAATCTTTCTTGAGCTATGGGTGAAAATCTCCCTGGAGGCATCCTTTGTTTAAGGGTAAGTAAAAATAAAATAAATGACGAAAAGGTAACGGCTAATCGTCCTGGAAGTTGAAAAATCAAACAACTTCGAGTTACTAAAATTAAATAGAGAAAGGGAAAAAGTCTCGCACTTCTACCCCCAAAAAAGCCAGTAATTAAGATTAATACTACTTCAATAGCTGTATAAATGATTTTATTGGTTTTATTGTAAGTCGGTAATCTTAAACCCATGAAACCAAAAATTGCCAAACTGCAAATTGTCAGTTCTGGATACATTGCAGAAAAGCGCGGTGAAGGAGATGGCATCAATACCATTAAACCAGAAAATCCTAACAACAGCCATTCTAAATACAGTAGAAATCTAAAAGGATGATTATTAAACTGAATAGGATGATTCATAAATAATTTATAATTGACAATTGAAAGTTAAAAATTAAGAAACTTCATACATGAGGACTTAAACGTCTGTCTGACTTAAAATATTTCTATCACAATTAAATGTAAATCGAACAGGGGTAGAATATCTAAATGCTAATGTCATGACTAAAGTAACGGATGTAGACGTGACTTTTGCCTCATATCATTCCTGGATGTTAATCCCTATCATATAAACATAGAAAACCGACCTAACCAAAAGGTAATTATGAAACTGAAGACATTATCACTGATTGCTGGTACTCTGGCTTTAACTTTAATCGCAACTCCCTTTACAGTTCAAGCACAATCAAGTACACCCTCACTCCAACCTGGCAAGGAAATGCGGGAAAAGGGTCCATTCAAAGGCTTGAATTTGACGACCGAACAAAAAGCGAAAATGAAGGAAATTGGCCGCAATACCCGCGCTCAAATTGAAGCTGTTTTGACTCCTGAACAAAAGACTAAATTACAAGCCGCAATGGCTCAACGTCAAGCACAACGTCAACAAGGACAAGGGCAACGTCAGGAAAGACGTGAGAAGAGGGGGGATATTTTTGATTCTTTGAACTTAACTCAAGCACAGAAAGATCAAATTAAAAAAATCAAAGAATTATCCAAACAACAAAGGCAAGCTGTGTTAACTCCCCAACAGCAAGCGCAAATGAAGCAAATGCGGGAAAATATGCGTTCTCGTCGTCAACAAGATAAACCTCAATAATTCTTAACTATTTAAATAAAAGTTAACAAATTAGAGGTGGGTATAAAACCTCATCTCTTTTGCAATACCTTAGCCATTTTTGTGTAGGTTGGGTTGAACGAAGAGAAACCCGACGTATTTGTTGGGTTTCGTCCCTTAACCCAACCTACGAATTAATGAATTTTTTGATTTGGCTAAGGTATTGCTTTTCTAACCAAGTAAGTAGTAGTCTGTCAAGAACTAATTGACGGGTTCATTCGTTGCCATTTTGATTCTTCCTTCTTCCTTCTTCCTTCGTGTCCTTCGTGCCTTCGTGGTTCGTTTCTTATCCGTCAAAATTTATTTGACAGACTAGTAGGTCGGCGGAGAAATTTATAGTTATGTACTTTACATAAATTGTCTATTTTGTCAAGATACAAGCTAAAGTATCAGAAATTTTGATTCATGTAATTATTTGTTTATTTTTATGAGAGTGATGCAAAATTTATGTACCATTAAGTAAATAAAAATAACAAGGAATCACTTCATGCCCTATACAAACGAAGAACGCGGTCTTCTCAATAATTTTGCTAAAGAACCCAAGGTTTATCCAGCGGAACCTCCTACAAACGGTCAAAAGCTTAGTGCGATTCGTTGTTAGTTGAATCACGGTAATCAGTCCGTACATAAACTAACCAACCTAATCCAATCATGGAAAAAGGTTGAACTCTCGGTCTGATATGGGTGCAAGTCCCATCTACCAGACT
>JAKOGY010000192.1 GCA_028658405.1 Dolichospermum sp. ST_sed8 | reverse complement strand
CCAATAACATCCTGAAAATCCTCAAATCCTGGATATCCTGATTCAGACAAATAAAAATCACAAACTCCCACCAAAAATCATCCAATAACATCCTGAAAATCCTCAAATCCTGGAAATCCTGATTCAGACAATTAAATAAGCTTACTTATTTATCCGGTGATTTTAACCATGTTTCCAAATCATTAATATCTGTAAAATCTAATAATGCTTCTCCTAGCTTTTCCAGTTGTTCTATGTTCAGACTGTTGATATTTTGAGTATAACTATCTCCCAACTTTCCAAACCGTTTAGATAATATCCTTATTAGCAAGTTTGTTGCTTCATCTTTTTTACCTTCCTCTCTACCTTCCTCTCTACCTTCCTGCTTGGCTTCTTGATAGACCCTTGTTTGCTTAATATCACTCACTAAAAACATTGCTTCTATCTCCTGACGGCTTAATTGTGAAAACTTGGATAATAAAACAGTCTCCAACAATTTTATAATACCTTGTTTTTCTCTCTCATTCTCCACTTCTGTCTTAGTTCTTGCCATGAGGGTTTTAACTAATTCTGGTGCTTGTGCTTCCTTACTCACAATTAACTCAATTAACCCCATACCAATTGAACCCGGTGGTAATTCATCTAAATAAATCCGTTTAATTCTCCCACTATTAATCAATTCTTGTTGATAAGCAGTTAATTCTTTTATATCTAGACTCCGTTTCGCAAATAAAGCTACTGCTTGCCAATCTTGTACAGGTTTAAATTGATTGAGATAAATGTTGATTTCGGCGATTAATTCCCAGTAAAAATCTGGTTTTGGTTGAAATTGCACTTCTACAAAATAGATGGGTTTTTCTAGACTATCTGCCATAAAAATTCCATCAAATCGAAATGCCTTTTCTTTCACTTCCACAGAGGTAAATTTATAATCTGTGGCATTTTCTGTAGGTTCACCCAGGATTTCAAATAATAGAGTGTGGAAAGTGAGAAAGATTTGGTAAAATATCGTGTCTGTGTGCATTATTCCTGATTTTGAAATTTCTTAATTACTTGTTTATCTGGTCATTTTAACGATTTTTCCTAGTTCTACATCTACTGTAATTGCATCTTCATTCTGAGATACAAGATAACGTCTTGGTATTTTGGTTATGGTGACAAATATTATTCTTTTATTTCCCTAGTTCTGGGATTTATTTAAGAAATTATGATCTTGATGAATAAAAACTCTATATATATGGGCGCACACTTTCCCACCAATACCATAAGCATACCCGAAACTCGAAACACTGTCAAGCCCCCTGGTTGAAATAACCAAAACTCGTTCAATTATTGATAACATTCTCAATAATCATGAGAATAGACCCCTGTTTATTGATAAAAATCTTTTTTGCCAAAATCCCATACAAATAACTTATATCTTATCAATGTAGTTTGAGTTGACGGGTGTTACCCAACATCATGAAAATTTAATTGCCTGGATTTGTTGGTTTGCGTTATCACTTAACCCAACTTACGTATAATATTTACCATAGCATTAAATAATTAATTATTAGAAAAATGCCATCTCCGTACCTCATCGTCAACAAGGTGAAGCGACTGAAGCCTTTATTCCCATTGAATGAAATATGTAAACAAATACATAGTAATTACTGAGCATTACTCAGAAGATCATGTTTTATGAAAAAAAAGTCAACGATCGCTCACGGTTGTGCCAGAGTGGTAAAATAGTTATCAGCTTATAAAACTGATTTAATCTCATAATTTAATTATGCTGGGTGCGATCGCTGGTGATATCATTGGTTCTATCTACAAGTTTAACAACATCAAAACTAAGAATTTTCCTCTGTTTGGTGAAGAATGTACTTTCACAGACAGCACGGTACTAACAATAGCCGTTGCAGAAGTTATTCTCAATGCGGATACATTTCCTGACAATACTAAATATATTGACCAATTTCGATATATTGAAACCTTCAAATTATACTACGCTGAATATCCAGAACTTGGTTATAGTGATAAATTTCGAGAATGGGCAAAATCCGATAGTACCGAAGCCTACAATAGCTGGGGGAACAGTTCAGCCATGCGGGTTAGTTCCATAGGATCTGTCTTTGATGATCTTAATACTGTATTACAAGAAGCGCAAAGCAGCGCTGAAATTACCCACAACCATCCTGAAGGCATTAAAGGCGCACAAGCAACCGCAGCCGCCATATTTTTAGCGCGGACAGGGTATGATAAATTTACTATTAAGTCTTATGTCCAAAATTCCTTTGGTTACAACTTAAAACCTACTTTAGCCGAAATTAGACCAACTTACGAATTCAATGAATCTTGCCTAGAATCTGTTCCTCAAGCCATTATCGCCTTTTTAGAATCCACAGATTTTGAAGACGCAATTCGTAATGCTATTTCTATTGGTGGTGATAGTAACACTATAGCCTGTATTACGGGTAGTATTGCTGAAGCCTTTTATGGTGGTGTCCCCCAAGAAATCGCCGAATGGGCATTATCAAAACTAGATAAACCGCTTTGGCAGGTAACTGACAAGTTTATCTCACAATATTATGCTTAATAGGGAACAGGTAATGGGTAATTGGTAATTGGTAAGAGAAAAGAAATTTTATTCTGATAGCGCAGCGTGGCGTTAGCAATACTTCTGAATTTTCCTAAATGCAATATAATAGTGTAATACTTACCATAGCCACAGTTAATTTTGACAATATAGTCAGTTTCTATACTCAATTGCTAGAACAAAAACCGAATAAATTAATTCCCCATATTTATGCTGAGTTTCAACTTGCTGGGTTAAAGTTAGGTATTTTTAAACCTAAATCAGCAAATGAACTGGAATTTGTCACTAATACCCAAAGTCCCCTAAGTTTGTGTTTAGAAGTAAATAATTTAGAAACTGCCATATCTCACCTAGCATCTTTAGGCTATCCCCCACCCGGAATAACTTCCATAGCTTCCCACGGTACAGAAATTTACGCTTATGACCCCGACGGCAACCGTTTAATTTTACATCAATCAAAGTAACAGGGAACAGCGAACAGCGAACAGGGGGAAATATTACCAATGACTAATAACTAATGACTAATGACTAATAACTAATGACTAATGACTAATAACTAATAACTAATAACTAATGTCAATAACACAAAATTACAAATTAAATCTGATTCAATGGTATCCCGGACACATCGCCAAAGCTGAAAAAAATCTCAAAGAACAGCTAAAACGGGTTGATGTGGTTTTAGAAGTGCGAGATATTCGTATTCCCATATCCACAAATCACCCACAAATGAATGAATGGGTGGGGACAAAAGCACGAATATTGGTACTCAACCGAGTAGATATGGTTTTACCACAAGTGCGATCGCAATGGATAGAGTGGTTTAAAAATCGAGGTGAATTTCCATATTTTACCAACGCCCAACATGGTCAAGGTATGGCCGCCATTACCAAAGCTGCCCAAGCAGCAGGTATAGAACTTAACCAACGTCGCACAGATAGGGGAATGTTACCCCGTCCTGTTCGTGCTGTTGTGATTGGTTTTCCCAATGTCGGTAAATCAGCTTTAATTAATCGGTTGATAGGAAAGCGAGTGGTAGAAAGCGCAGCCCGTCCCGGTGTTACCCGTCAATTGCGGTGGGTAAGAATTTCAGATGAACTACAATTACTAGATGCTCCTGGTGTCATTCCAGCTAGACTTGACAGCCAAGCCGCAGCCATCAAATTAGCTATTTGTGATGATATCGGTGAAGCGGCTTATGATAATCAACTCATAGCTGCGGCATTCATAGATATAGTTAATGAACTTCAGAAAACACATTCCCATTCATTACCACCAAACCCATTCCTTAAACGGTATGATCTCGATTCCATCATGTACACAGGAGAAGACTATTTACAAGCCTTAGCAGAACATCGTTATAAGGGTGATATAGAACGCACAGCCAGACAAATGATCACTGATTTTCGGAAAGGACTTCTAGGTAGTATCCCCTTGGAATTACCACCAATTTAAATTTTCATAATTAGCATCTTTTCCCAGGTTTTCAGCAAACCGTAACAATTCAGTAGGGGCGTATAGCAATACGCCCGTACAGGAGTTAATGAACCACGAAGGAGCGAAGGACACGAAGGAAGAAGGAAGAAGGAAGAGAAGAGTTGGGCAATTAACCCTCGAATTTACGCGGTTATTTTTAGTTAAAATGCCAGGGTTTTAAACATCTATTGTTAATAATCTTGCACTTTTTTGCGTGTAAAACCCTGTGAACCTTTATTTATCAATGCTTTTACTTTCTTTTTTGCAAGTCCTACTTGACCAACAATAAAAAAATCTCAATAATTAGCCACTTCTAAGAGCAACAATTGGGTCTAGCATAGCAGCTTGTCGGGCTGGAAACACACCAAAAATCAAGCCTATACTCCCAGATATTCCCACTGCTACAACAATCGCATATAGAGGAAATTGAGGTGTCAAAGGCGTGAAAAATGCTAATGGCAAAGTTCCCCCAACTCCTAAAACTATTCCCAGCAAACATCCAGAGAGAGAGAGAATAATTGCCTCAACTAAAAACTGCATTAAAATATCTTTTTGAGTTGCACCAACAGCCTTCCGTAACCCAATTTCTTGAGTGCGTTCCGTCACAGATACTAACATAATATTCATAATGCCAATCCCACCGACTAACAAAGAAATAGCCGCAATCAAAGCTAATAATAATGACAAAATACCAGTTACCTGTAATACTAATTCTTGAAACTTTTTATTAGCGTAAACAGCTATATCTTTTTTACCATGTAGTCGAGACAGAACATTAGTAATTTGAAAACCTGCGGTACGAACACTATCTTTATTTTTTGCCGTTACCAAAATGTAACTAATAGGAATATCAGATATTGATCTCCGTCCCACTAACCTATTAGCATAAGTTGTGAGAGGGACAATAGCAGTTTGATCTAAATTCTCCCCAGCAAATGCACCCTTTGATTGCAACAAACCAATAACTTGAAAAGATATATTATTAATCATCACCTCTTTCCCAACAGGATTTTTATCACCGAATAGCTTCCGGCTAGTTTCTGCACCCAAAACAGTAACTTGAGCCTGTTGTTCCTGTTGTGTTTGATTAAACATTCTGCCAGAAACAAGAATAAGATTCTGGACAGCGAGTAAATCAGATGTAGTTCCTTTAACAGTTGTTGATATTAACTTATTATTAAAACTGATTGACATTTTCTGTTCATCTACAGGAGCAACTTGAACAACACTGGGAACTTGTGCCTTAATTGCTTCCGCGTCTGATAACACCAATTGAGCATCAGGAAATTTCATCCCCTCATCATCTTCAAAATTGGTATATACTGTCAGTTGATTTGCGCCAAACGCCTCAAGTTTGCCCAACACAAGATTCTGTGCGCCCTGTCCAATACCAATCATACTAATAACAGAAGCATTGCCAATAATTATTCCCAGCATCGTCAGTCCGCTACGGAGTTTATTAGCAGAGATAGTTGCAAAAGCCATATGCACACTTTCCAGCATAAAATTTCTTCCTTCCTTCCTTCTTCCTTCGTGTCCTTCGCTTCTTCGTGGTTCATTTAATCTATATTTTTCTGAGAGTAGATTAAGATCCCATCTGATTATCAATACCATCAATTAATTGATTAGGTGGTGGTTGAATAAAAACTCGTTCACCCTGAGAAAGTCCACTCAAAATCTGGGTTTTATCTCCAGATGTAATTCCGACTTGAACAGGATAAAATTTTGCCTGATTATCCTTGTCTAGTAAGAGTACACCCACTTGGCCTTCTTTCCCAGATATCACCGCAGCCGAAGGAATTACCAAAGCATTGGGAATGTCATTCACGAGAAAAGTTAACTTAACATTTAGCCCTACCTTGAGTTGATCTTGACCTGTTGCCAAAGCTACCTTAACTCGCATGAATGTGACATTTTCTTCCTTGACTCCCCTAGGAGCAATTAAACGGACTTTTCCTTGAAAAACTTGTTCAGGAAAAGCATCAAGACGAATTTCCACAGGCTGATTTTGCTTAATCTTCGCCATATTTACTTCAGGAACTTTAGCTTCTATCTCCAAACCACTGGCTAATTCGGCAATTGAGGCACTAGTTCCCCCTTCATTGGTAGAAACGGAAGTATTTGGAGTTACGAAGTCACCCGCTTGGGCAAAACGCCGGGTAATTAAGCCAGAGAACGGGGCGCGAATGTAAGTATTTTCTAACTGGGTTTCGTAAAATTGTAACTGAGCAGTTGCCTGGGCTACTTCAGCAGCGGCCTTAGTAATTTCCTCAGTTTGATAACCGGAAAGTAGTTTTTTTAGTTGTTGTTGAGCAGATATCAGACTAAATTTAGCTTGTTGTAAATTATCCTTGGTGCTTTTTTCTTCATTCAAAGCTGTATCTAAATCATCACGGGATATTGCTCCTTGAGATACAGGATATTGTCTGCGCTGGACTCGTTGAGTGGCTAATACCAAACGAGATTGGGCTTCCCGTACTTGTGCTGTATATTTATGTACATCAGCTTGAGCGATCGCAATTTCTTCTGGTCTGTAACCCTTGCGTTTTTCTTGCAAATCGGCTTTTGCTTTCAATAACATTGCCCGATACTGATTCACTTGGGCTTGAAAAGCTTGACGCTCCATTTCTGCCACTAATTGGCCTTTGTAAACAGAACTACCTTCATCTACATAGAGTTTAGCAATTTTACCGGCTTCTCTTGGTCCAATATTTATTTTGCGGACTGGTTGGACAACTCCATTGGTTTTGATTTTAATTTTTAAGTTGCTGGTAGTGACAGGGACGGTTAAATCTGTAATATCCTCCTTAGCAGGTTGATACCAATGGCTGAAATAAGCAATACCAACTCCCGATAAACTAAATACAGCCAGCCCAATTAGCCAAGGAATCAGATTTTTGGGTTTCACGACACCCCGTACTGTTTTACCTGCATATTCCATAGGGCAGTATATTCGCCTCCACTTTGTAACAGTTCTTGATGAGTACCATCCTCAATTAAATGACCATCTTTAAGGACTAAAATCCGGTCAGCCATTCGCACTGAGGCTAATCTGTGGGTAATGAGAATAGTAGTTTTGCCTTCAGCTAGTTCAACAAAGCGCAGGTAAAAATCACACTCGCTGCGGGGGTCAAGGGCTGCGGTAGGCTCATCCAGAAGTAGTAGTTGGGCTTCTTTGCGGACAAAAGCCCGAGCTAGGGCTAACTTTTGCCACTGTCCTCCAGAAAGTTCCGTACCACCAAATTGCTTACCCAATTGTGTATCTTCCCCGCTGGGAAAATCAGCAACTAGTTTGACGATATCGGCTTTTTCTACCGCATATTTGAGAATTTCCCGATTTTCTAGAGCCGCTAAATTTCCTAAAGCGATATTTTCCCCTATCGTGAGCGAGTAGTGGCCAAAGTCTTGAAAAACTCCGGCAATTTGTTGTCGCCACTGTTGTAAATTTAAATCTCTCAGGTCTATACCATCAACAATAATCCGTCCGGTTGTAGGATCATAGAGCCTAGTTAATAGCTTGACTAAAGTAGTTTTTCCCGCACCATTTTCTCCAACTATGGCTACTGTTTCCCCTGGATAAAGAGTAAAAGAAATATCCTTGAGTGCTAATCTACCATCTGGATAGTGAAAATCAACTTGTTCAAAAGTAATACCTGCACGAATCGGAGTGGGGATTTTTTCCCCAGGTATGTTTAATACCATGGGGGTAGGACTATCAAGAAAATTGAAAAACTGCTGCATATAAATAATATTCTCAAATAGATCCAACCAATGACTGACGAATCTTTCTAAATTATTTTGAAAGTAAGTTAATGACTGGACAAACAGCAGGACACTACCCGGACTAAATGCTCCTCGAAAAGCTTTTTGTACTACCCAATAGAAAGCAAACCCATTTCCTAATGTACTCAGAATAGCTAAACTAGATGACCAAAATGCTTGTTTACCCCGCAAATGACGCATAGATTGATGTAACGATTGAAAAGCTTGTCCGTAAAGCTCCATAAAAAATGAGCCTAGTTGAAACAATCTGATTTCTTTGGCATAGGTATCAGTCAGCATTACTGTGGTGTAATACTGCATTCTGCGAGCTTGAGGACTGTTTTCAAATAAAGTGAGCCAAATAGCCCTACCGTATTGGGAAGAAACTACTATTTGGGGTATAGTGGCGATCGCAATTACCAATGGTATCCAAATAGCCAGTGGAATTAGTAACCCGACTACTACAATTAAAGTCACCAAAGAGCGACTTAATTCCACCAAATTTTCGACTAGATTTAACGGTTTATAGCTAACTTGTTGTTGGAGCAGTTGTAGCTCATCATAAAATTCAGCATCTTCAAAACGGCTGAGGTCGGCAAAACTATCAGCTTTTCGCATTAATAATAAACTAATGTGAGCTGCTAATTTGTCATTGAGATTCCCCTGAAGTGCAAATATCCAAGGATATAAAAGCGTTTCTAGTAGCAAAGCTCCCACCCATGCTGCTACCAAAGGCCAGAGAATTGAATCGTCTAATGCTCTTCCAGATGTTAAGGCTGTGGCTACAGCATCTACTACTAGCTTGGTAATCCAAACACTAATTCCCGGAAGAAACCCTTGCAATAAAGTCACAGCAATCAAAAAGATCATTTCTTGAGGTGCTGCTGTCCATAACAAAGGCAAAGAACGAAATAAAACTCTAGTGCAGTCTCCAAACCAAACTCTAAAATCGCTCATTAATTAAACCTGATTTTTGATAAAATTAGGACTTACGCAAAATATCTCTCAAACTCTCTTTCCTTCGTGTCCTTCGCTCCTTCGTGGTTCATTCTTTCCTGATTTTTGCGTAAGTCATAAAAATGTTAGACAATTCTCTGATTGCAAAAGGTTGATGCTAAATTGGCACAGGTTCTGCTGGGTATTGCTGACCAAAAGTGAAAATTTTTCAAATATCATTGATGATTCCTATATTATTTTTTTATTCTAATTGTCAAAATTTTTGTTCTCCACTTCTTAGGGATGAATATATGAGAAATATTCAAATATATAGTTAATTCAGGATTTGTACGGATATCAAAACTGCCTAGAATCTATAGAGGCTTGATAATTAAAGGATTATTAAATGCCTAATTTGGTTTCTTTAAATAAAATGCTGAAAAATCAAAAAGGATGAATACCTTTCTCAAGTAGTAACCATAAAGAAATAGAACTACGTTTTTAACTTACCTATAAATTATTTAAAATCGAGCTAAACCATCAGATTACTTTCTATTTCCAGAACTTTACGCATCATCAACCCAACTTAATGAATTGCTTTCTTCACTATCAATAGTAAAACTAATACTACTTAAGAATGAAGCAAATCTGACAGGAAAAGATATTCTTATAGAAGTTGGGTAAGCAAAGAAGATATAATTTGCAATGCTAACAAGAGCAAGATTTTGCTGAAAGACAATGAGGGAATATAGTTATATCTGATATTTTCCTACATTGATCGAAAAGTGATTTTGACATTTTTTGGACTAGTACCGCATAGCGGAATTAAAAATCAACAATGAAAAATTCAAAAAGCAAATTAAACCAGCTTTTTGAGAGATTCCTAATTGTTGATTGAAAACTAGTTGACTCAAAAACAGCATTCCAGCTTTTCATGAACTCGAATACAGATTTGCCAACAGGTTATTGAGTTTAAATTACAAGGAGTAGATGACAATGCTTGCAGAAAAAACACTGAACCAACCAACTGTAGAAATGCGTTTAGTAGACCAAGTAGACAAACTCGAAAGACTTTTGTTATCGGAGGAGGAAATAGCAGCTTTAGAAAAACTAGCAATGTCGGGAGTATTTGACTCTGAAACCACCCAAAGATGGTTTGCTCATTGCGGTGGATGTGGTCCTTGCGGTGGATGTGGTAGACCTTGCGGTGGATGTGGTAGACCTTGCGGTGGATGTGGTAGACCTTGTGGTGGATGTGGACGTATTAGTAACGGAACAGGATCAGGTGTATTAGAGGACACTGATGAAGTTGGATTTGGATACTAACTAAACCTGGTGATATAACAGTCATTCAGTCATTGTAGAAATTGAGTCTTTTGGTTTTAGAGCCATAAAATCTGGCGTAAAAAACCAATATAACCCTGTTTTTTACAAAAGAAGGGAACAGGGAACTCTTAACTGGGAACAGGGAACAGATAAGAAACACTCATTTGCACCAGTTTAAAGCTCAGTCAAAAAAAAGATGTTTCTACAAGAT
>JAKOGY010000191.1 GCA_028658405.1 Dolichospermum sp. ST_sed8 | reverse complement strand
TGGAATCAGTAGAGGCGCATTGATATCGCCGTTAAGATTATTTATTTGGTCTTAAGAATCCCCGTCTCTTTAGAGCGGGGAGTGTCAACACGATTATTTCTTATCGGTTTACTCGTTTAAGTCGTGTGGAGATAGAAGCAATGTTAGGCATAAGTTTTCAGCAAACTCGCTTGTATGAAGAACTCAGAGAAGAAGCTACCGAATTAGGTATGCAGCAAGGTATGCAGCAAGGTATGCAGCAAGGTATACAGCAAGGTATGCAACAAGGTAAACAGGAGGGGGAAGTAAATCTGATCCTGCGGTTGTTATCGAAAAGATTTGGGAAAATTCCTAGTCAGCTAAAAATGCAGATTGAGAAGTTATCTCTGGAGCAATTGGAAGCTTTAACTGAGGTGTTTTTAGATTTTGCGAGTTTAGATGATTTGGTTGTTTGGTTGCAAACTTTAGAAGTTTCTGAGAATTAGAGAATTTTTGAGTCATCTTAAAAATGACTTTTGCTATGAGACTGGGAATAAATTCCCAGTCTGGTTATAGATTGCATGAACAAATTCACTAAACTTAATCTGACGAAATTTATCTATATTTGTATATTTTGATTTAATTCAATAAAAAATAATATAACATAATCTAATAAACTATTTACAACTATACTTGAGTGTGGTTATTATATTGTCTGAATCAGGATATCCAGGATTTGAGGATTTACAGGATTAATGATTAAAATCTTAGCCAAAAAAATCCTCTAAATCCTGATTCTGACAAAAAAGGAAAAATCTAAACATGACTATCAACACAATCTTAGATGAATTTAGACAAAATGCTAATTCTCCCCGTGATTTAGGAGATAAATTTGAACGATTAATGGTGCAATATCTCAAAACCGATCCCTTTTACAAACAGCATTTTAGCGAAGTTTGGATGTGGATGGATTTTCCTAAACGGGGAAATATGCCAGATACAGGTATTGATTTAGTAGCAATTGAACGAGATACTGGCGATTATTGTGCGATTCAATGTAAATGTTATGCAGAAGATCAAACTTTAGAAAAATCAGATATAGATTCATTTTTTACTGCTTCAGGAACGAATTTATTTAAAAAACGCATGATTATTTCTACTACTGATAGGTGGAGTAAAAATGCTGAATCTGCTTTGTCAAATCAACAAATTCCCGTTGTTCGTGCTAGTATTTATGATTTAGCTAATAGTCCGGTTGACTGGGATAAATACAGTTTAAAAAATCCTGATAATTTAGAACTTAAACCTAAAAAACAAATTCGTCCTCATCAACAAACTGCTTTAGAAAAAGTCCTCGCAGGGTTTAAAAATGGTGATAGAGGTAAGTTAATTATGGCTTGCGGTACTGGTAAAACCTTTACTGCTTTGAAAATTGCGGAAAATTTCCCTAGAGAAAATAATTTAATTCTCTTTTTAGTTCCTTCTATTTCTTTACTTTCCCAAACTTTGCGAGAATGGACTGCGGAAAGTGATATTAATTTTCACAGTATCGCAGTTTGTTCTGATGTGAATGTGGGTAAAAATAAGAAAAAATCTAAAAATGATGATGATCTTGCTGATCTTACCATTAATGATTTAGCTTTTCCCCCGACAACTAACGCTGAAGATATTATTAAATCCTATCAAAAAATCCGTGAAAATAATACTGCAAATGTTAATAATACCCCAAATGTAGAGACGTTCCATGGAACGTCTCTACAAAATCAAGATCAATCAGAATTAACTGTTATTTTTTCTACCTATCAATCAATTCAAGCAATATCAGATGCACAAAAAAAAGGTTTACCAGAATTTGATTTAATTATCTGCGATGAAGCACATAGAACCACAGGAGTAACTATTTCTGGTGAAGATGAATCTTATTTTGTGAAAGTCCATAATCAAGATTTTCTCAAAAGTAAAAAGCGTCTTTATATGACAGCGACTCCAAAAATATATAGTCAAGATACAAAAGTTCAAGCCCAAGAAAATGATGCAGTTTTATGTTCAATGGATGATGGAGATATTTATGGTAAAGAATTGCATCGGTTAAGTTTTGGTGAAGCTGTCAGCACTGGTTTATTAAGTGATTATAAAGTCATGGTGTTAGCTGTTGATGAAAAATTTGTGAGTGCAACTTTTCAACAACAATTAGCAGATGCAAATAATGAATTAAATTTAGATGACGCGGTTAAAATTATCGGTTGTTGGAATGGTTTAGCAAAACGTTTAATTAAAGATACAGAAGGAGAAGATATAGAAGATATCAACCCCATGAAACGTGCGGTTGCTTTTTCTCGCACCATTAAAGATTCTCAAAAGATTGTTAAATTATTCGCTGATATTATTAATCAATATCAACAATTAAATCCTGATGATGAAGAATTATTAAATTGTCATTTAGATCATGTAGATGGTACTCAAAACTCCTTACAAAGAAATGGTAAATTAGAATGGTTAAAAGCTGAACCCCCTACAAGGGAGGGAAATAGCGGGAATATTTGTCGAATTTTATCAAATGCGCGGTGTTTATCGGAAGGTGTGGATGTTCCTGCTTTAGATGCTGTCATATTTCTCACACCCCGTAATTCTATGGTGGATGTGGTCCAGTCCGTTGGTAGAGTGATGAGAAAAGCGGAGGGGAAAAAGTACGGTTATATTATTTTACCCGTTGGTATTCCTGCGGATATGTCTCCCGATGTCGCTTTAAAAGATAATGAAAAATATAAAGTAATTTGGTCAGTATTACAGGCTTTGCGCTCCCATGATGAGCGCTTTAATGAAACTGTTAATAAGATAGAATTAAATAAACGTCGTCCTCCTCAAATTGCTGTTGTTGGAGTGGGAGGTAAAACTGAAAATAATGGAAGTTCTCAAAGTGCAAAAAAAGGAAGTTCTTACAAACAATTAGAATTGAATTTTCCCATTGAAGAATGGCGAGATGCGATTTATGCCAAAATTGTTGTTAAATGTGGTAATCGTCGTTATTGGGAAGATTGGGCTAAGGATGTAGCGAGAATTGCTGATACTCACACCTCCCGAATTAAGGGTTTATTAGCAAATTCAGAATCGGAAGCTAAACAGGTTTTTGATGAGTTTATCACGGGATTACATCAAAATATTAATCCCAATGTCAGTGAAGATGAAGCCATTGAAATGTTATCGCAACATTTAATTACTAAACCCGTTTTTGATGCTTTGTTTGAAGGTTACGAATTTACTAAGTTTAATCCGGTTTCTCAGACAATGCAAAGAATGTTAGATCTGTTGGAAAGTCAATCTTTGCAGAAGGAAGTAAAGACTTTAGAAAAGTTTTATCAAAGTGTGCGAGAACGCGCTAGTGGTATTGATAATGCGGAAGGAAAACAGCGGATAATTATTGAATTATATGATAAATTTTTCCGTGCGGCTTTTCCCAGGTTGGTTGAAAGATTGGGAATTGTTTATACTCCTGTGGAAGTGGTAGATTTTATTATTAAAAGTGCTGATTTTGCTTTAAAACAAGAGTTTGGAGTCGGTTTAAGTGATGAAGGTGTTCATGTTTTAGATCCGTTTACAGGGACGGGTACTTTTATCGTGCGGTTGTTACAAAGTGGGTTAATTAAACCGGAAGATTTACAACGCAAGTTTACTTCTGAATTGCACGCGAATGAGATTGTTTTATTAGCTTATTATATTGCTGCAATTAATATTGAGGAAAGTTATCACTTTTTAAGTGGTGGTAAGTATGAACCTTTTCATGGGATTGTTTTAACTGATACTTTTCAAATGTTTGAAAATGAAGGTTTTTTGTTAGAAAGTATCTTTCCTGAGAATAATCAACGGGTTATTAATCAAAAGCAAAGGGATATTACTGTGATTATTGGTAATCCTCCTTATTCTGCAAAGCAAGAAAGTGAAAATGACAATAATAAGAATATTCAATATCCTATACTTGACAGCAGAATACAAAATACATATGCAATACATTCTAAAGCCGTTTTAAAAAATAAACTTTATGATTCTTATGTTAGAGGTTTTCGTTGGGCAAGTGATAGAATCAAAGATAAAGGTATAGTTTGTTTCGTCAGTAATGGCTCATTTATTGATAGCAATGGAATGGATGGATTAAGAAAAACTTTAGGCGATGAATTTACAAGTATTTATTGTTTTAATTTAAGAGGTGATGCTAGAGTTTCTGGAGAACAAAGGAGAAAAGAAAAAGGTAATGTTTTTGGTGAAGGTACAAGAACTACTATTGCGATTATTCTCTTAATCAAAAATTTTCATAAGAAGCTAGAAAATAAAGTATTTTATTATGATATTGGTGATTATTTAAGTCGGGAAGAAAAATTAAGTATTATTAAAAATTTTGGTGATATTTCTACTATAAACTGGCAAGAAATAAACCCTAATGAAAATAATGATTGGATTAACCAACGTAATGATAGTTTTGAAAGTTTTATTTCATTAGGTGATAAAAAAGATGCAGCAACAAAAACTATTTTTGATATTTATTCAGGTGGAGTAAAAACTAATAGAGATGTTTGGGTTTATAATTTTTCTAATCAATCAGTTATTAATAATATGACTCGAATGATTGAATTTTACAATAATCAATTAACAGCATATCAAAACTGTAAAGGAAATAAACCTGATGTAGAAAAATTTATTGATAATGACACTAAAAAAATAAGTTGGTCAGTCAACTTAAAACAAGATTTAAAAAAGGGAATATATCATAATTATAACTCAGAATTTGTAGTTAGTAGTATTTATCGTCCTTATTGCAAACAAAACATTTATTTTAATCGAGATTTTAATGAAAGACCTGGACAAATACATAAAATTTTCCCCAATGAAAATTTAGATAATTTAGTAATTTCTGTTGTTGGAGTTGGCGCACAAAAAGATTTTTCAGCTTTAATAACTGATGTTATTCCTGATTATCATTTTCAACATAATGGTCAATGTTTCCCCTTATATACCTACGAAAAAAAAAGCGAATTAGGATCGCTATTTGCAACAGCAAACACAGAACAATACACCAAAAAAGAAAACATCCCCGATAGCATCTTAAAAGAATATCAGCAAAAATATCAAGACAAAACCATCACCAAAGAAGACATCTTCTATTACATTTATGGAGTATTACATTCTCCCGAATATAAACAACGCTTTGCATCTGACCTCAAGAAAATGTTACCACGAATCCCCTTTACAGCCGATTTTTGGACATTCAGTAAAGCGGGTAGAGAATTAGCATACTGGCATATAAACTATGAAACCATAGAACCTTATGAATTAGAAGAATTTAAAAAAGAATTATATTTAGATGACGAAGATTATCGAGTCGAAAAAATGGGATTTGGTAAGAATAAAAACGGCATAGATAAAACCATCATCATCTATAATAGTAAACTTACCCTATCGCAAATTCCCCTAGAAGCCTACGAATATATAGTAAATGGCAAATCAGCCTTAGAATGGATTATGGAAAGGTATAAAGTCACCAAAGATAAAGATAGTGGCATAATTAATGATCCCAACCATTGGTCAGAAAATCCGCGTTATATAGTAGAATTAGTTAAAAGGATTGTGAGAGTAAGTTTAGAAACAGTGAAAATAGTTAATAGCTTACCAGCATTGAATGAAATTGTCTGATAATATTGTCTGAATCAGGATAACCAGGATTATAGGATTTACAGGATGTAATTTTTAAACTTCTGGTTTTCCTTTGTGTCTTATTGTCTGATAGCGAAGCGTGGCGTTAGCCATATCAGGATAACCAGGATTATAGGATGTACAGGATGATATTTTTTGTTGGCTAAAAAAAATGAAAAATAGAGATTAAATTATTATATAATATCTTTAAATTCTGATACAAACAGAAAATTAATCAATAACATCCTGCAAATCCTCAAATCCTGGATATCCTGATTCTGACAAAAAATGCTGATTTTTGTGATATTATATTAGTAATTAAATATAGGAGAAAATAAAATGACATTTAAAGAACAACTGGTTACAGAAATTGAATCAATGACAGAAGAAGAAATAGCAGAAGTGCTGATGATGGTTAAAAATATGAAAATTAAAAAAGCAAAACCTCCTCAACGTCTAGGTTCAGGTAAATCAATTTTACGCCATGCTGGTAAATGGCAAGGTGATGATCTTAAAGATTGTTTACAAGCAGTGTATGATGCGCGTGGTTTAGCTGAATTTTAATCATATTAATAATATACTTATGTATTTAACGATTTGGAAATAGGGATTTATAAGTTCATAAATCACAATCCTGTACATCCTCAAATCCTGGATATCCTGATTCTGACAAAATAGAAATTTTTCAATGATTAGAAAAAAATATCCTACCAACATTCACAAAAAATCTATAAATCACAATCCTGTACATCCTCAAATCCTGGATATCCTGATTCTGACAAAATGGAAATTTTTCAATGATAGAAAAAAATATCCTATCAACAGTCACAAACAATTCACAAATCACAATCCTGTACATCCTCAAATCCTGGACATCCTGATTCAGACAAAAAATTTACCTAAAAACCCATACACCAAAAGACTTTCAACCCCATTCCTGTTCCCTGCCATAGCTTTTCTCCTGTTTGCTCTTGAGTGAAGGCGAACTTTATCCTAAAATGGCCAGTAGGCATTTGGTGAAGTGGTTGATTTTAATTGCCTCTTCCTACTGAAAATGAATCAAAAACAGTTAAAAGTAAGATAAGTCACCTGTGAGTAGCCCCTGAAAAAAGCTAACAGCTTGATATTGGATGCTCAAACAAGGTAGATTAGGCGTTTTGAGTATCTTTTGAGTATTATGAAAACTATGAAAGCTGAAAAAATTGATTTTCCAGTGCTACACTCGGAATTATTCTTGCGTCATCGTCTACAGGTAGTAGAGGAACTGTGGGAGTCGGTTCTCCGTCAAGAATGTGGTCAAGAAATGGTAGACTTGTTACGTCAACTGCGGGATTTATGTTCTCCAGAAGGACAAGCTACAAATGATCAAGCTGCCTCTGCTGTAGAATTGATTGAACAATTGAATATCAATGAGGCGATTCGTGCGGCTCGCGCTTTTGCGCTATATTTTCAGTTGATTAATATTATTGAGCAGGAATATGAGCAAAAGCAGCAATTGAACCGCTATGGGGATGAACCAGATGAGAGTGTTTTCCCCAGTATCATTTATTCTACTAACCAACGAGAGGAAGAATTACCTATTACTAAAGAAATAGGTAGCGATTTAATGACAGCGGAAACTCCTCAAAAAGGGACTTTTGCAGCTTTATTTCCCCTATTATTTAAGTTGAATGTCCCACCTCAACAGATTCAACGTCTGATTTCTCAACTGGATATCCGCTTAGTTTTCACTGCACACCCGACAGAGATTGTCCGTCATACTATCCGCGATAAACAGCGTCAGGTGGTCCATCTTTTACAAAAAATGGATCAGGCTCAATCTCATGCTGGTAGCTATCCTTGGGAAGCCTTGGAGGTGAAGGAAAGATTACTGGAAGAAATTCGCTTGTGGTGGCGTACTGATGAGTTGCATCAGTTTAAACCAACGGTTTTGGATGAAGTAGATTATGCCCTTCACTACTTCCAAGAGGTGTTGTTTGATGGAATTACGCAACTATATAAACGTTTCAAATATTCCCTAGCGGAAACTTTTCCCTGGTTAGAACCACCGACAACAAATTTTTGTTCCTTTGGTTCTTGGGTAGGTTCAGACCGAGATGGTAATCCCTCAGTCACACCGGAAGTAACTTGGAAAACCGCTTGTTATCAACGGCAAATGGTGGTGGAGAGATATATTAAGTCTGTGAAAGAGCTAGTTACATTATTAAGTGTGTCTATGCACTGGAGTGATGTACTGCCAGATTTATTAGAATCTTTGGAGTTAGATCAATCGCAGTTAAGCGGTGTTTATGATGCTTTGGCGTTGCGTTTTCGTCAAGAACCTTATCGCCTCAAATTATCTTACATTCTTAAACGGCTGGAAAATACCCGCGATCGCAATTTGGCTTTATATAATCGGGAAACGCCAAATAATGAAGATGCACCTATGTACCGTTCGGGTACAGAATTTTTAGCAGAGTTGTTATTAATTCAACGCAATTTAACGCAAACAGGTTTAAGTTGTCGAGAGTTGGAAAATCTGATTTGTCAAGTAGAAATATTTGATTTTAATTTGACTCAATTAGATATTCGTCAAGAATCATCCCGTCATGCTGACGCGTTAAATGAGATTCTGGAATATTTGCAGCTTTTACCCCAACCCTATAACGAATTATCGGAAGAACAAAGAATCGCTTGGTTAACTTCAGAATTGCAAACTCGCAGGCCGTTGATTCCTGCTGAATTACCGTTTTCGGAAAAAACCAATGATGTGATTGAAACTTTCCGAATTTTGCGATCGCTACAACAAGAATTTGGCATTAAAATCTGTCAAACTTATATTATTAGTATGTGCCGCGAAGTTAGCGACGTACTAGAAGTTTTACTCTTAGCCAAAGAATCGAGTTTATTTGATCCTGTGGTTGCGGTAGGCACAATTCGCGTCGTTCCTTTATTTGAAACGGTGGAAGATTTACAACGTTCTCGAAACGTGATGCGAGAACTGTTTGAATTGCCTTTATATCGGGCAATGCTGGCTGGTGGTTACGCCGCAATTAACAACAGCGCAGAACAAGCAGCCCCATCTATTGCTACCCTTAATCCTAACTTACAAGAAGTAATGCTGGGGTATTCTGATAGTAATAAAGATTCTGGTTTTTTAAGTAGTAACTGGGAAATTCATAAAGCTCAAAAATCACTTCAGAAAATCGCCGAAAGTTACGGTGTAAATCTGCGGATTTTCCACGGACGAGGCGGTTCTGTGGGGCGTGGTGGTGGACCTGCTTATGAGGCGATTTTAGCCCAACCAGGTCATAGTATTAGTGGACGAATTAAAATTACAGAACAAGGGGAAGTATTAGCTTCTAAATATTCCTTGTTAGATTTGGCTTTGTATCACTTGGAAACTATTACTACGGCGGTAATCCAAGCCAGTTTACTAGGAACAGGGTTTGATGATATTGAACCTTGGAATGAGATCATGGAAGAGTTATCTCATGCGTCGCGTCAGCACTATCGTAACCTAATTTATGAACAACCTGATTTTATTGACTTCTTCCATCAAGTCACCCCCATTGAAGAAATCAGCCAGTTGCAAATTAGTTCTCGTCCAGCCCGTCGTCCATCTGGTAAAAAAGATTTAAGCAGTTTGCGAGCGATTCCTTGGGTATTTAGTTGGACACAAACCCGCTTTTTATTACCTTCTTGGTATGGAATTGGTACAGCCTTACAAGAATTTTTGGACGCAGAACCAGAACAACATCTCAAATTACTGCGCTATTTCTACCTCAAATGGCCATTCTTTAAAATGGTGATTTCTAAAGCCGAAATGACTTTAGCAAAAGTAGACATGGAAATGGCACGTCACTATGTTGATGAATTGTCTAATCCTGAAGACAAACCTCGATTTGAAATAGTTTTTGAGCAAATTTCTCGAGAATTCTTTCTGACTAGAGATTTAGTTTTAAAAATCACTGGACATGAAAAACTATTAGATGGTGATCCAGTATTGCAACGTTCTGTACAATTAAGAAATGGGACAATTGTACCTTTAGGATTTATCCAAGTTTCTCTCCTCAAACGTCTACGTCAATCTAAAAATGCGCCAACAACTGGAGTAATTCATTCTCGTTACAGCAAAGGAGAATTACTCAGAGGGGCATTATTAACCATTAACGGTATTGCTGCCGGCATGAGAAATACAGGTTGATAATGGGTAATGGGTAATGGGTAATGGGTAATGGGTGAAAATCACATAAGATATTTAATAAATGTCTCTCTGTTCTCTGTTCCCTGTTCCCTGTTCCCTGTTCCCTGTTCCCTAATTAATATGATCAAAAAACGCATTCTTATTTGTACATTTTTAGCACTTTCTTCTGGTTTTTTTAGTGGTTTAATAGGTGGACAAATTACCGTTATGCTGCATAGCCAAAGGTGTCAAAATCAGTCTTGGGGATTTAAACAGATGTGTAATGCCTTAGTAACTCCGGGAGCAAGTTTGCAAGGTAGTGCTGCGGGAATGTGGACAGGGACAATTTTAGGGGCGTTTGTGGGTGGGTTAATTAGTCGTGAATCGAGTTATTAAGTAGGTTAGCATTGAAAATTGTCGTTATGGCAAGGCAAGAGGCAAGAGGCACTCATGCAAGAATGAAGAGGTTT
>JAKOGY010000190.1 GCA_028658405.1 Dolichospermum sp. ST_sed8 | reverse complement strand
AGGAAATAAACACTAAGATTATCGCTGTCCAGATGTGTCTAGACTTTGGTAATTTTGGGTAAGTTTTATAGAACGGATTTATCATTATTAATGCCAACACCGGCAACTACTCCGATTACATAAACTTGTTGGGAATTAGTATTAGGATCTCCGTTGGGTGTACCTTTACCACTATTATCCGATGTCCAGCCTTGAGGAGAATAAACCGCATCTACACAGGCAAAACCCACCTACGTGGGTTTCAAACAATTAATGTTTCGTTAGTCCGCGAAGGCGGACTTTGTTTGTGTAGACGCGATTTCTAATCGCCAGGGCTTAAATTGACACCAATGAGCATTGCTTTACCCCTACGATTGTTTAGCTAAAAAAAAGGTTTCCCGCGAGCGATCGCATTATAATGATAATTACATCACCTCCTCCCTTGACTTTCTTCTCTGTGCGCCCTCTGCGTCTGAAGTGGTTCGTTTTAGCCAATTATTCATGTAATCTGGTAATTCCTGCTTAATTCGACTACTCACATCAATACAAACGTGCCTAGTAATTGCCTTAGCAACTATTACCTCATCTACTATAATTTCATAAATAATTTCAAATTTATCTAAACCTATTTTTTCGACTAATAAACTAATCATTAAATTGTCACCACAATACAGGGGACGCAAAAAATCAGCGCTTGCATGGACAATAGGAAAAACTACAGATTGATTGGTAAAAAATGATTTAAGATTAATACTAGAAGCTGCTAATGAAACCTCATAAGCTTCATGACAAATTCTTAAAATATTAGCAAAATAAACTACTCCAGCAGCATCAGTATCTTGAAATCGTACAGTGTAGTAATATGGAAAAGCCATGTTGAATTTCCTCAATTAAAATCATCCTATAAAAGATCATTTTACAGAAGAAGGGAACAGGGAACTCTTAACTGGAAATAAGAAACACTCATTTGCACCAGTTTAGAGCTTCAGTCAAAAAGAAGATGTTTTTTAAGATGCGTAGCACAAAAAAAACAGTGTCATTATTTCAATCTCATGTTTTTAAACATGAGTTTTTCCTGTTCCGGTGTGCCTATTCCCTGTTCCCTCTGAATTGATATCTATAAATGCTGGGAGGTGCAGATCCCGGACTTCTTCAAGAAGTCGGGGATCTTTCTGTTCCAAGGATCACAAAAAATGTGTGATTTTGCTCACCTATGTTACTGCCATACTACACAAAAATAAGGGTTGAAGTAAATATTCGACTATAAATTATGATACAGCTTGGTTCGTTGGTGTATTCTCAGAAAAATAATTTAGGGGTGGGAAAAGTCGTTGACATATCTGATACCCAGGCAACAGTTGAGTATTTTTACTCTGTTAGTCAACGCATACCCGAAACTTTTCTATTAGATACACTAACTAAAACCAAGCTACAGCGTCAAACTCGATGCTATATTTGGCTAGAAACCCAAGCTATATGGATTATCGGCAGAGTTTCCGAATGGGATGAAGAGATTCAAAAATACCAAATTCATCTACCTGATAAAAAAGTAATTTTTGTCAGTGAGGCAGAAATTTATGTGCGCTGTAATCGTCCCCAAGCCAACCCAATGGAAACTTTGGCTATTAAAGGTCAAGAAACACCCTATTTTCATGATAGACGACTTACTTTTGTCCAATCCTTAATTTCGCAACGTGCTGTCTGTCGGGGGATGACAGGATTGATATCTGCTAATATTCAGCTTTATCCTCATCAAGTTGAAGTTGTCCGTCGGGTTATGGAAGACCCCATACAACGCTATTTATTAGCAGATGAGGTGGGACTAGGAAAAACCGTTGAAGCTGGTGTGATTTTGCGCCAATACCTGTTAGATGAACCAAAAGGTCGGGCAGTAATTATAGTTCCCGAATATTTAGTAGGACAATGGCAACAAGAATTAGAACAAAAATTTTATCTTTCCCATTTTCCTAAACAAGTAGTAATAATTACTATTGATGAAATTCAAAAAATTAATCCCAAAGTAGAAATTGGTTTGGTGATTATAGATGAAGCTCACCATATTGCAGGTTTAGCAAATTCTCAAGAACCTGGAGAACGTCAAAAGTTTGAACTTTGTAAAAATATCGCCCATAAAAGCGATCGCCTACTTTTATTGTCTGCAACTCCCGTACTCAACAATGAGAGGGACTTTTTGGCAATGTTACATCTACTTGATCCTACAACATATCATCTCAACGATGTATCTGGGTTTCGCACCAGAGTTGAAAATCGTCAACAAATTGGTCGAGTTCTTCTTGGCTTTAAAGAAGACGCAAATCCTTTTGTGATCAAATCTAATCTCAAGCTATTACGTAACCTATTTGCAGAAGATAATTATTTATTGAATCTAGCGAATGATTTGGAAAGTTGTTTACAAAAAAAATCCCCTCAAACAGATCCAATTATTCGGTCTATTCGCACCCACATTAGTGAAACCTATCGTCTCCATCGGCGAATGTTGCGTAATCGTCGAGCTTCAGTAGAAGATGTTGTTTTCGACAGAAATATTAAACCTCAAGAAGAATATGATTTAGACGAGCGATCGCTAGATATTCACCAACTCCTTGATGAATGGCGTTCTGTTGCCCCTCATGAACAGGAATATCAACGGATTTATCTGTTGTTTTTCCTAGGTTCTGGAACTTGGTTAGGCATTTTAGAGCAAGTAATTAACGCCCGTCTAGGTAATAATAAACAGTTAGAAAAACTCATTCAAGAGTTTACAAAAAAAGATATTAATATCTTAACGCAAACACCAAAATTTTCAGGTGAAGAAGAGATTTTACAATCCTTACTCAAAACAATTCAGCAACCTCCAGAAGCAGGAGAACGAATTGAACATTTGCAGACAGTATTGTTAAATCAGCTAGGTATTTACTTCAAACTACCACCATCAGTACGTCGGAATCAGCAGGATTTACTCATAAAAATACAACAGAGGATTCGTAGACCAATTTCTGGGGATACACTACCTAAATTTGTTGTCTTTACAAGTTTTGTCCAAACCTGTACAGAAATTGTCCGCTATTTAATTCAGAGTTTTGGAGAAACAGCAGTAGTTAGCTGTCAGATTGGAGCATCACGAGAACAGATTGCGAAGAATTTAATTAATTTTCAGAATAATCCAAATTGCTTTATTCTTGTATGCGATCGCTCTGGGGAAGAAGGACATAATCTCCAGTTTGCAGACTGGTTAATTCACTTCGATATACCCTTTTCCCCTAACCGTTTAGAGCAAAGAATTGGCAGACTTGATCGCATTGGCAGTAAAATCAATTTCCAATCTTGTGTATTCCTTGGTCTTTATTCAGAAGAGAGTCCCCATAATGCTTGGTTTCAACTGTTGAAAAATGGTTTTAGTATCTTTCAACAATCAATTGCTAGTCTACAATTTTACATAGATGAAAAACTGCCAGAATTAGAAACAGTCTTGTTTCAATTAAGTGCTGTGGGAATATTAGAAATGATTGAACCACTCAAGGAACAAATCAAAGCAGAAATATTGAAGATCAATGAACAATATGCCCTTGATGAAATTGATGCTCTTGATGATCAGGCAACAGAATATTTTCAAGCATTAGATAATGATGATGCTTGTCATCAGCAAATGCAGCAAGCAACTGAAACTTGGATTTGTCAAACCATAAACTTTCGGCGGAGTCTAGATACAAATAAAGAAGGCGTAATTAGCTATTACCCTAGTCAACATACCTTAATTTCAGTAGACGAAATCAAAACTCACTTTGCAGCTTGTACAAATAACATTGGCACTTTTAACCGGAGAATTGCTAATAGAAATACTGGAGTTAATCTTTATCGAATCGGTGAAAGATTTATAGACTCCCTATCATCTTATATTCGTTGGGATGATCGAGGACAATGTTTTGCTATGTTGAGAGTTGCCCCATCTTGGAACACTAGTGAAGGGATGGAATGGTTTGGTTTTCGATTTAACTATATTATCGAAACAAACTTAGCCAAATGTACTACAAACCCGGCTAAATTAAGAACCCTGAAAAGACTAGCAGATGGGCTATTTCCACCCAGGTTACAAACTATATTTATTGATGCTCGATCTGAACCTATGAGCATTGTTGATGACTTAGAACTACTGGAAATATTACAAACTCCATATAAAGCTAAAGGTAGTCCATACCGAGATTACAACTTAGCTAAAAATAGGCTATCTATTCTTGATAATTTTGTTGAATCTAGTCAGTGGGCAGGTTTTTGTCATAATGCTAGTAACTCGGCTTTAAACATCCTATCTCAACGTCCAGATTTTCAGGAATTGTGTGAAAAATTTGCTAAACGGGCTGAACAAAAGCTTAGTAAAAGGTTAGAACAACTCCATTTAAGGATAAATAGAATTAATCAAGAAGAGCAGATTAATGATTCAGTATTGCAGCAAGAACTTTTGGCAGAAACAGAATTAAATCAAGAAATAATTGCAGGGATTCAACATCCACATATTCGCTTAGATTCTGTGGGTTTTATGATCATTTCTGGACGAAACTTACAACTAACTCAGGAGGGTGACGAATGACAGACTCATTTATCAAACTGAGGGAAATTCTTAAAACTGGCAACATTCCTGAAAATACCAGCGATTTTAAAGAAGGGTGTTACCAACGTTTATTTAATGCCCTGCGGAATAAATCTGGCTTAGGAGATATTGCCAGTTTAATTCGTCATGTCTTGCGGTTTGAAGATGAAAAGCAGGATGGAAATTCGCAAATTTTTCTGCAAATTCCTCGAAAAAATACTTTTCCTAATCGAGATATTTGGGAACGCTGTGGTATTAAAATACTGAGTGAAGATCAAGACTACTTTCTGATTAGTCCTCGTCCTTGGCAACCCAAATGGCTTGATTGTACAAATCAATATCCTCCAGATACGCCATTATTTAAAGAAGAAATTCGCCGTCATCATGAATCAGCTAACGGTGATCCATTTTTGCAAACAATGCAGTTAAATAAATATCTCAGCATTGGACAAAGAGAAGCTATTCGTGCAGTTTTAACTGCCCCAAAAAACTCAACTTTAATCATTAATTTACCCACAGGATCAGGGAAAAGTCTTTGCGCTCAATTACCAGCTTTATTAAGTTCTCAAGATGGTGGTGTTAGTGTGGTAGTTGTCCCAACAACAGCACTAGCAATAGATCAAGAACGAGCATTAAAACAATTTGTTAATCATCCAACAGCATATTATAAAGATGATTCTCCAGAGGGAAAAGCCAGGAGACAAGGGATACGAAATCGCATTTGGGCAGGAACTCAAAAAATAATTTTTACCTCACCTGAAAGCTTGATGAGTAGTCTTGCAAGCTCTATTTATGAAGCTGCAAAATCGGGAATGTTGCAATATTTCGTTATTGATGAAGCCCATATGATTGAGCAATGGGGTGATGATTTTCGTCCAGCTTTTCAAGAACTCCCTGGTTTTATTAGAAATTTACATAACTATAGTTCATTCACCACATTATTACTGACTGCAACATTAACTGAATCTTGTTTAGATACTTTAGAATCATTATTTGGTCAAGATTTACAAGTTATTTCTGCTGTTCAACTACGTCCAGAACCTGCTTACTGGTTTAAATGGTGTGATAGTGAAGAAATGAAAAAACAAAGGTTGATTGAAGCCCTACATCACTTACCAAGGCCACTAATTATTTACGCAACAATAATTGATGATGTCAAGAACTTAAAAAAGGAATTAGATCAGGCTGAATTTAAACGCTATTCGATCATGACAGGTCAATCTAGTGAGCAAGAACGGTCACAATTAATCAAAGATTGGCGAGAAAAAAATATTGATATAGTTATTGCTACATCTGCCTTTGGATTAGGTGTAGATCTAGCTGATGTGCGGGCAGTTATTCATGTTTGTATTCCCGAAAATATCAACCGCTTTTATCAAGAAGTCGGCAGAGGAGGCAGAGATGGTAAAGCTTGTTTATCACTGACATTATACACAAATAAAGATTACCATATAGCGACAGATATCAATGACAATTCAGCTATAGGTGTTGATAGAGGGTTACAAAGGTGGCAAAGTATGTTTTACACTAAAGAAACATTAAATAATGGTAGATTTCGATTTCCTATCAATAATCCTCCTTCTATGGAAACTAAAGATATTGATATGAATAGTGAACAAAATACAACTTGGAATTTACGCACATTAACATTATTACAGCGGGCTAAATTAATTGATATTGATTCCGAAGAAACCCATAAATTTAGCCAGAATACTCGAATTATTAATATCCGCAATGAAAAACATTTAGATCCATCTACTTGGGAATATGAAGTTGAACCAATCCGACGGCAACGTAAAGCTTGGAGTGATAAAAATTTAGCACTCATGAGAGAAGCTTTAAAAGCAAAACGTTGTCTTTCAGAAATATTTGCAGAAGCCTATACTATTCCTTCGCGTAATGCACCACAACCCAGAAATGGTGTGAGAGTTTCTCGTGCTTGTGGAGGTTGTTTTGTTTGTCGGCAAAAGGGTATACAGACCTTTGCCGGAATTATGCCCTCTCCTAGTCGCGTTTGGCAAGAACCTAAATTTTTTGTAGGTAAGGAATTAGAACGTTTACTTGTAGGTAATAAATTATTACTGATTTTTTATGAATCCTCAGACAGTAGAAATATCAAAGAACGCATTAATAAACTATTCAACTGGTTTATAAAACAGGGAATTATTAATATGATTGTGCCACCAGAGTTAAGAGAATCTTTAATCAATGAAGCAAATATTATTCCTCATGCTTTCATCTTTTTATGGAAGAAATATCAACCCTTGAAAATGCCATATATCCCTACATTGATTTTTCATCCTCAAGGAGAGAAATTACCTGATAACTATTTAACAAGAAATAATAGTTCTCAAGCACCCCGAATTATTTTCTTGCCTATAGATACACCTGATCCTAGTCGTCCTGACCGACGATTAATAGATATTTTTCCCGGAAAACAATTAAAATTTGCACTTTTTTGCATGGAGATTGGTTTATGAGTGTACTTAAAGAACCCTTAGCAACACCCAGTAGATTTAAAGGAATTTTTCGATATTTACTAGCTAAAGAACATCAAAAAGAGAAGAGAAATGTATTAGAACAAATACTTTCTCCTAATAAATTGGTGGAGCGGCTTCTGTCTCTCGAAGAAAAAGCCAGTGATAAAAAAGCAAAACATCCTATGTTTCATAACAATATTAGAGAATGTATTAAATCTAGTCTTTTAGTAGAAATTGAGGATGATATTGGGATTAATCCCATGTTATCAGAAGCAGCACGTAATCCCGAATTAGGGGAACATTTATTACCTGATACTCTAGCTACATTATTTTTTGCATCTGGTAATCAAGACGAAGAAGATTTTGGTCTTCTTTGTGCTTGGTTTTTAGCACAAGATATCTATGATTTTTCTGGAAGTTGGGAAACAGTAGAAAAGCTAGTCAGTGAACAAAAAGTAGGTGAATTATTAAAAATAACCAGTAGTCCACTTTATAGTCAAATGAATGACTGGATGTGTTATTTAGGTTTAGCTTGGGGTCATGCTTTAGACGGAAAAAAAGTTATAGTTCCTGATCCTACGGCTTATATTAAACGTAATCTTTCACATTTATTTTCTAACCAAGAAGATAAAAAACTTCCCATTAAAAAATTTATTGATAGATTAGCTCAAAAGTGTCCTTTATTTGAAACAGGTAAATTCAGAGATGAAGTAGAAGCAAATATTGGTTATCGTCAACCTAACTATTTATCTACTAGTACAGCTTTTGCTTTATTTCGTCTTCAAGATGAAGGTTATGTTCAGTTTATTCGAGATTCAGATGCAGATTTAATGTTGCTTCCGAAAGCGAATAATGAAGTTGATGATAATAGCAAAATTTCACATATTATTTTGAGAGGGTAAAAATCATGACTTTTGAAAAATTTGTTTGTTGGAATTTAGAAAATATCCGTCGTGTCATGGATGTGGAAGCGACTCAAGCACAAGATCACATTTTCTTGGCTACCCATCATCCTATTAAAATGTATCTTCAGGAACTTATCAGAGATAATTCATCAGGATTACCCTATAATGAACAGCAGTTTCTCAAAGACTTTCTAGCTGAAAAAGATTTTGCTTTTGTACCAGTTTTAGGAACTTCTGGTACAGGTAAATCCCATTTAATTCGTTGGTTAGCAGCTAATATTCAATCAACACCTCAAAGAAAAGTTTTATTAATTCCTAAAATTGGTACTAATTTAAAGGATATCATTAATTTAATTCTTCAAGGTATGGAAGGACAAAAATTTGATGAATATCGTCAGCGGATAAATCGAGCAACCAATACATTAACAGAAACTCAAGCGCGAATTCAGTTACTTAATCAATTAGCAGCAGCAGTTGGTGATAATGGAAAACGGGATAAAAGTAAACTAACTGATGAAGAAAATTATCTAATTGGAGAATTAGATTCTCTACTATATGATCCATTTTTCCGAGAAAATTATTGGTTAAAAGATAATGGGATTATTCACAAGTTAGTTATTCATATTATCGGATATCGAGATACATTAGAAATTGTTGAAGAACGACGAGAATTTTCTCTTGATGATTTACCTAATGATGTTCATCATATTCAAAAAGCTGGTGAAAAATCTCGCAGTTTTTATACTGAACTTTGGAGTAATGACGACATTAAAAAAATTACCGTAGATTGGTTAAATCTGCATTTAAATGAAGCCATTACTCAAGTTTTGAATTTAGGTCGTGAAGACTTACAAAGATTAATGTGTGAAGTGCGGGAAACTCTAGCAGAACAGGGAATTGAATTAGTTTTACTAATTGAGGATTTTTCCAAATTACAAGGTATTGATAGAGAATTATTAGAAGCCGTTTTAGCTAGACCTCAACAACCAGGAAGTAAACCTTTATGTGCTATCAGAACAGCTTTAGCTTGTACCACAGGTTATTTTAAAGCTTTAATTGATACAGTGAAACAGCGTGTTACTTTCAGTGTCAATCTTGATGTTGAAAAAATAGGTGAACAATCTTTAGTTACTCAAGCTGATATTCAAGAGTTTGTATCTAAATACCTGAATGCTGTGCGTTTAGAAAATGAAGTAATTTTAAATTGGGCTAGTTCTCATCAACAAGCAGATTTAAATGCAGAATCTTTAACAAATGCTTGTCGTGATTGTGGATATCAAGAAGCCTGTCATGCTGGTTTTGGTGCTGTTAATGAAATTGGGTTATATCCCTTTAATGCTGTAGCTTTAAAACAGATGTTTGCTAAAGTTAATCAGAAAGAATTTAATCCTCGCATTCTAATTAAAGATGTCCTCAAATACACTTTAGAAAATGGCTATGATCATATTCAAAAAGGTCTGTTTCCATCTGTGAGTTTGCAAAAACACTTTGGTAAAATGCGGCTAAGTGCCATGCTTCAGCAGGATATAAATATTAAAGATCCACAAAATTTTGACCGTCGTCAGGTACTTTTAGATTTATGGGATGATGGAGATGAACTTTGTGATTTACCAACGGAGTTGCATACAGCTTTTAATGTACCTCCAATAGGAGTAGGAGTAAGGATTAAGCAACCTCCCAAACCTATAACTACGGTCGGGGAACAAAAACTAGAAAAAACATATAAAACAGAATCTGATCCTGTTGTTAAGACAAGTACAAAAATAGAAGGAATCCCCGAAAACTTAGCTAAAAAAATAGAGATTTTGAATGGTTGGAATAATCAAAATATTTTACCTCAGGTAGAAGTAGCTAAAGAGGTACGTGAATTTATTTTTCCCGCTATTGTTCAACACATTCAATGGGACAATGAGATGTTACTAGAAAAAACATTTGCTAGTAACTCTAGTAAATATTTCAAACAAAGAAATATTGTTTTTTATAGTCCCAGGGTGACAAGAGAAACAATTGCTGGTGTTAAATTATCATTACCTCTCAACCCAGATGATGCTGATGATTTTCGAGAAACTGTGATCGCTTTCCAGGGTATTCTATTCTATAGTCATTATAAACATTGGAAGTTTAAAGATGGCGATCGCTATTTTCGTACCTACAGCAAACAATTAGAAAAATGGAGTCAGTACGTCTTAGCAGCGATTCGTCGTTATCCTCGTGAGTCTGGAGAACCTTGGAATCCTCTACCAGCAGCATTAGAATTGTTGGCCATAGGTTCTAAGTACCTAAGCAAAATTAATTTTATATTCTTTTCCAAATTCTCGAATGATTTTTTCAACATAGTTCACTAAATTA
>JAKOGY010000018.1 GCA_028658405.1 Dolichospermum sp. ST_sed8 | reverse complement strand
TTTGACTGAGCTTTAAACTGGTGCAAATGAGTGTTTCTTATTTCCAGTTAAGAGTTCCCTGTTCCCTTCTTCTGTAATTAATAGTTAATTTTTGTAAAGGAAAGAATCTGCGACACTAGTGCTATAATAATTAAGTTTTATTTTTAACCGATAAAAATGACAAAAATGGGTCAACCCACCCAATTCTATTATACAGCACAGCACAAGCCCAACCAGTTAATTTATGGCAGTGGGCAAACCGCAGTGATTACAGGGTGGATGGTGAAGCAAGCGATCGCTAAACATCTACAATCAAATGAATATGCTGTAATTGGACAGTTATACTCACCAACCAGGGGTATAAATTTACTAATTCGCAATTTATTACTCAATCCTCATGTTCACTACTTAGTCATTCTCAACGCCACCAAAGAAGATAAAAATGCCGGTGCTTGTCAATGTTTAGGTGATTTTTTCCGTCATGGTGTAGAAGAAAATATTAGTGATGCTGGGCGAAAATCTTGGGTAATTCGTTCTGATGTTCCTGGTTATATTGATATTGATGTTGATATCAATGCCTTAGAAAAATTACGAAATTCTCTAGAAATTCAAGACGCGATATCAATTTATGATGCTGTCGAAAAAATTAAATATTACGCCCAAAAAGAAATAGTTGTACCTTGGGGAATACCTGAAGAGTTTCCCATGACTACAGTTGAACCGACCGTTTTTCCAGGAACACGCTATGGACATAGAATAGAAGGTAAAACCATCGCTGAAACTTGGGTGAAAATCATTCACAGGATTAAAACAACGGGAACAATTAGACCAACTGGTTATGATGGTAAATGGCAAGAATTGATAGATTTAATGGCAGTTGTTACTGATGAACCTGATGATTTTTATTTTCCTGAACCCAATTATTTACCCATAGATAGAGGCTTTTTAGAGGAATATATTTCGCAAATTTTAGATGATGCACCTAATAGAGAAGGAGTAAAATATACTTATGGGCAACGTTTGCGTTCTTGGTTTGGACGTGATCAAATTGAACAAGTTATAAATAAATTAGCAAATGATATAGATTCCGCTAGGGCTGTGATGTCTTTATGGGATGCTAGTCAAGATGATAATGATAACCCGCCTTGTCTGAATCATATTTGGGTGAGAATAGTTGATCATGAATTATCTTTAACGGCAACTTTTCGCAGTAATGATATGTTTTCAGCTTGGCCAGCAAATGCAATGGGATTAAGGGCTTTACAAAAATATATTTATAATTCTTTAGTTAAAAAAACTGATCATACATTGAAAATGGGAGCATTAATTACTATTAGTCAAAGCGCCCATATTTATGATGATTGTTTTGAAAATGTAGAAAATGTGATTAAATCCCAATATACTAAAATTGCCCAGAGAAAAGATTATTTTGATCCTGCTGGTAGTTTTATTATTACTGTACAGAATAATAGTATTATTGTCGAACATACAACGCCTGGTTCTGGAGAAGTAGTTAATTGTTATTCTGGTAAATCAGCACATAAACTTTCTCAGCAAATCTTTACAGATTGTCCTGGTTTGCAAGTTTCCCATGCAATGTATTTAGGTGTAGAGTTACAAAAAGCGGAAGTTGCTTTGGTAATGAAAGAACAGTGTATTTATGAACAAGATAAACCGCTGAAAACTCAACCTTGATTAATTACTAACTATGGCAACTAAAATTCTCACTAATTCAGTTAATTCTTCAGGAACTCGATATAATTTTATATCTTCGATTATTTCTTTTTCTTGACGTTTGTATATAGCAAATCGCCAATCTTCACCAGTAGTTACTGCTCCATAAAGCATTGGTTTTTCTGAATTTATCCATTGGTCAAGAGCAATTAATTCAACCGCTAATTGAGTAAATCCTCTACTCAAATCAGCTTGTTTAGCTTCAATGACTAATAAACTTTCACCTTTATTAATATAATAATCTAAACTACCTTTTAGTTGGTCGCTAACACTAATAGGATATTCAATATTCAATTGAGTTTCTGTAATTTCACAAACTTCTAAAAGAATTGGCGCTATAATTGCTTGTTTACGCGCATCTTCACTTAGTAATTTAACCCGTCGCAGGTTACGCTCAATTACTCGCTGCAATTCTTCAACATAGTTAGGTGTTGATTCTATAGTTGGTAATTTCAGCCTTTCACGTTGATAAACACAACCAAGTTCTGCCAGGATATCCTCTGGAGAAAATGATAATTCAAAGTATTTACTAAAGGTATAACTTTGACCAGGTTGAATGATTCGGGAGCGACTCATAATATCATATTTGATTAAATACTCTGCAAATATTCTAACAATAGTAACCGCAAGTAATCCAACATCCTAATATAATTCTTTATTTGTTCATACTTTCCATTATTACTAAAGTAAAATTTCCCAATTGGAGACATACTAAAAACTCGCATTCCCTGCAATTTAAAAATTACCTGTTCTTTATTAAGTATTTGACCTGTAGCTGTAACTTGACTGGCATACCCTCTTAGATTTACAGTTAAAAGTTCAATTTCTTCTAACAGTGAAAACTCTTCATTTTCTGGGAAAAAATGAGTAGCAATTTCTTTTCTTTCGCTGCGGGTATTTTGATAAGTATTAGTCAATTGTGACAATAATTGACTAATATTTTTCTTTGTCACTTCTTGCTGATTTAAAACTGCTTCAGTCATCATTAACTCCATAAGTAACTATCTTTTCGCTACCATATTTGTCTGGTCTGACAATCAGATATTCATTACCTTTACGATATACTGCTGAACTATCTCCACGATATCCAGTTTTTGGAACTCTGACTGCTCCTCTTTTATTAAAGTTATGAGCTTTACGTAGATACTTTAAAGGGTCAATTTGTTTTCTATCAGCATGGTCTAATATACTCTGAGCAACACTGCTATAAGTAGCAGCATCCCATTCAGTCATATATCTTTCAATCTCAGCCACCTCTGTTAAAGTATAACCTTCTAATAGCTGTATTAGAAATGGGTCTAAGATTGATTCTTCTTCTGGCATGATTATTTAATTGGACGCTTGCAAAAGTTAAATGATAGCTATGCTATTTAGTTTTTCAAAACATAATTTCTAAGATACTATATTTAGAATAAAACTATTTTTTCTAAATATTGGACTATATCCGAGCCAGTGTAACAATCTCTAGCTGATTTTGATATTTACCCTGACGAGTATCGTAACTAACGGCACAAGGCTCACCTTCTAAAAATAGCAACTGTACCACACCTTCATTAGCATAAATGCGACAGTCAGCACTGGAAGAATTAGAGAATTCTAAGGTAAGATGACCACGCCAAGCCGCTTTTTATTTATAGTCAAATCGTCACAATTGTTGCTGGACAAGATTTTTGCCTTATTTGTATGTAAACAAAGCTAAGAGAAACTCCTTCTAAACAACAGAAAAAATCCGACTACATAAAAACAGAATTTTTACTTTACGTAAATATAGAAAGTATATATTTACGTAAAGTAAATTACGTTATTATTCACATTCTATATTACATTAATATTAAGATTCGACAGTAAAAGAGCGATTCCTAGGTCGCGCTTGGCTAGATGAAGGTAAAGCTGTGATTCCGGTGTGGTTAGAGAGAGATCATTCTAAAGTGATGGTGACAGTGTGAAACTAGACCAACTGAAAGCAAATGTAATTGTTCGTGGTTCAATCTTTCCCGAACCTGTACAGGTATTGGTAGTTGTACCAATGGGTGATTCGATAAAACTCATTGGGACTGGAATTAATACCAATCATACTTATCAACCAATTCTCAATGCTCAACAGTTGGAAAAGTTAGAATCCTCACCTGAAAAAGAACCCTTTGACGGTAACGCCCAGTATTTTCGGTTCGGTGTAGAAGCTTTGCGGTTGGGGTTAGCTTATGAATATGATCCTTACTTCGCATTGGCGATCGCAAGAGTAGACCCATTACCCCATCAATTAGAAGCAGTTTATGAGTATTTTTTAAAACAGCCACGTATTCGGTTTTTACTTGCTGATGATCCTGGTGCTGGGAAAACCATCATGGCAGGATTATTAATTAAAGAACTAAAAATTAGAGGATTAGTTAAACGCATCCTGATTATTACCCCTGCTAACCTAACATTTCAATGGCAACGAGAACTCAAAGACAAATTTCGAGAAGAATTTGAAGTGGTACGTGGAGATGTGCTTCGGGCTAATTATGGTTCTAATCCCTGGCAAGAAAAAAATCAAGTTATCACTTCTGTATCTTGGGTTTCTCGCATTGAAGACGCAAAAGATAGTTTATTAAGAAGTAATTGGGATTTAATTATTGTAGATGAAGCACATAAAATGAGTGCTTATAGTTCTGATAATAAAACTTTGGCTTATAAACTCGGTGAAGAACTTTCTAAAATTACCGACCACTATTTATTAATGACAGCTACGCCCCATAAAGGCGATCCGAAAAACTTTTGTTTATTTTTAGAATTATTAGATAGAGATGTTTATGGTGATGTCAGCAGTTTAGAGGAAGCAATGAAACGGAATAATGCTCCTTTTTATCTGCGTCGGACTAAAGAAGCTCTAGTTACATTCCCTGAAGAAACGGGAATTGTGAAAAAATTATTCACTAATCGCAAAGTTGAAACTATTGAATTTCAAATTGATGCGGAAGAATTGGAATTTTATAATGCACTCACTGATTATGTGGAAGACCAATCAATTAAAGCCTCCAGTGATGATACAGCCAGAGGTAGAGCTTTAGGTTTTACAATGGCGATGTTACAACGTCGCTTTGCTTCTAGTATTTACGCTGTCCGTCGGAGTTTAGAACGGATGCGCGATAAACGTCAGAGGATTTTAGAAGATCCAGAAAGCTATCGTCAAGAGCAAATTAATAAGAAGCTACCAGAAGATTTTGATGAATTAACTGAAATAGAACAACAAAAGATTATAGGTGATTTAGAAGGTGTAGTTGCTTCTGTTGACCCTGTTGCTTTGAAAAGAGAAATCTTGCAATTAAATGAATTAATTAGTCAAGCACTGATATTAGAAAAGAGAGAAATTGAATCTAAATTAGTCAAGCTGAAAGAAGTAATTATTCAAGAGGGAATATTTGCAGATCCGAAGATGAAAATGCTCATATTTAGTGAGCATAAAGATACCTTAGATTATTTGGTTGGGAAATTAAAAGAATGGGGATTAACTGTTACCCAAATTCATGGAGGAATGAAAATAGGTAATAGAGATACCCCCAATACTCGGATTTATTCAGAACGGGAATTTAGAGAAGATTGTCAAGTTTTAGTAGCTACAGAAGCCGCAGGAGAAGGTATTAATTTACAATTCTGCTGGTTCATGATTAATTATGACATTCCTTGGAATCCAGTCCGGTTAGAACAGCGCATGGGACGGATTCACCGTTATGGACAGGATAAGGATTGTTTAATTTTTAACTTTGTAGCTATTAACACCAGCGAAGGTAAGGTGTTATGGAAACTGTTTGAACGGATTCGCGCTATTGAGATGGATTTAGATCCAGAGAGAACGGGTAAAGTATTTAATGTACTGGGTGATATTTTCCCTGCTAATCAGTTAGAACGGATGATGCGGGATATGTATGCTCATAACCTTACTGAGTCTGTAATTCTCAATCGGATTGTGGAACAAGTAGATACAGAACGTTTCCGTAAAATTAGCGATTCGGCTTTAGAAGGACTTGCTAAACGGGAATTAAATTTATCACAAATTATTGGTAAATCTGCTGAAGCTAAGGAACGGAGATTAGTACCTGAAGTTATCCATGACTTTTTTGTGCAAGCAGCACATATAGCGGGGATTCATCCCAAGGAAACGGCTAAAGGTAAGAAAATATATAGAATTGGGCGTGTTCCTCGGACTCTATGGGGAACGGGAGATAGGTTAGAAAATCGCTTTGGCAAGTTGGGACGAGAGTATAAAAAGATTACGTTTGATAAAAATATCTTGACGGATGATCCGACGTTGGAATGGGTAACGCCAGGACATCCCTTATTTGAATGTGTACGAGATGAAGTTTCTGCACAGGTACAGGAAGATTTGTGTCGGGGTGCGATATTCTTCGATTTGCATAGGAAATCACCAGCTAGATTAGATATATTTTCATCTGCTATTACTGATGGACGGGGTAGAAAACTCCATGAACGTTTATATGTGGTGCAGACAGAGTTAGATGGAACAATGACTGTCCGCCAACCAACTTTATTTTTAGATTTACTCCCTGCTAAGAGTATAGAGTCCACTGTTCAGAATCATACATCTACTCTGTCTGCCGATAGGCAGGAGGAAGCTGGGGACAATGGGAATTTAGTTAATTATTTACCAGATGATACTAATTTACCCAGTCGAGAACAGGTAGAACAAGCCTTAATTGAACAGGAATTAAATAGCTTTTTAACAGAAATTCGGACACAGCGACAAAAGGAAGTAGAGACAATTTCTAACCATATAGAAATTAGTCTGAATGTGATTATTGATAAGGTACAGATTCAGTTTATAGAGTTGTTGCAACTGAAAGAATCTGGTTCTAAAGAACAGGGTTTAGATGGTCGCATTAAACAATTAGAAGACCGATTATTTGAATTAAATGGGAGGTTAGAACAACGACGGGAAGAATTGCAGCAAGAAGCCAGTTGTGCAATTACCGACATTCATCATTATGGCCGTGCTTGGGTATTACCACATCCTGAAAGAAGTTCTCCAGAAATTGCGCCAATGGTATCTAATGATGAAATTGAAAAAATAGCAATTCAGACAGTTATAGATTATGAGGAGGCTAGAGGATGGCAAGTTGTCAGTGTAGAAAAAGAGAATCGCGGATTTGATTTGATATCGCGTCAAATTGATTCTGGAGATCCGTTGAAAGCTAGTGCTGTCAGATTTATTGAAGTTAAAGGAAGGGCAAATGTTGGTGAAGTAGCGTTAACAACAAATGAATATAAAACAGCAGAAAGATTGAAGAGAGATTACTGGTTATATGTAGTATTTAATTGTGCTTTATCTCCAGAAGTTCACACTATTCAAGACCCTGTAAAATTAGCTTGGCAACCATTTGTAAAAATTGAGCATTATCACCTTGGAGCAGAGGAGATTTTAGGAGGTATAATATAGGATAATGTCAGAATCAGGATGTCCAAGATTATAGGATTTACAAGATGATACCCAAACAATGTGGTTTTAAATTAGGTCAAAAGTTACGGGAAATTCGCCAAGAAATTATTGCTTCTGGAATACCGCTATTAACAGCAGAAGAAGCAGATAAAGAAAAGGTAGAACGTCGGGGTGGGTATGGAGAAAATCTGATATGATTCTTACTTTTACATAATCTAAAAACTTGCTATAATCAAAGCATAAACTTTAACAATTAACCACCATGACTATCAAAGAATTACTGTTACAAGAAATTAATAATAGTCCCAAGGAATTACTAGAGGATCTTTTAAGTTTTTTACACTCGCTGAAAACTACACCAAAATCATCTCTAGGTACATATCAAGAACTATTAGAAAGAATTGATTATTTGGAAGCAATAGTAGGTATTCGTAAAGGATTAGATGAATTTAATCAAGGACAAGGAATACCAGCAGAGAAAGCCTTAGCAACATTAAAAAACCAGTTTAATATTCCTCCACGTCCATGAATTACGAAGTTATTATACAACCTACTGCTTTTTTAGAAATCGAAACAGCCTATCGTTGGATGTGCGATAATACAACTCCTGAATTAGCCAATAAATGGTACTATCAATTTGAAGATGCTATAGAATCACTAAAAAAATTTCCTAATCGCTGTACTATAGCACCAGAAGCAAAAGCTATTGGTCGTGAAGTCAGACAACTTTGGATTGGAAAACAAAGAAAATATCGAGTTTTATTTGTAGTTGAAGAATATATTGTTGCGATTATTCATGTTCGTCATAGTCACCAATCATCTATAGATGAAACCGATGAAATCCTGTAAATCCTCTAATCCTGGACATCCTGATTCAGACAAATAAAATGTTATCAACTCACAGACAATTGATAAATAAAAATCCTGTAAATCCTCTAATCCTATAAATCCTGATTCTGACAATGAATACCACCAAATACCCTAAACGCCTAATCGAAGTTGACCTACCCATTAAACGCATTTCTGCCCACGCACGACGGGAGAAATCAATCAGACATGGGCATATTTCTACTTTACATATTTGGTGGGCTAGACGACCTTTAGCCGCTTGTCGGGCTGTAATATGTGCGGCTTTATGGCCTGACCCTGTTGATGAAAATTGCCCCCAATCTTTTCGTGATTTAGCCATTAATGAGATAAATTTATTTGTTAATGTAAGTTACTCGTTAGGTAAAATGCTTAGTGGTGCAGAAAACTTTTTTGAGTTTCACAATAAAAAGCCTGAAGGGTCAAAATAGAAGCTGAAACCCAATGACCTCGTTCGATGTCTTGAGAAATCCAAAATTCATTGTTTCGGGTATAATCCTTTATTTATAGGTGTTTCAGGATTTTTCTGCACCACCAAGGGTAAAATGTCTGAATCAGGATATCCAGGATTAAAGGATTTACAGGATTAAAACAGAAAATTACTCTCGCACTCCGCACTCATCGGCACTTTCCACAGGTAGCACCGACAACAACAGCAGCGAATCAGAAACCGACGACGAAGACGACGAAGAAACCAGCAGCAAAACCAGCAAAACCGGCGGTTACGTCCTAGAATTTGATGCAGCCCGGAAAATAGCCCAAGGACTAGGCGCACATTTAGAACAGCTTACCCGCTTAGTAGAAGTCAAAGGCAGCACCGCCAAACTTTTACCAGTATCAGAACGTACACAATATTTATTTGGTAAAGAAGAAGCCCAAACCCCCAGCAAAACCAAAGGTAAAAAAGGCAAAAACAAAGAACCTGAACAACTCAACTTATTCGCAGTGCTAGGTATCACCGAGACAGAAGAAGATACAGACTGGGGTGAAAAAACAGTCCCGCAATTAGGGAATACTACATTAGACCGCATTCACCAAAGCATGATTTTATTTGCAGCCGGACGCAGCGAAGCCCTAAAACGCTTTTTAGTAGATGAAGGAGCAGGAAACGACCAACGCTTTTGGGGACTTGCTCAGGCATTATCGGCATTATACCCCACCGGTACAGATGAAAAACGCTGGGTAGATGGGGTATTAGCAAGGAAAAAAGGATTAGGATTTTAAATAGGAGGAAAATTACAGAATATTGCTATTAAGCTCCCCGACTTCTTTTTCAGCCTGTAGATAAATATGATAAATTAATGTTATAAGTCGGGGATCTGCTGGGCATATACAAATACAATCTAAAGGAGAAAATAAATGTCTGCAAGAGAACAATTAATCAATGAAATATCCCAAACACCGGATCTCTTAATAAGAGAAGTTTTAGACTTTCTGTTATTTATTAAATCCAGGTCAAATCAAGAATTACTGGAAAAACATGATTCTCATAATTCTGATTATCCATCTTTGTTAAATTTCGTAGATCAAATTAATTCTGAAACACCAACAGCAGATAATTTACAGCTACCAAGAGATTTATCAAAAAATCTAGATCACTATTTATATGGTTCACCTAAAGAAGAATTATGAGAAAAATATTTGCTGATACAGGTTATTGGATTGCTTTACTAAATCCTGATGATGATTTACATCAAAAAGCTAAACAAATAACAACCTCTATAAAATTTATTCCTCTTGTTACCAGCGAAATGGTATTTACTGAATTACTAAATGCCTTTTCAGGAAAAGGTATTTATTATAGACAAAAGGCAGTTCAATTTATTAATTACTGCTTTGATAATCCTGAGATTGAAGTAGTGATACAAACAGATGAACTATTTAAAAGTGGACTAGATTTATATAATCAACGACCAGATCAAGCATGGAGTCTTACAGATTGTACATCATTTCATATTATGTCCCAAAAAAATATATTAGAAGCACTTGCTTATGATAAACATTTTGAACAAGCTGGGTTTATTGCTTTGTTACGTTAAGTAATTATGAACATTATTTTAATTATGAAAACAGAAAAATAAAATTATCCCCTATCAAAATAAAACTATTGTCAAAAGTCCTCAACTCAACCTACATCTTCTCAAATGTGGAACAGGCATCTTGCCTGTCAACAGGCTAGAAGCCTGTTCCACTATTTAATGATTAATTGAACTATTAAAACCTACCTTGCACACTCACACATTTATCTCACACACTTAAATTTATGGCAAATATCAAACCTTGGTACAAAATTGATGGACTAACACCCCGCGAAGACTTACGGGAAGGTAAACCCTTAGATGCTTCCGAATTTGCAGTACATTTAGATCAGGTAAGAAATCAAAAAGCACCTGCTGACTATCAACAACCAGAAAGGTTTTTTGAACGTACCTATTTAACTAAATATTTAACTGAATTTTCCGCCCAAGTTATCCGTCGTCTGTCTGGAGAAAAAACAGAAACTTCTGCTGTATTTAACCTGGCTACTCAGTTTGGTGGCGGTAAAACCCACGCTCTCACTTTACTTTACCATTTAGCTAAAGGTGGTGCTATTGCTAATAATTGGACTGGTGTACAAAAGATTTTACAAAAAGCTGGTATTTCTTCAGTTCCAGAAGCAGCAGTAGCCGTGTTTGTCGGCACTGAATTTGATTCTCTTACAGGACGGGGAGGAAATGATGGTACATCATTACGGAAAACACCTTGGGGAGAAATTGCCTATCAATTAGGTGGTGAAACTGCACTAGCTGTATTGGCACAACATGAAGCAGAATTTATTGAACCTAAAGGCGATGTAATTAAACAATTTCTGCCCAAAGATAAACCCTGTTTGATATTAATGGATGAAATTATTAATTATGTTAGTTCCTATCGTGGCAAGGGTTATCACAACAGTTTATACAATTTCATTCAAGCATTATCAGAAACTGCTAGAGGTTTAGATAATGTGGTGTTAGTAGTTTCCGTTCCCGCTTCAGAATTAGAATACACCTCAGCCGATGAAGGGGATGAACAACGGTTTAAGAAAATGCTGGATAGGGTGGGTAAACCTATCATGATGTCAGCAGAAGCAGAAACTTCAGAAATTATTAGAAGAAGACTATTTGAATGGGATGCTGGGGCTGTGAGTGCGGATGGTAGGATTATGTTACCAAAAGATGCGATCGCCACTTGCAATGAATACGCTGACTGGGTACTAGATCATCGTCAACAACTACCTAGTTGGTTTCCCCTGGATAATCCCCGTGAAGCCTTTTATGCTACCTATCCTTTCCATCCCTCAGTATTATCAGTATTTGAGCGCAAATGGCAAGTTTTACCTCGTTTCCAACGTACTAGGGGAGTGCTGCGACTCCTAGCATTATGGGTATCTAACGCCTATCAACAAGGATATCAAGGCGCACACCGTGACCCTTTAGTTACTTTAGGAACTGCACCCCTAGATGACCCACAATTTCGCGCTGCTGTCTTTGAACAATTGGGAGAAAATAGATTAGAAGGTGCTGTCACAACTGATATTTGTGGTAAAAAAGATTCCCATGCAGTCCGCTTGGATGCGGAAGCGGATGACCAAATTAAAAAAGCACGACTGCACCGCAAAGTCACAACCACAATATTCTTTGAATCTAATGGTGGTATTTTGCGTGCAGAATCTACTATCCCAGAAATTCGTTTAGCAGTAGCAGAACCATCTTTAGATATTGGTAATGTAGAAACAGTTTTAGAGACCTTGGCGACTAATTGCTATTATTTATCAATAGAAAAAAATAAATATCGTTTTAGTCTGTCACCCAACTTAAATAAAATTTTAGCAGACCGTCGCGCCAATATCCAATCAGAAAGGATTACAGAAAGAGTCAAAGCCGAAATTCAAAAAGTTTTCACTTCTCATCCAGGAATTCAATCAATTGAATTTCCAGAAGTATCCAGTAAAATTACTAATCAGCCTGTTTTGAATTTAGCAATATTATCACCAGAACATTCTATGCAAGATAGTCAGACTCTAAAAATGATTGAGTCCATGACTAAAGAATGTGGTACATCCAACCGAACATTTAAGAGTGGAATAATTTGGGCAATTGCTGATACTGATACCAAACTACGAGAAGAAGCTAGAAAAGTTTTAGCATGGGAAGATATTAACGATGAAGAAAAAGAAAGATTAGATGAAAACCAAAAACGTCAGTTAGGAGAAAATCTGAAAAAATGTGAATCTAATTTAAAAGAAAGCGTGTGGAATGCCTATAAATTTGTGGCTTTATTGGGGAAAGATAACAAAATTCGTGTAATTGATTTTGGACAAGTAAACTCTAGTCAAGCTGATAAATTGGTGAATTTAATTATCAACCGGTTACGCCAAAGTGATGACGTTATTGATACTATTAACCCGCGCTTTTTAAGTAGAAATTGGCCACCTGCATTTACAGAATGGAGTACCAAAGCTGTCCGCGATGCCTTTTTTGCATCTCCATTATTTCCCAGACTGTTGAATAGTGATGCTGTCAAAGATGCTATATCTCGCGGTGTCAAAGATGGAACTTTAGCTTATATTGGTAAAAGTAATAATGGCTATCAACCTTTCTATTTTCAATGTGATCTTTCTGTGAGAGATGTAGAAATTTCTGAGGATATGTTTATCATTACTAAAGAAACAGCAGAAGCTTATCAAACAGCTTTAGCTGCAAGTGTTTCTATTCCTGAAAAGCCATCAACACCACCAGAAAATGGGGAAACTACTACTGATCTCTCAAATAATAATAAAAGTGGTTCTACACCGATTCTAAATACTGTAGGAGAGAAACCTGCGTCCTATGATAGTAATACGAAAAAATTACAAGATGAACCAGAACCAAAAAAAGATGAACCTGAGATTATAACCCCAGTTGTATTACCAAAATTATTAAAGTGGAGTGGTGTAATTACACCGCAAAAATGGATGAATTTTTACACAAAAGTTGTATCTAAATTTGCAACCATCAAGGATTTGAAATTAACATTAAAAGTGGAGGTTTTAGTAGAGGGAGAAATAGCTACCCAAAAGATTGAGGAAACTAAAGTTGCACTGGCTGAATTAGGACTAAATAATGATGTTAAGACTGATATAGATTTAAGGAATTAGTTGGGAAGTAAATGTAGTTTTTGTATACTACTTTTGAAGTGCGGAATGTGGGATATATCTCAAACAGCAAAAAGCTATCAATCTTAAGAGAACTCCACAAAAAAAATGAACTGCTTGCAGCAGCGCTTCGCTATCGCCAATCTCAAATCCCCAAACGACCATTTTTCGTTGTGTGACAGTTTAGGGTGCGGAAGGTGGGTTGTATTATTAGCGGGCAAGATGCCCGCACTACAAGAAGTTTTGGGATATTTTTTAAATTGGAAGTCTCTAAAGCGATCGCCTACGTTGGCTAAGTTCCGAATGTAATACTGATTATTGATATTTTATGTGTCAATAATAAACAATAACTATACTTTAGCTAAAGTCACTCTTTCAGGCTGATTTTGATATTTACCTACTCTATCTGCATAGGTAGTTTGACATGGTTCTCCTTCTAAAAACAATAATTGTACAACTCCTTCATTGGCATAAATTCTACAATCAGCACTTGATGAATTACTAAATTCCAGGGTAAGTGCGCCATTCCACGAAGCCTCTGCTGGTGTAATATTTGCTATCAAACCAACACGGGCATAAGTGCTTTTCCCTAAACAAATTGCAGTTACATTAGGAGGCATTTGTAATTTTTCTAATGCTACTCCTAGTCCATAAGAATGTGCAGGAATAATAAAAAAATCTCCATCTTCATCATGTTGTAAATCCACAGATTCTAGATTTTTGGGATTAAATTTTTTAGGATTAACAACTGTTCCAGGAATATGTTTAAATACTAAAAATTCTTTAGGTGATAAACGTATATCATAACCATAGGAAGATAAACCATAACTTAATGCAGGTACTTCTGCGCCAGATTCTAACCTGATAGTGCGAAGTAAACTAGGTTCAAATGGTTCAATCATTCCTTTCTTTGCTTGTTCAATTATCCACTTGTCATTCTTCAACATTTGATAGTTACCTTTTTACTAGACTTTATTTGATATTACTTAAATTCCCAAGCTTGTCATCCTAGCATGATTAAGGATACCAAGTTATAAAAAATGATCCGAAATTTTTATTCGATTGTGTATTGTGTTATATATCAGCATAATTTTTTGTACTTCAGAAAATCTAAGCGATGTCATTAGATTTACTTTATAATATAAATGCTAATAGTTTATATAAATATGAAATGTAATAAGTCCAATACTAATAGCAACCTCAAATATGTATTGCTGTAAAAACCACACTTATCCTAGGGGTTTAGCAAGAGCTTCATTGCTGTCAACTTAACGTAAAACCTATTACCCGACTGGGAATGAATTCCCAGTCTAATAGCTCAAGTCATCTGAAGATGACTGAATAAGAGACTTCCAATTTAAAAAATATCCCAAAATTTCTTGTAGTGCGGGCATCTGGTCCCCTAATAATACAAGAACTGGCAAGATACCATTGGATAGCGTTCGCGGAGCGTCCCGGAGGGAACTAGCGCTGCTGCAAGCAGATCATTTTTTTTGTGGAGTTCTCTAACCGGAAAATTTTTAACTTGTTTAGTAAAAGTTTACTTTGGGTATTAGCCCTGATAGCAAAGCGTGGCGTAAGCCATAATTCATTTCTGGGCGGGTGTGAAAGCTAACAGATAAGCCATTCTTGACTTAAATTGACACTTGTGAGCTTTTACTTTTACCCCTACCCCACGGTTAATTTATCGGTAACATATAGAATTAGTTGCAGCCTGAAATAAGGTATTTTGGTGAATGCATATCATGATTGATTTGTACAGTGCGTAAGTCCTACTTTTTTAACCTCTCTCGTAAACAAGGCTCTCTGTCTCAAGGTTGATGACTACGACGAATTTCTGTAATTTGATCTGCCACATCTAACAGAGACTTTGGCATCTGAGAACCTGTGAGAATAATATCCAGATGAGAAGGACATTGAGAAAGAAACTCTAAAACCTCAGTTTCCGGAATTAAACCCAAATTAATCGCCAAACTCAACTCATCTAATACCAGTAAAGAATATTTGCCTTCACTAACTACCTTTTGGGTATGTTGCCACAGTTGTTGTAAGGCTTGATTTTCCGCTTCGTCCAAATCTGAACTATCAATACAACGGGGCAAATCACAGCGAATCCAATCTAAATGTTGTCCCATTTGGGTAGGTCGTTCATGTCCTTGACGAATACCACCTTTGAGGAACTGGACTATTAATACTGGTGTACCTTGTCCAGCAATTCTCAGCGCTTGTGCCATCACGCTCGTAAAAAAGCTCCGTTCAGGACTAGTAAAGACTTGGACTAGTCCTTTTACAGAATATGGTAAGCTGAGAGTCGAATTTAGACCTGGGGTTTCTAGTTGGGCAACCATAAGGCAAAGTTTAAAAACTCATTATAAATTTATTGACTGACAATTAAATGTAAATTTTCGCTGATATAGCCATTCTAAATGATTCGGTGAAAAATAGTAAGTATTGTAGGGTGGGCAATGCCCACCGTAGACGAGTTTAAAAATCAAATAGAAGTCCTATAAAAAAAACAGATAGTTATTTTTGAATTTTGAATTGTTCCCCTGCATCCTGGGGTAATCTACAAGGCAGTAAGCAAACATTTTGAGGCAATTTCAATGACTTGGCAACGTCCTGACGGGAGAACCCCCGGTGAACTCCGTCCCCATAGTTTTTACCCTAATTTCACCCGCTTTGCTCCTGGTTCGGTTTTGGCTAAATGTGGTGATACTCAGGTTCTGTGTACTGTCAGTGTCGCGGAAGGAGTACCTAAATTTCTCACCGGCAGTGGTAAAGGTTGGTTAACGGCTGAATATAGAATGTTGCCTTCTGCTACCCAGAAACGCAATGAACGGGAATTAATGAAATTGTCAGGGAGAACCCAGGAAATTCAACGGTTAATCGGGCGGAGTTTAAGAGGGGCGTTAGATTTTGAGGCTTTAGGAGAACGGACGCTGACTGTAGACGCAGACGTATTACAAGCTGACGCAGGAACGCGGACAATGGCCATTACAGGGGGTTTTGTGGCCTTAGCTCATGCTATTTCTCAATTATTACAGCAGGGAGTATTAGAGCGATCGCCTTTATGTGGACAAATAGCCGCAGTTTCTGTAGGCTTGTTGCAGGGTGAACCATTTTTGGATCTTAACTACCTTGAAGATGTAGCCGCAGATGTGGATTTTAATGTAGTCATGAATCAGAAAATGGGAATTATTGAAGTTCAAGGAACAGCAGAAGCCGGAAGTTTTAGCCGTCACCAATTGAATCAAATGTTAGATTTTTCTGAACAAGGTATCCAGCAATTATTAACTGCTCAAAGAAATGCAATTAGTGATTGGAATACCTTGTTTGTAGAAAATTAAGTTGTCATAATTCCCAAGTACAAAAATTCAATTAGTGGCCCTAAACTTGCAACCAAAAAGAAATTTAGAGCAATCTTGGCTAATTCGCTGTTTGTCAGCATTCCTGTTGTTCGGTCAAATTTTACTGCATTTCCTGCGCGGAAAAACCTACTATCGCAAGATATTAGAACATACAGTCACAGCAGGACCGGCTTCCCTCCCTCCCGTCTTGCTAGTAAGTGGTTTTGCTGGGATGATTTTCACTATTCAAACTGCTAGGGAATTAGTGAGATTTGGGGCTGTAGATTCTGTTGGTGGTGCATTTGCCTTAGCATTTTGTCGAGAATTAGCCCCGATTTTAACTGCTAGTATTATTGCTGGACAAGTTGGTTCAGCTTTTGCCGCAGAATTAGGAGCAATGCGGGTGACAGAGCAGATTGACGCTTTATATATGCTCAGAACAGATCCTATTGATTATCTAGTTTTACCTAGAGTCATTGCTTGCTGTTTGATGCTGCCTGTAATGATGATTTTTGCTGTTGTCACAGGTATCATAGGAGGGGCTTTTGCTGCGGCACAATTTTATCAAGTCGTTCCTGAAATATTTTTAGAATCAGTGAGAACTTTTTTATTACCATCAGATATTTTTATTATTTTACTTAAGGGGATAATTTTTGGGATGATAGTCTCTGTGAATGGTTGTAGTTGGGGACTGACAACCCAAGGGGGAGCAAAGGAAGTAGGAGAATCAGCAACAACGGCTGTTGTCACTACTTGGGTAGCAATTTTCATTATGGATTTTATCTTGGCTTTGCTACTTTTTGAAAAACCTCTATTGTAATTTTAAAGACTTTAAAAGCATTGTTAGAACTTATTCACGAAAAAAGTTTAAAAAATAATTATTATAACGAACAGTTATTTTTTCTAACCGATTGCAAGGAAATGCTTGAAACATTAAATGCCTTAAGGAATAAAGTTTGGCATCGTGGTTTATACATTCTTAATTATGAAGCTTTAGATGAATTAGTTGGAAAGTATAAGAGATTACTGGATGTAGCAAAAGAATATTTCTGTTTTGTTTATTTACCGATGTATTCTTTATTCTCTCAACAATCCGCTGCGGTGATGATCAGCGATTAGTACAACTGACTACTGACAACCAACCAAAAATAATGATAAAGAAGGTGAAGGACGATAATTTCTAGCTTAACTTGATGATATTAAAAGTTTCTTGAGTTAAACCGGAAAATTGTCAGAAGTTCGCTATGGTATTGCAAAGAAACAGGCTATGTATTGATAATGCCATGAACAAAACTGTTGAAGTCCACTCCAGTGTATCCGCGCTCGTCCAACGGGCGCTAGAGTTGATCCTGTCGAAAGTAGAAACTGCTATTAGCGAACGGGGGAAATTTACAATTGCTTTATCAGGTGGCAGCACGCCTAAACCTTTGTATGAAGCCCTAGCTAATCAAAAGTTGCCCTGGGATAAAATTCATGTATTCTGGGGAGATGAGCGTTATGTTCGGGCAGATCATCCTGATAGCAATGAACTGATGGCGCGACGTGCATGGTTAGATCAGGTGGCACTTCCCCAGGTTAATATTCATGCTATCCCCACTTTATCTGCTAACCCAGAAGTGGATGCAGCTAAGTATAACCAGCATCTACAAGCATTTTTTAATTCTGGTTCGGGAGAGTTCCCTGCATTAGATGTAGTTTTACTAGGAATGGGTGATGATGCCCATACTGCATCTTTATTTCCCCACACAGCGGCTCTCAAGGTGAGCGATCGCCTAATTACTGTCGGTAACAAAGATGACAATCAACGCATCACCTTTACTTACCCATTTATTAACGCGGCTCGTAGTGTGATTTTTTTGGCTGCTGGTGCTAACAAAAGACCAGCCTTAGCCCAAATTTTCGCGCCTGTGGCAGATGATTTCGCCTATCCATCTCGGCTAATTCAACCCCAAGGAGAACTTTACTGGTTGCTAGATGCAGCGGCTGGTTTAGAACTCAACCACTAACTATGATTTTTGAGATTTGGATGATTTAGATGATTAAGAATAATCACCAATGATCAATTTGTTCTCACTCTAAGTAATTTTTAGCATCACCAGCTAAAGTTACTTATGTGCTTGCCAGTAATATTTTTACAATGACCTTCACTAAGGCTTAAATCCATGATCGTCTGCCCTAATTGCAATCATCCCAACCCAGACGGCGCTGTTCAATGTGAAGCTTGCTATACGCCGTTACCAGCTACAGCTAATTGTCCTAATTGCGGAGCAACTGTCCAATCAGATGCCGCTTTCTGTGGTCAGTGCGGTTATAACCTCCATTATAACGCTACTCCCGCCGTTGCCCCAACTATTGCTCTTAACCCTGTACAACCAGTCCCAGTGGTCGCTCCTGACCTCATGATGCAACTTTTACAGCCCGATGTTTTGGAAATTGCGCCTGTAGCCAATCCTCCTGCACCTGTAGCTGTAGTTCAGGAACAAGCTGTTTATGTTCCTTCTGTACCTGCACCTGTAGCACCAGAACCAGAAATATATATTCCTCCTGTTCTTACCCCTCCACCCGCACCTGTAGCTGTAGCTGCAGTTCAGGAAGAAGCTGTTTATATTCCTTCTGTACCTGCACCTGTAGCACCAGCACCAGAAATATATATTCCTCCTGTTCTTACCCCTGCACCTGTAGCACCAGAACCAGAACCAGAAGCTTATATTCCCCCTGCTTATGTACCCCAGATAGATCCCATCGCTATTCCTGAAGCAGCCCCAGCCGCACCTCAAGGAAAGGTGGCAAATACCCAATTACAACAGGTAGTAGCGCGGTTATTTCATGTTCAAGCTAACCAAGAAATAGAATTACCACAAAATCTCTCGGTTGTGCATATTGGTAAGCCTAATGATCGAATTCCGCCAGATATAGATGTTTCTGGATTCCCAAATTCGGAGATTGTCTCGCGGATTCATGCAGATATTCGGATTGAGGGAGATGCTTGTTATCTAGAAGATGGAGGTAGTTCCAATGGTACTTACGTTAACAACTTACCTCTGTTACCAGGGAACAGACATCGCCTCCGTCCAGGCGATCGCATCAGCTTAGGTAAGGGAGATTTAGTTACTTTCTTGTTTCAACTCTCTTAGGAATAGGTAATAGGTAATGGGTAATGGGTAATAGGTAATGGGTAATGGGTAGTCAATCTTCCTCTACCCCCCTGTTATCATGACAATAGCTTATTAGCTCTATTTGCTAGTTATCTCATAAACTAGATAACTAGCATCTTGGGTAAAAACATGATTAATGATACGGAATATATCAGGCAAGCTGAAGCTAATCGCGTAGAAATTCTCAGCGAAGCACTACCTTACATTCAACAATTCGCCGGTCGTACCGTTGTTGTTAAATACGGTGGCGCAGCAATGAAGGATAGTGACCTCAAAGATAAAGTGATCCGTGATGTGGTCTTTTTATCTTGCGTTGGCTTACGTCCCATTCTAGTTCATGGTGGTGGGCCAGAAATTAACAGTTGGTTAGGTAAGCTGGGAATTGAACCACAGTTTAAAAATGGTTTGCGCGTCACTGATGCAGCTACGATGGATGTAGTGGAGATGGTATTAGTTGGACGCGTAAATAAAGAAATTGTGGAACTGATTAATCAAGCTGGGGGGATGGCTGTAGGGCTTTGTGGTAAGGATGGTAATTTAATTACGGCTCGTCCTCAAGGTGATGAAGGAATTGGTTTTGTCGGGGAAGTTAGTAATGTCAATATCAAAATTTTAGAAACACTTTCTAGTAATGGCTATATTCCCGTTGTTTCTAGCGTTGCGGCTGATGAAACTGGACAGGCTTATAATATTAACGCTGATACTGTAGCGGGAGAAATAGCCGCAGCTTTGGGAGCAGAAAAGTTAATTTTGCTGACTGATACCAGAGGAATTTTAAAAGATTATAAAGACCCTTCTACCTTAATTCCAAAAGTGGATATTCGGGAAGCGCGGCAATTAATTACCGATGGTATAGTCAGTGGGGGGATGATTCCTAAAGTGAATTGTTGCGTGCGATCGCTTGCTCAAGGAGTTAAAGCTTCGCATATCATTGATGGCCGCATTCCTCACGCCTTATTATTAGAAGTGTTTACAGATGTGGGGATTGGGACAATGATTCTGGGTTCTCATCAGTCGAAACAATAATCGGGATTGGGGATAAATTACAGCAAAATTAATTCAGAAGGGTTTAGCAATGCTAAACCCCTACAAGATTCATACCGAATATTCTGTACAGTCTCACATAGAATTGGTATCAGGAGTAAAGTCAAGCTATTGAATAACAACTGACAAATGACTACAGAAAGTTTAGAACTCGCTAAATCGCGTTATCAAATTGGGGTAACTGCTTTTGAAAATGGTCAATATCGGGAAGCTGTAGAAAATTTGGAAAAAGCCAGCGCCTTATTAGGAAAAAATAGCCGTTTTGCTGGTGAAGTCCAAATTTGGTTGGTGAATGCTTATGAAGCTGCGGAACGTTCCGAAGAAGCGATCGCTCTTTGTCAAGAACTCAGCCGTCATCCCCATTATGAAATTCGTCAACAGTCAAAGCGTCTACTCTATATTTTAAAAGCCCCCAAACTAAATCGGCCAAAAGAGTGGATGACAGAAATTCCTGATCTTGACGTAATTTCTGACAACAAATCTAAAATCTTTGTTACTTCTCAATCTCACAAATCTACATCTAAACCAAAACCTGTAGAACCAGAATATATTGACCTTAGTACAGTCAATACTACAGATAATCGCTTTATTTGGGTAGCTTTAATTGCTGTTGGTTTGACAATTTCCTATTTAGTTTGGTTGAGTTTTTAGCAAATCAGGAGAAATTTAGTCATGAATGTATTCACTCTAATTAAGATTAGATCACAGTTAATGAAATCTGTATCTTTAGCAATTATCAAAATCAAACCTATTGTATTTATGGTAATGCTTTCTTCATTACTTTTATCAGGTTGTATGAAGTATGATTTAGGAGTAAATTTTAACAGCACAAATAATGGTGAATTAGTCCAGCATATTCAGTTATCGGAAAAAATCACGATTTTTAGTAGTGATTATCTATCGCAATGGTTAAAGACTTTAGAAAATCGAGCGCGAACATTAGCAGGTTCGATAGAAAGAGTTTCCCCAACAGAAATTATTGTTAAAATTCCCTTTACTAGTGCGAAGGAATTACAAGAAAAATTTACTGGCTTTTTCAATACGCGGACATCTGAAGATAGTGATGGTTCAGAAATATCAAATATTACCTCAACTTTAGTTGCAGAAGATACGAATTTTTTCCTATTATCTAGAAATCATCTAGTCTATGATTTAGATTTGCGTTCTTTGGCTATGCTGACGACTAAAGATGATAGTTCTATTGTCAATTTGGACTTTAGTTTACAGACACCTTGGGGAATAAAGAACATTGATAATAGTGAAAATGCTATCCAACCAGAAAAGCATGATAATCAACTAATATGGACAATTAAACCAGGGGCTATAAATCATATTGATGTAGTTTTTTGGTTACCTAATTTTCTGGGAATTGGGACTTTGTTAATTATTGGATTTGTTTGGTTGGGATTATATCTGAGATATACATTCTTACCAAATCCTAGTATTCAGTAATCTAGTAGGGTGCGTTAATGAAATGTAACGCACCGTGATATTGTCAGAATCAGGATGTCCAGGATTTAAGGATTTTCAGGATTGAGTTATTTTTGCTAAAATAGCGATTGCTCTTAAAATTCACTATATCATTTTGTCAGAATCAGGATATCCAGGATTTGAGGATTTACAGGATAGGGTTATTTTAGAGGATAAAAGATTAAGCGATACCTTAGGTCAGCTTCGCTATCGCTAACTAATTTTGATTGAATATATTCAGATATTTAACCATATTTTTAATTTGTTCTATGATATATGGAGGATTTTTTTGATGTATCATTGTATGGCAATTAGGACATACTGGACGTAAATCTTCAATGGGATTAACTTCATATTCTTGATTAATTTCAGATAAAGGAATTAAATGATGAACATGAATAAAACTTTTACCTATTTCTCCAAAAGCTTTTTCAAAATTAAATCCACAGACATAGCAATTTGTTCCATAATGTTGAATACATCGTTTTCGAGCTTGATTATTTCTTTCATAACGATTTACAGTTATTATTTATTTTGAACCTTCATAAAGACTAATAATTTCATCTTTATCTGCTAATTCTTCAGCTAATTTAAAAGATACTTCATTGAAATCATAATTTGATTTTTTATTAACCCAACCTAATTCTTCTAAAGCCATTGCAACTTCTTCATACATTTGCCACAAAACCTTATTTGGATTATTTTTATCAATATAGCCACCACTGGATAAAATAGTCCAATACTTATAACTAGGTTCTATTCCAATTGCATCTGATAATGAATGTCCTAAGCCACCATAAATAATATTAACACGTGCAAAACCTCCCTTGATTTCTGCTAATTCTGCGAGTTGTGTTGCTGTAACTATTTTATTAAGAGAATAATATTGTTTTTGAAGTAAGCATAGTTGCTGATCATTTATGGGTGGTTTAAGATATTTAAATCCCTGAACATATTGTTCTTTTGATGGTAAATTATCAAGTTTATGTATTTTCATGATTTTCTAAAATCTCACTTTTTTTAAAAATTTTAGTCTTCACTTGCATCTCTATTTAAACTAATAGCAATTTGTATATTAAAAAGCATTAAACAAATATAACATACTTCTAATTGACTATATCACATTCCTTTGAGAATACATTGAATTATTTCTTGAATTTTGTCTTGCCATTTTTAATCATTAGATAATAGATTTTTAAAATTACCAATAAAGGGAATTGCTCCATATCTTCCGCGAATATAATCTGCTTCCAAAGGATCATCTTCTGCAATATCATCATATTCAGCTAAAGAATATAAATCGGTTGCTCCTTGTTGATTTTTTTCGGTAAACCAGATTTGATCTCTTCTTAATAATCTACCACCAAATAAATTAGGATTGAGTAAATTAGTATCATGAGTCATAAAAATAAGCTGTGCAGATTTTGAATTATATTTTTTTGAATTAAACAACTCAATAATTTTATGAGTGATAATAGGATGCAATTTTGCATCCAATTCATCTATAATTAAAATTTGACTAAATCTCAAAGCGTGTAAAAGTAACGCGGAAAAATAAAATAGCTTTTTCGTTCCTTCAGATTCATTTTCTTCCAAGTCAAATTTCTCAAATCCAATTATTTCACCATTTTCATTATATTTTTCGTGAGACGTTTGGATACTAGATAATTCACCCGAAGATGAGCGGAGAATTATACTTTTTGATTCATCTGGTATGGATAATGGCAAATTTTCTAAAGATAGTTTTTCTTTGGTAATATTGATATCTTGAATTGATAGATCTAAATCTTTAATTAATTTAATACTATCTTTTTTTATTAAAGGAGACTCAAGCAATTTTAAAGTAACTGTTTTATAAAAGTTATCATGTATTCCCGAACCAGATATAACTTGACAATTAGCAAACCATTTTATTATTTCAGCAGAAATTTTACCATTAAACTGTGCTACAACAGAAAGAAAAAGAGAATTATGTTTAGTCTTATCTGCTAATTTTAATCCTTCTTGAAAAGATTTTTTATTGATTTTAAATTTATTGCCATTTCTTTGAAATAGTTGATATTCTTTAATATTAGCTTGAAAAAATAGCCATTCTTGTACTACTTTATTTTGAGATACTTTAAAACCATATTTATAATTTTTTTTGTTTATATAAAAAATTGCTTGAAAAAAAGATGGTTTATCTTCTGTTTCTGTACTAAGTCTGAAAGGTTCAACTGCAATATCATCTGTGAATTGCATTTCTTTAGAAGAATTAATCACGAAGTCTTTCATAAAACCAAATGCTTTAGCAAGATTGCTTTTTCCACTAGCATTAGCACCATAAATAGCCGTTGTTTTCAGTAATTTCAATTCTTCATTAACTGAAAATACATTATTTTCATCTAATTCTGCATTTTGACTCTGAATATCAGAAGCAACCATACTAAAAGTAACTGTATCTTTAAAAGATAGAAAATTCCCCACTTGAAATTCAATTAGCATGAATTTAATTTACTCCTTTGTTTATATTTTTATCTACTAGTAAGTTAGAATTAGAACATATTTTGGCGAAAGTAACATATTACCACCGTTCATTTGCTTCTTCTCTAGTCAGTGGTTGAAAATTGACAATTTTGATAGGGTTTGCAGTTAAGTTATTAATTATTCCTGTTGCTGGAAATTGTTTCTTTTTGGCTATAGCTTGTAAAATCACAATCTCGACTATTTCCGCGCTGTTTATTTCTTCTTGATATTCCAGAGGAATTTCAATTTAACCATGATTAACTTTTGCTTGGAAGTGGATGTTTGTGATCATTATTCATGTTCCTTAAATAATATATACTGGTTTATTGATTATATCATATTGTCAAACTTTCCACATTTCTATTTTTCAGCATTTGTAAATATTGTATAGCTTCATTTTTAGATAAAACTTGATCAGTTTCTACTTCTTCCATTAGTTTTGCTAATCCATAATTTTCTAATATTTCTTCTATTTGTTCAAATTCAGTAATAGGAATTTGTACAGCAATTGGTTTTTGATTTTGATCTAAAACATAATTTTTATTGATTTGTAGCATTGAATTAACTCCTAAATCATTAGGTAGATTATAGCATATTGTCTGATAGCGTAGCGTGGCGCAAGCCATATCAGGATATCCAGGATTTGAGGATTTACAGGATGGAGTTATTTTTGAGGATGAGACATTAAGTAATCAATCTCTCTTCTTATTCACTATATCAGCTATTGAAGCATATTTTTAATTTCTTCTATAGTATATGGTGGATTTTTTCGATGTATCATGGCATGACAATTAGGACATACTGGACGTAAATCTTGAATTGGATCAATTTCATATTCTTGATTAATTTCAAATAAAGGAATTAAATGATGAACATGAATAAATTCTTGACCAATTTCACCATAAATTTTTTCAAAGTTCACCCCACATACATAACAATTTGTGCCGTAATATTCAATACATAGTTTTCGACCTTGATTATTTCTTTCATAAGCATTAACTGTTACTTGTCTAACAGATCCTTCTGTTAAAATTTGTGTGTCGTTTACTTCATCAGGAAATAGTGTGATATTATCTATTTCAGTGGTTAATTGATCAGAATCAAAAAAGTCTTTAAAATCTTGTTTTGGATTACTTAAAATTTTACATACTAACTCATATAATTCATTTTCAGAATATGCTTTAAATCCGTTATAAATTTCTTTTTCAACACGCCATAAATCTCTTTGCCACCAACCTTTACGACTGTTTTCATGATAAGGATCAAAAGCATCTCTAAAATTTTTAAGTGTATTAGATGAAATTTCAAGTATAGAACCAATCTTCTGATGTGTTTCCCCTTTGTTATTACCAAGTTCTAATTTCTGATAAGCATCTTTATCAAATCTTGAAAGATAATAACCTACTATATAAGCATAGGGACAATTACAGTCACCAAATGAATCTATAAGAGTATTCCAATTAGCAGGTTTTTTCATAATCAAAAACTTGTAAATTCTATCTTGTGATCATATAATCTTCAATAACCTAGATATTCAATCTAAGCTACTGCAAACTCAGTTAATTTACGAGTTTCAGGATCATGAAATGCTAAAACAATATCTTCATTTGGTAAACCTTCTCTTAATAACTCTGTTGCAATACCTTCTTCTGTCCAATCTTCCTCAATGTAAATTTTATCATTTTTAATTCTCACATAAACAGTAATTCCTCTAACTTTACGATCATTATGCCAACCTGTTTGAAACCAAAGATATTGATCTCTATGTTCATCAAAAGCTAAAATACTATCAACACCATCAGGATTAGGTGTTTGTGATGCTAACTGTTCATATTCAGTCAGAATTTTCTTAATCACATTGCGATATTGATTTAATTTATCCATTGAATTATTTCCTCCTTATTCAAATCAACAACTATTAATTTTAAATCATTTTCTTCCATAATAAACGAAATCGCTTTTTGCAAAAAGAAAGATTGATAAATGCTGCGACTTACACCTAAATAAATTTTCACTTTAGGAAGAATAACTTTTAACAAGGTACGATAAATAATATATTGCCCTAAAGCTGTTTCAAATTCACGCATGGGTGAACGACCAATAAAACTCTTAACTTCCACAATAATTTGTTGTCCATTGCGTTCAATTTCTAAAGTTCTATCAGCTAATAAATCAGCAAATAATTGTATCTCTTCATATTTAATAGTATAAGGATCACGAATAATCATCCAACTATCTTTAATTAAGGCATTTTTAATTGCTTCATGGTAAGTATCCCTGGCTGACAATAAAAATTAAATTCAGTAAAATTTTAATAATCTGATCATAAACTATAAACTGTCTATTTCTGACAAATTCGTTTACCAGTAACTCCTGTAACAATTCCTTTACAACTAAACGCTAAAACTTGCTCAAAGCTGTAAAATTTAACTTATATTTTACCTATACAAAGCCAGAATACCAGTATTTTGATCTTCAGCAAAAGATAAAATAATTTCGTAGTTATTTCTAAGCATTAATTCTATGGTTTTAGTTGAACAATTTCCTGAACGAATCCAAATTACTTTAGGCGGAAAACCTCTCAGAATTGATAATTCATTAAAATCCGCATCTTTGGTAACAATAATATAGTCTTTATTTTTGGCAATCTCCCACACTGTATAATCTGATTCTTGATCTAATTGCATTAAATAAAGATGATTAGAATTAGGATAAAGATCAGCCAAAGAATTAACTAAACTGGGTGATAAATTATGATCAAAAAGTAGTTTCATGAATTAACTAAAATGGTTTGACGTTCACGATCTGCTGCATAACTTAAACAGGCTAAAATATCTTCTTTAGTTAAATAAGGAAAATCGGCTAATATTTCTTCAAAAGTCATTCCTGATGCTAAATAAGAAAGAACATCATAAACAGTAATTCTCATACCTCTAATACAAGGTTTTCCGCTTCTCTTTCCAGGTTCTATGGTAATAATATTTTTGTATGACATCATGAACTCCTTATCAACATTATTACTTAGTTAATGTAAACTTTACTTCTTAAAGTATAACCCATAAACTGTCTAATTCTGACAAATTCGTTTACCAGTAACTCCTGTAACAATTCCCTTACAATAAAATAATAATCAAAGCAAGACATTACAGGAGAAAAATCTAAACCATGCTACAAGAATATAGTCAACAGGTTGCCGATCGCGCTCAACTGGGTATTCCTCCTTTACCATTAGACGCACAACAAACATCAGCATTGTGTGAATTAATGAAAAATCCCCCTACAGGCGAAGAAGAGTTATTATTAAATTTATTACGCGATCGCATTCCCCCCGGAGTAGATCAAGCTGCTTATGTAAAAGCTGGATTTCTGACTGCGATCGCTAAAGCAGAAATTACCAGTCCTTTAGTTTCTCCAGTAGACGCAGTAGAATTACTGGGAACTATGATTGGTGGTTACAATGTTCAATCCTTAATTGATTTACTCCAAGTTTCCAGCACCTCTGTATCAACATCTTCAGAAACACCCTTGGTAATGGGAGGAGAAGGAAGAGAACAAATCGCCGCTTATGCAGCTAACGCCCTTAGCAAAATTATGTTGGTGTATGATGCTTTCCATGATGTTTTGGAATTGTCGAAAACCAACCCCTACGCCAAACAAGTGGTAAACTCATGGGCAGAAGCAGAATGGTTTACTTTGCGTCCCACATTACCAGAATTTATCACTGTTACCGTTTTCAAAGTTCCCGGAGAAACTAACACCGACGACTTATCACCCGCAACCCACGCTACAACCAGACCAGATATTCCTTTACACGCTTTGGCGATGTTGGAAACTCGTCAACCAGGAAGTTTAGAAACCATTGCAGAGTTAAAGAAAAAAGGTTATCCGATTGCTTACGTCGGTGATGTCGTTGGTACAGGTTCATCTCGTAAGTCTGCAATCAATTCTGTATTATGGCACTTGGGCAATGATATTCCCTTTGTGCCAAACAAACGGGCTGGAGGTTATGTATTAGGAAGTGCGATCGCTCCCATCTTTTTTAACACAGCCGAAGATGCCGGTGCATTACCCATCCAATGCGATGTCACCAAAATGGAAACCGGCGACGTAATCACTATTTATCCCTACAAAGGCAATATTCTCAATGCCGCAGGAGAAATAATTTCCACCTTCAGCCTCAAACCTGACACTATTTTAGACGAAGTTCGCGCCGGTGGACGGATTCCTTTATTAATTGGGCGGACCCTCACCGATAAAACCCGTCAAGCATTAGGTTTAGCACCCAGCACTTTATTTATTCGTCCTCAAGCCCCAGTGGACACCGGCAAAGGCTACACATTGGCACAGAAAATGGTCGGGAAAGCCGCTGGTTTACCAGGAGTACGTCCAGGGACATCTTGCGAACCAATCATGACTACAGTGGGTTCTCAGGACACTACAGGCCCAATGACAAGAGACGAATTAAAAGAACTCGCTTGTCTCGGTTTCAGTGCAGACTTGGTAATGCAAAGTTTCTGTCACACAGCCGCATATCCCAAACCTGTGGATATTAAAACCCACCAAGAACTACCCGACTTCATATCCTCTCGTGGTGGTGTGGCGTTGCGTCCTGGGGATGGTATCATTCACTCCTGGTTAAACCGGATGTTGTTACCCGACACCGTAGGTACAGGGGGAGATTCCCATACTCGCTTCCCGTTAGGAATATCCTTCCCTGCTGGTTCTGGTTTAGTGGCGTTTGCGGGGGCTTTGGGTGTCATGCCTTTGGATATGCCCGAATCAGTTTTGGTGAGATTTACAGGGGAATTACAACCAGGAATAACTCTGCGAGATGTTGTTAACGCCATACCTTATGTTGCGATGCAAAAAGGTTTGTTAACAGCAGATAAGCAGAACAAGAAAAATGTTTTCTCTGGCAAGATTTTGGAAATTGAAGGTTTACCAAATTTGAAAGTTGAACAAGCTTTTGAATTAACCGACGCTTCCGCAGAACGTTCTTGTGCTGGTTGTACAATTAAGTTGAGTGAAGAAACAATTGCGGAATATTTGCGTTCCAATATTGCTTTGTTAAAAAATATGGTAGCACGGGGTTATAGTGATGCCAGAACCATGATGCGTCGAGTAGCCAAAATGCAAGAATGGTTAGACAATCCTGTATTATTATCGGCTGACGCTGATGCGGAATATGCAGAAATAATTCAAATTGATTTAAGCCAAATCAAAGAACCAATTGTAGCTGCTCCCAATGACCCAGATAATGTTAAGTTATTATCGGAAGTTGCCAATGATCCTGTACAAGAAGTATTTGTGGGTTCTTGTATGACAAATATCGGACATTATCGGGCAACTGCGAAGGTTTTGGAAGGTGCAGGTGAGGTGAAAGCTCGGTTGTGGATAGCGCCGCCAACTCGCATGGATGAACACCAATTAAAGGCAGAAGGTGTTTATAATGTTTTCGTAGCTGCAAATGCCAGAACTGAGATTCCCGGATGCAGTTTATGTATGGGAAATCAGGCGCGAGTTGATGATAATACAACGGTGTTTTCTACCTCGACTCGTAATTTCAATAATCGCATGGGTAAAGGCGCTCAAGTTTATTTAGGTTCAGCGGAATTAGCAGCAGTTTGTGCGTTGTTGGGACGTATTCCTAATGTGCAGGAATATATGGATATTGTGTCGGAAAGAATTCATCCTTTTGCTGATGATTTGTATCGCTATTTGAACTTTGATCAAATTGTTGGTTTTGAGGATGAAGGGAGGGTGATTAGCAAGGAGGAACAAGCTTTGTTGGTATAATGTAGTGTAGGGTGGGTCTTGATGGCTCACCTGAATTTTAGGAAGTTAGAGACTTCCAAATAAAAAAATACCCCAAAATTTCTTGTGGCGCAGGCATCTTGCCTGCTAATAATATTAGGACGGGCAAGATGCCCATCCCACAAGATTGGATAGCGAACGCGAGAGCGTCCCGGAGGGAACTAGCGCTGCTGCAAGCAGTTCATCTTTTTTATGGAGTTCTCTTAGTACAATTATTAAGATTCTTTACACTCCACATTAATTTATTCCTGTGGTAAAATACAATTAATTATTTTATATCACTTAATCAACAAATCTCTGATTGTAAACATTAACGAAAATAAATTGTCAACTATGGTAAATCAATTAGAAATTACAGATCAACGCAAAGAAAATGCTGAAGCAGAAATTCGTGAAAATACAAAACGTGTTGACTACAACACCTTAGAATACCCTATAGAAGTAATTGTTCAAAAATATTTAGATGGAAAAGATGAAGATGAAAATGAATTATTTATTCCAGACTATCAACGAGAAATGGCTTGGGATGAAGATAGACAATCAAAATTTATTGAATCTGTAATATTAGGTTTACCAATACCTTATATTTTTGTTGCTGATATATCAGGTTCTGAAGATTTAGCACGATTAGAAATTATAGATGGAACACAACGTATTCGCACTTTAATTAGATTTATTAACAATAAACTTAAATTAAAAAATCTTGAGAAATTAAAAACTCTAAATGGGTTTACTTTTGAAAATTTACCCTTACCACGTCAAAGACGTTTTAAGAGAACTAGTATTAGGATAATTGTATTAACAAAAGAAGCAGATGAAGAAATTAGAAGGGATCTTTTTCAAAGAATTAATAGTGGTAGTCTTGAATTGAATGAAATGGAAAAACGGAGAGGAGGTCAACCAGGAAAGTGTCTTGATTTAATTGAGAAACTATCGAAAGAACAACGATTTTTAAATTTATGCTCTTTTAGTAAAACTGAAATTGACAAAAGAGATCCACAAGAATTTGTCTTACGGTTTTTTGCATTTTTAAATAATTATCAAAATTATGGTTTGTCTGATAACAAAGTTCATCAATTTTTGGATGAATATTTAAAACAAGAAAATAAATCTGATTTACTCAAGATAGATGTTATGAGAAATGACTTCTATTCAATGTTAGAATTTATAGAAAAATATTGTCCTAATTCTTTACATATTTATCGAAAAATTAAGAATTTGTATGAACCTACCACTAGAATTAAGTTTGAATCTATTACGGTAGGAGTTACTCTAGCATTAAGACAAAATCAAACATTAATACCAAAATCTACTTCTTTTTTAGATTCTGAGGAATTTAAAAAACTAACGAAATCTAATGCTAGTATTTCTCAAAATAAAGTTATTAGTCGTATTGAGTATGTCCGTGATCAGCTTTTAGGTAATTCATGAGAAGTACATTATTTGAAGATTTTGATAAACGCGCTCAAGAAGTAAGACGATATTTTATATTCTTGAAAAATTTAGAGAAAGGTTCAATTCAATTAAGTCTGGGAAATGCAAACAATCCCAAAATTAAACCTATTAATGAGGATCTAGAAAAAACTCTTAAAGCAACAGGATATTTGCTACTTTACAACCTAGTAGAATCTACAATGCGTAATGCAATTGTAACAATTTTTGATGAATTAAAAACTCAAAGAGTTTCTTTCGATGATGTAAGAGACGAAATTAAAAAGATTGTTATTGATAATCTAAAAGATAAAGATAATAAATCTACTAAAGATATTTTGGTTACAGTTCAAAATATTTCTGTTGATATCATATCAGCTACTTTTAATAGAGATAGATTATTTTCAGGAAATATTGATGGAAAAAGAATCAAAGATACAGCCAAAATGTATGGATTTTCATATACTACTAATGCTGGAAAAACTGGAAATGGTAGTAATTTAGAAAAGATTAAAAATCATAGAAAAGACTTAGCACATGGTTTTAAGTCTTTTGAAGAAATTGGTAAAGATGCGACTGCTGATGAGTTATTTAAAATTCAAAAAAGAGTTATTTGTTATTTAAGGGAAATATTAGAAAATATAGAAATGTATATATCAAATCAAGAATATTTACAGAGAAATGAGCAAAATAGTGAAAATAATTAGTGTATGGAAATTATAAAAAGGTGAACAAATAATGTTAAAAACTTTTAATTGTAGATACAGATAAAGAGGTTATTACCAAATGGATAAGTTAGAAAATTACCGATTTTTAATCAAAAAAATCTTAACAGAATATCATCAACTTTTTTCCTCTGCATCTCCTGATAATATAGAAATGCTCTTAGCTTTTGATGAGCAAAGAGATCAATATTTATGGTTTCAAGTTGGTTGGACAACTGAGGAAAGAATTAAGGGAATTTCTGTCCATATTCGCATTAAAAATGAGAAGATTTACATTGAGGAAGATTGGACAGAGGAAGGAATTACAACTGAGTTATTAAGGGAAGGTGTACCAAAAGAGGATATTGTTTTGGCTTTTCATGATCCTGATACTCGTAAGTTGACGGAGTTTGCTGTGGCTTAGAGTTGGTGATTATCGAGTTTTGTTTGAATTAGAAGAACAAATATGAAACTTTCTTTCAAAGGAAATCAATTAAAGCTGTAGTTAAACTAAATCAAATTGCTTTAGTTATTATTGATACACAAAAAGAGGAAATTGTCCAATGGATAAATTAGTTAACTATCGTGAAACTATTCAAAAAATCTTAACAGATTATGATAATCTGGCTAATCGTTCATCTAAGAAAAAATATGAAACTTGTTTGATTTTTGATGAAACTCATGATCATTATTTATGGATGTCTGTAGATTGGGTAAATCAAAAAAGGATTAATAATACTCATGTTCATATTCGCATTAAAAATGAGAAAATTTACATTGAGGAAGATTGGACTGAGGAAGGAATTGCAACTGAGTTATTAAGAGAAGGTGTACCAAAAGAGGATATTGTTTTGGCTTTTCATGATCCAGAAACTCGGAAGTTGACTGAGTTTGCTGTGGCTTAACTATAATGTAAAGAAGATGGTTATACATAATCAATAGGGAACAAAAATGAACTTTTACACAGTTATCCTCAGACAAAGTTCCGGCTTCTGGGTGGGTTTGTGTTTAGAAAATGGTATTGTTGGACAGGGAAAGACTCAAGAGAATGCAATTAATAAATTAAAGGAAGCAATTGCATCTTTTGAAGATGTTTGTGAGTCTGAAGACAATATTTATAAATCTTCTATTTCTATAGATGAATTACATGAATTTTTGCTAGTTGAGGAACAAGAACAAAGTTCAGAAATATATGAATTAAGGAAGGTTTATGCCTAAAAATATACCTTCTCTGAAACCAAAGGAATTAATTAAATTATTAGAAAAAGTAGGTTGTACATTTCATCGAGAGGGAAAAGGTGATCATTGTTTATATAGTCGTGAAGTTGAAGGGAAAAGGAGAGTAGTTCCTATAGATATGGGTGCAAGGGAAATGTCTCCAGGTTATGTTTTACGGATTTTTCGGCAGTTTGGTTTTACAGATGAGGAGATTGAAAGTTTGTTAAGGTAAATCAACTTGCAATCACAATTAGGCATTTTTTATTGGATTACTTAAAAGTAATGTAAATTTATTTGACCAGTTTCTAATAATTCCTTGATACATAATATAGGTGCATAATATGCAGGACTAGACCAATTGTTTACCCAACATATAATCAAATCACATTTCTCAAATTCTCTATGATGTTGGTGCTTAATATAATTAATGCTTTCATATTCAAATTCTACGTTTAATCTAATTTTTCCAGTTCTTGAATTTTCATAAGTAAAAAACTCAATTTCTGCATCGGGAAAACTTACTTTTACATTAATAATTTTGCTAAAACTAATTTGATAATTACGCCATAAAAATTGTATATTATTTTCTTTTATTAAATAAAACATTGTACAGAACAATGCTACAAAACTTTGTTCATCTACGGGTTCGTTTGGATAAAGTTCAGCTAATTCACCAAAGTTTGATGTGTTAATATCTGTTTTGGGTCTAATATCTGGTTTGATTGGTTGTTTATTTTCTGTGATTCTAGGGTTGATAAAATCCTTCAAAAGTGCCTTCTCTATATCTTTAATTGAAAAATCTTTTTTTGATTGTGATATGGCATTTATAAGAAAGATTATATCATCTTCTCGATACAATGTTTTTAATTTTTTCTTTTTCAGATGTTTTTCAAAATATTCTTCTACATTTGCCATTGCGTCTAATATTCTATCTCGTCTTACTTCATCTTCCACTTTAATCAAAGTATAAAGATGTTCTAAAAGCATATTTTTATTCTTTTTTAATATTTCTGGTACTTCTTTCGATTCCCAAATTTCATATATTCTTAAATATTGCCTTGCTTTACCAGCAGTTATTTCTAAATGTTGCTCAACAAATGTTTCAAAATGAATATAATTAAACTGTTCAATATATCCAGGATTTTCTTTAATGCTTTTTAGTATTTTACCTTGATTCCAAGCTTTTAGAGGTGTAGGACGACCACTAATGTTCTTAAATTCTTCGATTAATTTATTAATATCCATTTTTTACACCGAATATTTATTGTATTGACATATCAAAATTATCATATCATTAGTTTTAAGCTTCAGTACATTGAAAACTAACCTAACCCCCCAACCCCCTTCCCTACAAGGGAAGAGGGAGAAATCTTGCTCCCCTCTCCTTCTAGGAGAGGGGCTGGGGGAGAGGTCAAACACGATATAAAAACACACCCCACAAATGAACAACCAACCACCGAAAAAAGACGGACTTCGTAACATAGTCATTGGACAAAAAATAGAACCCGTAAAACTCGAACGCGCCAAAGAAATGCGTCGCCAAATGACACCAGCAGAAAAAATTCTGTGGGAACATCTTCGCGCAAACCGCTTGCATGGTTTACATTTTCGCCGACAACAAGTTATAGATGGTTTTATAGTAGATTTTTATTGCCATGCTGCTAGTTTAGTCATAGAAGTAGATGGAAAAATTCACGAACAACAAATTGAATATGATATAGAAAGAGATAAAATTTTATCAGCTAGAGGTTTGCGTTTATTGAGATTTAAAAATGAAGAAATAACAGAGAAAATTGACCAAGTTTTGATGCAAATTTATCAAACTTGTTCTGAAAAGACCTAACCCCCCAGCCCCCTTCCCTACCAGGGAAGGGGGAGCAAGATTTACTCCCCTCTCCTTGTAGGAGAGGGGTTGGGGGAGAGGTCAATATCGCTTTACCATTTGATATAATTGTAAAAATAGACTTAATCCATGAACCAGTATCAAATAAATGAATCACCAAACTACCTTTCAAGAAATTGCTTCTCAAGTGCAATTATTCCAGAGTATAGAACAGAAAGAAACATTTATATTTATAATTGGTGCTTTAACATCTCGGTTAATAAGTTTACATAAAGCAGCCGAAATCATGGAAATGGATACAGAAGTATTTTTGAAAATTTTAGAATTAATGGGGATAGATTTTTCATATCTTACCGTTGAAGATATCGCTTTAGAGAAAACTTGGTAAGTATGATGAAAATAGTATTTAACTCTTCCCCTTTAATTTTCTGAAATTGACCCAGTAAAATGGCAACAAGAAATTCGTCAAGATCGCCATCTTACCAATCGTGATTAAATTATGTTACTTGATAGCAATATTATTATCTATGCAGATTGAAATTAATAATAAAGTTTAATATCAATAAAACCTCTATTGGAGTCACTAAAATGTTAGAAATCAATAAAAATTATCTTTTAGATCAAAATCAAAAACCTATCGCTGTTCAAATTCCTATTGCTGAGTTTGAAAAAATAGAAGAAATTTTAGGAAATTACCAAACAATCAAATTAATGGAAGAATATGAAAATAATCAAACTCTGTCTAAAAAAGAAGCATTAGAATATTTAGAAGCACTTAAAAATAAAACCGTAATTAGAAAACAATTCACAACCGATAAATTAGAAAAATATCGCCAATGTATTAAAAAAGTTTTAACAGAATACCATGAATGGATTTCTGGCGCACGTAATCTTGATGAAGAAAGTTGTCTTGTTTTTGATGAAATTCATGATCAATATCTTTGGATGTTTATGGGATGGAAAGATGGTAATAAAACTAAAAATATTCATGTTCATATTCGCATTGTTAACGAAAAAATTTACATAGAAGAAGATTGGACAGAGGAAGGAATGGCTACAGAGTTAATGAGAGAAGGTTTAACTAATCACGATATTGTACTTGCTTTTCATCCACCAGATTTGAGAAAACATACTGAATTTGCTATTGGTTAAGTTAGAATTATAATTCAGTAGTAATCATTGATGACCGTGATCGCCCTTTAATGTAGGAGGTTATGAAAGTTATAGTGCTTCATACTGATATTATATCAAGTTATTGAATTTTCGGCAATATGGCAATATATTTATGTCCGTCCATAAGTATCACTGTCTTATACTAAAACCCTTGAATTATTAAAAGCAGGTTTAATAAACTCATTCTTATCCTCCAAACTAATATAACCCAAATTAACAGCCATATCCATCAATTCAGTTAAAAACCGCCGTAACTCATCTAAAACCTGCTGCTTATTCAACATCACTAACCTTTCCTCAGTAGAATAACCAACCTCTCTTAAATAACATTTAATATCATTACCAAAAGGTACAAATTTCATCATTAACCAATAACTCTCAACAAAATCCAACCGAATAGTTTTACCCTGCTCTAAATCTCCTATGTGTTGAGCAAATCTATCCTCTAATAACATACAAATATCTGGGTCAAAAAACACATTAAATTTTGTTTTTCCTATTTCTACAGTCACTTTATGATCATATTGATAACAGAAGATTCTTAACCCTAATTCAAACTCAGATAATTCTACTAGAGGATCATCAGGAGGATCTGCAAAATTCTCTAAATTCCGTTCTGCTAATCTGATTTTAAATTTCTCAACTTTATTCATTATTACTCCTTAATTTTTATTGAATTTTATTTAGGCTTTACTATCGGATAAGCATATTTAATTGTACCATCTGAATTTCTACCAATTTGAGCATAAATTACATCTTCTGTAACACTGCCATCAGTATGATAAACTCTACCAATAGGACGACTCAATTTAATAGTATAATTTCCATAATACTTAGGAATTAGTTTTTCCAATTGTAACCAATCTTGATCATTTAACCATTGTCCTTGATCTTGATTTTTGCTAGATGCTCTACCCTGTAAATTACTATGTTTCAACTTTGCACCATGATGACGGATGATATGATCATAAGCCTTAGTTGATTTAGGATTATCCCATTGCGGTTCTTTTCCCGTTCCTCGCCACTCACAACTACTACCTACCTCGACTGTATCATCAATAATATCAGATTCTACAATCTCTATATATTTTAACTCATCAAACGACAACCTATTTAACCTCCTCACAAATCAAAATAAATTGATCGTAAACTAAAATCGTTTCCAGAAACCAATACCGTAAAAATACCAAAAAAGTTAAACACTTGTACAAAAAATGCTCCTGTACGTTCGGGGACATCTTGCGAACCAATCATGGCTACAGTGGGTTCTTGGGACCCAGTGGGAACGGGTGGAGATTCCCATACCCGTTTCCCGTTAGGAATATTCTTCCCTGCTGGTTCTGGGTTAGTAGCGTTTGCGGAGGCTTTTGGTGTAATACCTTTGGATATGCCCGAATCAGTTTTGGTAAGATTTACAGGGGAATTACAACCAGGAATAACTCTCCGAGATGTTGTTAACGCCATACCTTATGTTGCCATGCAAAAAGGTTTGTTAACAGCAGATAAGCAGAACAAGAAAAATGTTTTCTCTGGCAC
>JAKOGY010000189.1 GCA_028658405.1 Dolichospermum sp. ST_sed8 | reverse complement strand
GAAAATGGCACGTCCGGATCTAACAGAGAGGGGCGGGAAATAATATTCCCCCTCGACTCTACCAATGAGTGAAAAATGAGTGAAATTATAGAAATCGGCGGGAATGGTAATTACAGCGATTTTGAGGACTTGCTTAAAAACTTTAAGCTTGTATCTAAGCGCTTACCAACTGGTATAGGTTTTAAGCGCGAAAATCAAAAATCTGGTACTTACTTGAGATTCCAATTTACGCTAGGTGACAAGCGCGTTACCCGTGCAAGTGGCTGTGATTTTAGTGAGATAGGATTTGTTCAAGCCTTAGATAAGGCTATTAAAATCCGTCATGCACTGGATACCATCACAAGTATTACCCAGTTTGAAGAATGGTATGAACAAACTATTTTAGGTAAAAACCAGATTACCGATGACCGTATTACCTATCGTGAGATATTTACTCAAATAGAAACTAAGTATTGGAGTAGTAGAAACAAAAATACTAAGCGTAAACGTTCTCAAGCTATCGCTAACGATTTAGCATCATACCAACGGCAATATGATTATGTATTCAAGCGGTTTAATAATTGGGATATTCAACCTAATTGGGAAGATATCAAAGCGGTTTTACTTAGTTGGGAACAGGGAACTAAGTCTTTTCAAAACTCATATAGTGTTGTCAAAAAGATAATTGGTTATTGTCCTAACGCTGATAAAATGCTTGCTTTACTAGCTGATATTGATAGCAAACAAACTGAGTTTAAACAGAAACAGTCTATCAGTTTAGAACAGTTCCTAGAATGGCATACACTAGCATTATCTGATAGTAACACTAGATACGAAAATAACCGTAAATCTTGGTTATGGGTAGCTTCAATGTGTGTTGTGTATGGCTTGCGACCAACTGAAATTGCAGCCGCTTTAAACCTTGATAAACTTTACACAAAAGACGGTGTAACTATACCTGCTATCAATAATCCTGACAATCATGATTTATTGTTAGTGCTAGGAGATAGAACCTATTTTGGTATAACAATTAAAACAGGTTCTAGAATATGTAAACCAATGACTTTAAACGCTAAATTACTAGAACAATTAGCGGTAAGAAATCCGTATTTACCCGTTTATGAACATGATTTAAACTCTAAATCAGAAACTGTCTGCAATGGATTTAGCGCGCGATTAAGGGCAAATTTAATGCTGTGGAAGTGTCCAGTAACGCAAGCCTACGCATTTAGACACCTGTCTAATCAATTAGGTGAGAAATACGGCATACCACAAGAAATTAGGGCTAGGTCACTAGGTCACTCGGTTGCCGTCAATGAAAGCACCTACAAAAAACGTTCTAACCTACAGACAACAGTTGATTTGTTGACCAACCATAGCAAACAACCATTAAGTTTAGATATGGCTGTAAACCAGCTAGAATCACTTGGCTTTGATGTAGATGATAAATCAGTCAAGGCAATACTAAAAGTCATCTATCAGCTACCATAGAGCATACCCTGAAAACAATTTACCCTAGGTAAAAATTTACTAGTTGTTCGCTCAGTTTACCAGTGCTATATTAGGGTTTGAGCGAATTGTGAGCGATAATGTTTTTTTTGGTAGAGCAACTGACTTGTAATCATTAGGGAGTAGGAGTTCAAATATAAAGCCGATGATGAGATTTGAACTCACGACCTACTGATTACGAATCAGTTGCTCTACCACTGAGCCACATCGGCGTATAAGCTCATAAATTATAGCATAATTTATTAATGATAGAACCAAATTCTCCAAAAAATCTCAAACCTCAACAATATGAACGTCTCAGAGCCGAAGCAGCCGCACCCTATCGAGGGTTAAGACAATTTATCTATATCGGTGTTGGTACTTCTGGTTTTATTGGTGCATTCGTATTCTTCTTTCAACTCCTAGCTAGACGCGATATTGAACAGGCCCTGCCTAATTTCGCAATCCAACTAGGAGTAATTGGGTTAATGGTGTTGCTCTGGAAATGGGAAAACAGAAATAATAAGTAAGAGGCAAAAACAAGCCCTGGTGATTAAAATCACAGCTACACAAACAAAGTCCACCTGCGTGGACTAAGAAAAAGGACTTCACAAAAAAGATGAACTGCTTGCAGCAGCTCTAGTTCTACCCTATCCAATCTTGTGGGATGGGCATCCGGCCCCTCCTAATATTATTAGCAGGCAAGAATGCCCACACCACAAGAAATTTTAGGATTTGGAAGTCTCTTACTTTCAACCCACGGAGGTGGGTTTTGCCTGTGTAGGTGCGGTTTCTAACCGCCGATTTAATGTGAATAGGACTTGTGTTTAACCCCTCCCTACTTAGCAGTTACAAGATATGGAGAATTAATTGGTTGAGCGCGTCCAGCATTAACTAGAGCCTGATACACAAAAGCCGCAATTTCGGCTCTAGTTGCTTGACGCTTAGGTGCAAGCTCTTTCACAGTGGGATAATTAATGACTAATTGCCGTGAAGTTGCCGCAGCTACTGGACCAACAGCATAATTGGGAATTTGACCAGCATCAGTATAAAAATTGATCACAGTCTGAGTATTCGCAGTTAAACCCAAACCATTCGCTAAAGCAACTAAAGCTTGAACTCTGGGAATTTGTTGTTCAGGTTTAAAAGTTAAATCAGGATAACCAGACAAGAACGGACTACTAGAAGCAGTTTGAATCGCACCATAAGCCCAATAATTGCTTTTTACATCTTTGAAAGTAATTCCTGCTCGTGTAGATGCAGGTTTAAAAGCCTTATTGATAATGGCAGCAAATTGAGCGCGAGTTACGGGTTCATTGGGTTTAAAACGACCATCTGGAAAACCAGCGATAATATTTTGAGAAGCTAAAGCTTCAATGTAAGCCTTTGCCCAGTAACCTGTTTGCACATCTTTAAAAGCTGTATTTCCAGGATTACTATCACCAGGAGTAGTTACAGTAGCAGCAACAAAATCAACAGAACCGAAAATCCGCTTTTGATTGATATCGTTACCAACAGCTAAAATTCTGTTAGTTTTAGTAGCATTATTCACATCATAGCGAGCATTATCGCGGATGAGATTACCACCAGGAGTTTCATTCGTACCTAGGTCAGGAATTGCATTAATTGTGATAATTATACCATCCCGTTTATTGCTGCGAATGGCATTTTTACGGAGTACGGGTTTTGCAGTTTCCGAGATAAAAAGACCATCTGTATTTTGGGTGATGTTGTTACCTTCTAACAAAGGTGTCGAATTACCACCAATCGCTACACCAAAACCAGTATCCTGAAATAAGTTACCACGAATCACACCTTGGGAAGATTTAGCAACAGAAATTCCATTGCCTTGGTTTTTCAAAAAGATGTTGTTTTCAATTTGCGGATTTCCAGTACCTGTCACAAAAATGCCTTCTCTGGCACTTTTAGTAAAGGTACTATTTTTGATCACAGGGTTACTAGATTCTATCCATACACCCGTTCCCCGTGAGTTCGGGTTGGTAAAAGTTAAACCTGTAATAATAGTGCTATCACTAGCTAACAGCGTAATATCCTGTCTGGCAAAAGTGCGACTGGTGTAATAACCACCACCATTAATTAAGATTCCTTCACCTTTGTTGGATTCATTACCTTGAAGTGTTACTCCTGAATTGAGGACAAGGGGGAATTTTTCACCGCTTTCTTTACTATAATTTCCAGGGGCAACCTGAATTACTGTACCTGCTTGAGCTTTAGAAAGGGCAAAGGTGATTGTTTTATAGGGTGCTGCTGTAGTTCCACTACCGGAATCTTGTCCCGTCGCTGAGTTAACGTAAATTACAGTGGCACTAGTTGGAGCTTGGGCTGTTAAAGTTGGAGCAGCACCAGCTTTAAGTTGACTAAGTATGAGGGTAGAACTACCAGCAATTAATAATAAAGCTGTCAGGCTGGTTTGCAAAGATAAACTGGAGATGTGAAAACCCTGATTTTTCATTTTTTTACTGAATAACCTGCTTAATGATGGTAATTTCCGAAAAGTATAAGGTAACAGATATTCATCTGTAAAACCCATGACACACTATAACGGATCCTTCGCACTTATGCAGCTAAAATTTTAATTAAAAAAATCAGGTAACTTAACAGTTCAGTGATTTTTAGCCTATTATCTAATTTCTTCTGGCCTGTTGCCTCTGTCCTATTGCCTGTTCTTTTCTATACATAAAAATTGAGGATAAGATTTCTCATCCTCAACTTCCCTGCTCAAAGCAACTGGTAACTATTTTGCAAAGGTTAATAGGCTAAAGTTTCTAAAGTCTCTCTTAAATACATTTGTACTTGCTGATCTAGACGTAAGCTTTGTAATTTAGTATTACATTCTAATTGCCATCTTTTAAAACCGGAACTAGCAGAAATCACGTATTTCAGGTTATGCCAAAATTGAGTGTTAGCAGATAATTGGTGATCTTTACGCTCACCGCTGACATAGCCTTTGCTGTCGGGACTATGTGCGTAATCGCTAGAAGTTGGAAATTGAGCCATAATTCCTCATTCCTTATTTTTTACTTCCAGAATTAGACAATTTAGGATTTTAGATTTCAGATTGATAATTTATTTCGCACTCAATAGACATCGACCGAATTTAAATATGCTTTTTCTAGAACCCTTGTAGAGACGTTCCATGGAACGTCTCTACATTCTTTTTTTACGAGATGTCTAAGGGAAAAACATAAATCTAGTCACCCAAACCTAAAATTGAAAATTTTTCTTTAATCTTTTCTCAAGATAATGGTTTTATACCGGAAAATTCTGTCTCATTCATCACTAAATGCGGAATTTTCAGCGGGAAATTTCTAAAACAACTTGTTTTTAATTAAACAGAGATTTTTTTAAATTTATAGCAACCGCTCAGAAGTTAAGAAATTAATTGATCATGAAACTCTCTCTAAAAAAGGGTTTTACTCCTTCTTCCTTCTTTCTTCTTCTGATTCGGTGACTCGGTGACTCGGTGACTCGGTGACTCCTACTCCATCACTCGTAAATAACGGAGTGCTGAGTTTACATTATTTGAGTGTTGAACTCGAAACAGTCTTAATTCAACACTCATCAACTCAGCACTCAACGCTCTCCTCACCGGACTACTTTGTCATAGTCAAAGTCCGACGTTTAGTTACCAATTGGTAGGATTCAATGATGTCATTTTCCACCCAGTCATGGAACTTATCAATGCCGATACCACATTCATAACCTGCGTTGACTTCACGGGCATCTTCTTTCATCCGTTTGAGGGAATCGAGAATACCTTCGTAAACCACCTTGTTATAGCGACGCACGCGCACTTTACAGTTGCGAACGAGTTTACCAGATTGTACATAACAACCGGCAACTGCACCACGACCAACTGGGAAGACAGCACGAACTTCTGTTTGTCCCAAGGGTTCTTCCACCAACTCTGGTTCGAGTAAACCTTCCAAAGCATCTTGGATATCTTCCAAGAGTTTGTAGATGATGTTATATTCCCGGACATCTATACCTGCTTCATCAGCAGCTTGTCTCGCACCACTGGCATAGGTAGTGTTGAAACCAATAATGACGGCATTACTAGCCGCAGCCAAGTCTATATCTGTTTCGGTGATTTCTCCAGCCGTAGCCAAGAGCATCCGTATTTGGACTTCGTTTTGCGGAATTTGGCGCAGAGAGCCGATAATAGCTTCCACAGAACCTTGCACGTCGCCCTTGAGGATCAAGTTGAGTTCTTTCAACTCGCCTTCTTGTGCTTGTGCTGACAGGGTTGTGAGGGTGACACGACCTTGTAACAAGCGGGATTGACGTTGTTTATCCGCGCGATCGCTGGCTACAGTACGAGCCTCTTTCTCGTTTGTATAGACCTCGAAATCATCACCGGCTGCGGGGACATCACTTAAACCCAAGACCTCAACAGCAAAGGATGGACCGGCAATATCTACACGCTTGTTGCGATCATTCACCATAGCGCGGACTTTACCAAAGGCTGAACCAGCAACCAGCATATCTCCAACTCGGAGAGTACCGTTTTGAATCAGTAAGGTAGCAACTGCACCCTTAGCTTTATCCAAATGAGCCTCAATAACTGTTCCTTTTGCGACCCGATCTGGATTAGCGGATAGTTCGGCTACTTCCGACACCAACATAATCATTTCTAGGAGGGTATCGAGGTTTTCGCCCTTAATAGCACTAACGGGAACCATGATTGTTTCACCACCCCAGTCTTCAGCAGTCAGACCGTAATTGGTAAGTTCCTGTTTAACCCGCTCTGGCTGTGCGCCTTCTTTGTCAATTTTGTTGATAGCAACGACAATGGGAACATTAGCAGCTTTAGCGTGGCTAATAGCTTCTATGGTTTGGGGACGAACACCGTCATCAGCCGCTACAACGAGAACGGCAATATCAGTCACCCTAGCTCCTCTGGCTCGCATGGCTGTGAAAGCTTCGTGACCGGGAGTATCTAGGAAAACAATCTGCTGTGGTTTGCCTTCATGGACTATATCAACATGATATGCGCCGATATGTTGGGTAATACCGCCAGCTTCCCCAGACGCAACCTTGGTTTTGCGAATAGAGTCGAGGAGAGTGGTTTTACCGTGGTCTACGTGACCCATGATGGTGACAACTGGGGGACGACGAATGAGGTGAGCCAAGTCGGACACGTCAATCATTTCTGTGACTTTCCGAGCTTCGGCCTCTCGTTCTACTATTTCGACTTCTACTTCTAGTTCTTTGGCTACTAGGGTAATAGTCGGAATGTCCAGATTTTGGGTGATACTTACGGCCATGCCTTTCATAAACAGGATTTTGACAATCTCTGTATCGGCAATTACTAAGGCATCAGCCAACTCTTGCACCGTCAATGGACCAGTAACAGCTAGTGTTGCTGGACGATCTGGTTTTTGCTCTACATTATTATTATTTTCTTGACGACGATTGTGATCACGGGAAGAACTAGATTTTTTACCTCTAGTAGTGGGAGCCGCCACAACTGCTACGGCTGGGGCACCGGAGCGAGTCCCTTTGGGTTTGGGAGGACGAGCAATAGAAAGACTCACCTGGACGACGGTGGAATTTTCTAGACCGTCTTCATCTAAATCATCTTCATCTAAATCATCTTCGACGATTGGTTTGACCCGTTTGCCCTTGGGTCCAAGTTTCGCCTTTTCTTTGATTTCGTCAATGATTTCTTCTTCTTGCCATTTTTTCCCACCCTTGTTCAAACGAGGGGGTGTAGGGCGTTTTAAATCTAGGAGATCGGGTACTATTGGTGTTTCATCCGATCCTTCTTTTCTCGCTCCTCCCGCATTATGTCTGGGTGGAGTTGCCGTGGGGATGGCTGCTGGTTCACCGGGACGTGGAGGTCTAGGACGTTGGATATCTCCACCCACTGATGGTCTGCCAGTGCGCTGTTCCGGTCTGGTCGGCGCTCCTGCATTAGCCCGACTAGGCCTAGGTGGTGCAGATGGTGAACCTGGGTCAGAAGATGGTTTATTAACCTTACTTCTCACTGGTTGCCGATCTTCCTCAACCCGTTGTGAGCGATCGCGCTTGAGGAGAGGTTTTTCCGATGTGCCTATAACTTCTGTTTCTGGCGGTTTTGTGGCATCTACTCTGGCCGGAGGAGCAACCAATTGGGGTTTTTGAGGTTTCTCCGGTTTTGGTCTAGGAGTAGATATTTTCTCTGATTTTTCCGCCACTACCTTCTCCTCGACTGGTTGAGGAGTAGATACCTGTTCCGGTTGGATAGGATTAGGTTTGAGCGGAGTCTCAGATTGATTCCGGGGAACTGGTCTACTTGGTGCCGCCGGCTTCATAGATGAGACTGGTGTAGCGAAAGGCCTTGGAGGTGCAGGAGGATTAGCCTCAGTCGTGTCTGTGGCAGCAGTAGTAACTGAGGTATCTTGTGAGTTGGTGGTAGTGTTTATCAATATTTTCGGTTTGCGAATTTCTAGAATTTGCTGTTTGTGATTGGCGCTGGGACGGTTTTGGGATGAATTTGGTTTATGGCCGTTTGCACCTTGTTCCTTTTTAAAGGCTAAATTCGTGGCAATGACTTTTTCGGCCGCGCTCCGAATTTGTTCAGCTTCCGATTCGGAAATCGTGCTGCTATGGCTTTTGACCGCAATATTGAGCTGGTCGCAAATTGCTAGTAGCTCTTTATTGTCCAAATTCAATTCCTTTGATAAGTCATAGATTCTAACTTTTCCGTTGTTCATCCACTCTTTCCCCTTTAATTTACAGTTTTAACGGATGGTTGCCTGGTTTGTGACATCTCCACCCTTAGATCACTGTTTTTTCGGTTGCCCTTGGTGATATTGCCGGTGCCTCCAGTTAGGAAAGAGAGATGTTTCGGTTTCATCCTGACATCTCCACCAGGAATGATGGTTGATGCAGATCTGCGATTTGACGCTACCAGGTTGCCATTTTTGGTTTTTTTGTTTTGCTGATTTGTGAGTCTTCCACAATACAATCAAAAAAAAACTTGTTGGGAGTAATGCCTTGTGTCTTGTCCAAAAAAGGGAGATCGACAAAGCTATTTACATCCACTTACTATTTTGGCACTAACTTGAGCGATACTAAAGGTAGAGCTGGGTTATTGACAATATCTTTAGAGATTATCGCAATTTTAGTTGTTACCATTAAATACGATCTTGGCGATCGCCCTGATTTAGACGTTGCCACAATGTTTGATACACTGTATCTGGCACTGTCCCATGCAAGGATCTCCCTAGTCTATTTTTTTTCTGAGCTGCTTGCAGGCAACTCACTTGTGGACAGATATAGGCAGAACGCCCCATGCCCTGATCTAATTGTACCTTTCCAGATGGAAAGACGCGGACAATCCGCCAAAACTCTTGTTTCAAGTTTACTTGACGACAACTAATACAACGCCGATAATTCGGTTTCATCAGTCTTTTGCCAGATTAAGCCACATATTTTGGGGATACTAAACAATGTATGTTTAATTACATTGGTAATGGGTAATGGGTAATGGGTAATGGGTAATGGGTAATGGGTAATGGGTAATGGGTAATTGGGTAAGATGCACCTCTTGTTACTTCTTTACTAAGATTAGTGTTGACAACTCTGGGAATTAATCTTCCTCACGATTGTCAAATCTATCTTCATCTAATTCTAATTCTTCTTGGATTTTATCTTCTCGGTTAGACCTGTCATTCTCATTATTTTGTGATTGATATTGCGCTCTTACCGCTGCAAATTTAGTATTTTCGGCTGCTTCGTCATATTTAGCTTGATCTTTAATATCTATTTTCCAACCGGTGAGACGGGCTGCTAACCGCACATTTTGCCCTTCTTTCCCAATGGCTAAACTTAATTGATCTTCCGCAACTAAAACGTGGGTTTGCCGACTTTCTGGGTCCATGAGTCTGACTTCATCTACCCGGGCTGGACTCAAAGCATTAGCAATATAGGTAGCTGGATCTGGAGACCAGCGAATCACATCAATTTTTTCACCGCGTAATTCATTGACTACCACCTGAATTCGTGATCCCCGCGCCCCAATACAAGCGCCAACAGGGTCTACATCCCGGTCTAGGGTATCAACGGCAATTTTTGTCCGCGGTCCAACATAACGAGAAGGGGGATTAGCTTCTCTGGCTACAGCCACAATTCGGACTACCTCATCTTCAATTTCTGGAACTTCGTTGGCAAATAGATAAACCACCAAACCTGCATCAGCCCGAGATACCATTAATTGTGGTCCCCGTTGCTGCCCTTGGGAAACTTTTTTCAGATATACCTTAAAAGTTGCATTAGCTCGATAGTTATCGTTGGGTAACTGTTCTCGCTTGGGTAATTCTGCTTCTACTTCTGATTGTCCAAATCCGCTACTAACTGCCAAAACTACAGATTGGCGTTCAAATCGTAAAACTCTAGCTTGTAAAACCGTGCCTTCTAAGTCTTGAAACTCTTCTTGCACCATTTGGCGTTGTTGATCTCGCAGTTTTTGCGCCAATACTTGCTTAGTTTGCATGGCTGCCATGCGCCCAAATTCTCCTTGATCTGGAGTGACATCCAAAACTACAGAATCTCCCAGTTGGGCTTCTGGGGCTACTTGCTGGACTTCATCTAAGGAAATTTGATGATCGGTGTTACTAACTGCTTCAACAATGGTTTTGGTGGAAAGAACCCGAAATCCTTCACCATCTATATCCAGTTCTACTTCAAAATTATTAAAATACTCTTCATCAAATTGTCTGCGTTCTAAATTTTGGGCGCGACGATAACGTTCGTAACCCTTGATTAATGCTTCTCTAATCGCCGCTTGTACCGCTAAACGCGGTAAATTTCGGTCTTGGCTAATACTTTCGATTAGCTCTTTTAATCCAGATAAAGTCACCATTGACATACGCAGTCTCCTAAAATTTTATCTAAGCGGTCAGCACAATGAGATAACGGGTAATGAGTAATAGCTTTTCATCACCAATTACTAGTAGTCTGTCAAATAAATTTTGACGGATAAGAAACGAACCACGAAGGCACGAAGGACACGAAGGAAGAAGG
>JAKOGY010000188.1 GCA_028658405.1 Dolichospermum sp. ST_sed8 | reverse complement strand
CAGGAAATAAACACTAAGATTATCGCTGTCCAGATGTGTCTAGACTTTGGTAATTTTGGGTAAGTTTTATAGAACGGTTTGCTGACAACTGACCACTGACAATTAAATTCTTGGAATTAAAGTGTTAATTGCTTTCAGTTTAGCTGCTAATACACCACTGCTGATTAGTTCTGCGGCTGTGTCTATACCAGCTTGCATATCTGAACAAATACCACTACGCCATAGATAAAAACCACCATTCCATAGGGCTGTTTGTTTTAATTCGCTGGGGTTTCCCGTTAAAATCCCCTGCATATCTTTGATGAGTTCTTCTGTGGTAGTTAGGGGAACGTTTTTAGTGATAAAGCCATATTCACGGGGTGCGAGTTGTAGCCGGGTTAATACTTCTGGGTTTGATGAAGATAAGCCGATAATAGCTGTGCGATCGCGCGGTAGGTCACAACTACCTTCTAAACCCTTGATAAAAGTGTATTTATTCACCCCACGTAATCCCAAAGCAGTCTGAAACATTGCTTCTGTGGGTGGATGAACAAAACCGGCCATGATGTGAGCATCACCCATATATGGACACCAAATTAATTCCATTGTGGCTAATGGTGGCCGTTTACCCAATTGATCACGGTATTCCCACAAAGTTTGATTTAAAGGAAAATGTTTTGGTGTGTAAATAAAACCAATTCCTGTTTGTTCAAAAACCTGCTGGGTTTGTTCTAGTGATAAACCAGTCCAATCTATTCCTAAACCTTGCCAAATCTCGATTAAAGGTAAACCATATTTTGTGGGTAAGCGGTTTCCTCCGTGCATAATTACAGGTTGTCCCGCAGCAGCTAATAATAAAGCCGTAATTATATTAATTGGTGCAGTGCGGGTTCTGCCATCATAGGGTATACCCAAAACAATCACAGGTTGGGCTATTGGTAGCAATTTGGGTCCGATTTCATAGTAACTGTCTAACATCCCTGCTAATTCTTCACCTGTGGGACGTTTAATGCGGTGAGCAATTAAAAATGCGCCAATTTGCGCTGGTGTGGCTTCACCTAATAACATCATTTTTGTTGCAGTAGCGGCTTCAGCACGAGTTAAATTATCTGATGTGTGAGTTCCACTACCTACTTTTTGAATAAATTCTCTAAATTTATTGGTCATTTGTTAGTTGTTAGTTGTTAGTTATCCGTGGAAAAATGTAATAGTTTATTTTTAATTTTTTATTTCCGGAATATTATCTTTGACAAGTTGCCAAAAACATTGAATAGGGGGAATGTGGAGACGATCTTGGGTTGTTACCATCACTACCTGACGAGTCAGATTGGAATTATCACCTAAATTATTATTTTCAGCTAGGGGACGAACTGCCAGGGTGGGATCATATCTGGCTTCTATTAGTGCTGACTGGGGAAGTAATGCAATGAGTTCTCCTTGACGAACTACTCCCCGAAAGGCATCGAGAGTGTTGACTTCTAAAGCTGCTTTTAGTTTAGCTTTCATCTGTTCAAATTTATCTTGAATCAGACGTTGCATTCCATAACCATCTTTAAATACTACTTGAGGATAACGAATTAACTCTAACCAGGGGATAGATTGATATGCAGCTAGGGGATGATTCGCTGCGGTGAGGACTTCTATGGGTTCTTCATATAGAAATTCTATGGCCATTTCTTTGCCTGTGATTAAAAAGCGATTGTGCATGACAATTGCTAAATCTACTAAACCATCTTTGAGGACTTTCAGAGAGCGATCGCTTCCTAATGATGTGACGCGTAATTGTACCTCTGGATACGAATGACAGAATTTTTGTAACACTGGTGGTAAGTAGGAAGCACAGACTGAATGGATTGCTGCAATACATAGCTCTGGTTGCTTTCCCCCCATTAAATCTGTTAACTCCTGTGTAGCGAATTCCCATTCCTGGCAGATTTTATGTACACGAGGAAGTAAACATTCACCCCCTAAAGTTAATTTTGCATGGGTGCTTCTATGAAATAGTTCTACTCCCAAATCTGCTTCTAATGCCTGAATTTGCCTACTAATTGTTGATTGAGTCACACCACATTGTTTTGCTGCTTGTTGAAAGCTACCAGTTTGAATGATCGCCAAAAAGGCTTGTAATTGCTCTAGACGCATTTTTATAGAACCTAAGTATAAAACTATGACTTTTATTAATTTAACGGGTTATCTGTATAATTTTAATTTAATTTAATTGATTGTGTAGTATTTAATTTACATAATCACATTAGCAAAAATACTTGCGAATCCTGAATTGATGTGTTGTATAGCAACAGCACAGGTAGTGAAGACATCAATTGATATAAGTAGGGAACAGGGAAGGAATTTTTTTGTTTCTTTCTGACTTCTGAATGGGCGCAGGCCCTGCGCCCCTACATTGATGACTTCTGGAGAATGTTAAGTTGCTTTGACTAAGACAGAACTACCTTCAATTTTAGCTTGGTAAGTTTTCAGGGGTTTTTTCGCAGGACTTTGTTTGACTTTGCCATCCTTAGCAAATTCTGCACCATGACAGGGACAGACAAATTTACTGTCTTTTGCTTTCCAGTCGATCGTACACCCTTGATGAGTACAGCTAGGATTAACAGCAATCAGATTTTTTGTAGCTTTAGATGTCCTAACTACTAATACTGCGCCAATTGGGGAGTTTTCCACCAATAGTTGACCAGTTTTATTTAATTGTGCCACAGTACCCACTTTTTGCCAGCCTTTAGTAGCAGCATTAGCTGATGTACTTGTTTCGGGAGAACAGGCCGCAATTGCTACGGGTAAAGAACTGGCTAAACAACCTAGTCCCACCCAATTTATAAAGTCACGACGTTTCATATTTGTTTATAATCAAGATGTGATTTTTTACTCACATCTATTATTACTGCCAAAGTTTGATAATGTCATTATTTAGCTGTGTGGAAAAATTGATATAGGGGTTATTAGTGGGATGCAATACAATCAGGGGTGCAGAAGAAAGCGCCCCTACAATTTTTGTGGTTTTTAAATTACTATCTTCATTAAGAAGAGCAACATTATTTATTAATTTTAAAATATTGGAAGTTGATTTTCAAAATATGCTATTGTATACCCATATAAAATCAACATCACAGAACTATGAAAAAAATAGAAGTTGAGCTTGATCAAGCAACTTATGACAAAATAGAACAGTTAACACAAACCCATCATTGCCAAGTTTCAGATTTAATCAAAGCCATGATTGAGCAACTTACTCAACCAGAAATTATGAATAATTTATTTGTTGGTGAATGGTCAAACGAGGCTGAGTTAGTTGATAAAATGGTTGAAGATATTCTCCAATATAGAAATCAATAAAAAATTGTTAATAATGTAGAAAAACAGAAGGATAAATACTATGCTACAACAAAATACTTATCAATTACCCTTGACATTTGAGCAAATTATTAATCTAGTTAAACAACTTTCTAATTCAGAAAAATTGTTACTTAGTAAAGAACTAGAAAAAGAAACTTTAAACAAGAAATTAACAGAGTTATTAGAAACATTTCAAACTGATGAATTGTCTTTAGAAGAAATTACCGAAGAAGTTGAAATTGTCCGTTCTCAAATTTATGCCAGAAAACAAAGTAGTTAAGATAATTATTGATACTAATCTTTGGATTAGTTTTTTGATTGGCAAGGAATTAAAAGAATTAAAAAACCTTTTGATTGAAGAAACTATTCAATTAGTAATTTCCGAGGAAATTGTAGAAGAAATTATTCTCGTTACACAACGTCCTAAGTTACAAAAATATTTTACACCTAACAAAGTAGATGAATTAGTTAGATTTTTGCGGACTATTGGTTTATTTGTCAACATAACATCAGAAGTATTGTTTTGTCGAGATCCTAAAGATAATTATCTTTTAGCACTGGCAAAAGATAGTGATGCTAATTTCTTAGTTACAGGAGATCAAGATTTATTAGTGATTGCAAAATTTGAAAATACTGAAATTGTTACTTATCAAGAATTTTTACTTAAATTATAAGATTACTTGTTTGATTTTTTTTAGGTTGCATATTTTATATTGTATCATTTTAGGTTCGGTTGAGAAAAAATGCAAGTTAATAAAAGTGTAATGTTGGGTAACATGAGCGTCAACCCAACCTACTTAGATATTACCTATTCGCTAAATATTGATACATTTCCCATCTTGCATTTACTTCTGCTTGCGCTTGTTCTAGCAACAACTTGGCAACCTCCGGTTTACTCTTCGTCAACATCTTGAAGCGGTTCTCTTGATACATTGACTTTTCCACCGATTCAGAAGGTGCTTTCATATCCAATTGGAGGGGATTTTTACCCTGTTCTTGTAATGCCGGATTATAACGATATAACAACCATCTTCCTGAGTCTACTAAGGCTTTTTGTTGTTGTAAACCTTTAGTCATATCAATCCCGTGAGCAATACAATGACTGTAAGCAATTATGATTGATGGCCCATCAAAAGCTTCCGCTTCTAAAAATGCTTTGAGTGTATGTTCATCTTTCGCACCTAATGCGACGCTGGCAACATAAACATTACCATAGGTCATAGCCATTAAACCTAAATCTTTCTTTGGCGCTGGTTTTCCTCCAGTTGCATATTTAGCGATCGCACCTTTTGGAGTGGCTTTAGAAGATTGTCCACCTGTGTTAGAATAAACTTCTGTGTCCATGACCAAAATATTCACATTGCGGCCTGTGGAAATTACATGATCAATACCACCAAAGTCTATATCATAAGCCCAACCATCACCCCCAACTATCCACACACTTTTCTTGACTAAATAATCAGCTAAGGATTTTAGATTTTGGATTTTGGATTTTAGATTTGCGTCTTTTGTAGTTTCCGCAATTTCAGCTAATTTATGTTTGAGAATTGCCACTCTTTCTCGTTGATCCCAAATATCAGCTTCGGTTTTTTGTTCAGCTTTGAGAATTGCATTAACTAAATTATCGCCAATTTCATTACTTAATTGTGACAATAATTCTCCGGCAAATTCCGCTTGTTTATCTAAAGATAAGCGATAACCAAAACCAAATTCGGCGTTATCTTCAAATAAACTATTTGACCATGCTGGACCTCTTCCTTCGGCGTTTTGAGAGTAAGGTGTTGTGGGGAGATTTCCACCGTAAATGGAAGAACAACCTGTGGCGTTGGCAATGAGTGAGCGATCGCCAAATAATTGTGTTAATAATTTAAGGTAGGGTGTTTCTCCGCAACCAGCACAAGCACCAGAAAATTCAAACAACGGTTCTTGCAATTGTTGTTGACGAATTTGGTTTAATTTCAATCTTTTCCGGTCAGGATTGGGTAAACTCACAAAGAAATTCCAGTTTTCCCGTTCTTGTTCCCGCAATGGTAACTGGGGACTCATGTTAATTGCTTTGCGGGTGGGTTCTACTTTGTTTTTGGCAGGACAGATACTGACGCAAATTTCACAGCCTGTACAGTCTTCTGGGGCTACCTGAATGGTAAATTTCTGGTTAGCAAAATCCTTATCTTTAGCGTTATTTGATTTGAAGGTTGTCGGTGCGTTAACTAACTCACTAGGTTGATAAGTTTTCGCACGAATAGCCGCGTGAGGACAAACCATCACGCATTTACCGCATTGAACGCAGACATTCTGATCCCAAACGGGTATTTCTTCAGCAACGTTGCGTTTTTCCCATTTTGCAGTTCCACTAGGGAAAGTTCCGTCAGCAGGTAACGCACTCACAGGTAAATCATCACCTTCCCAAACCATAATTTTACTAAGAACATTCTCGACAAATTTGGGTTTGGTAATTGGTAATTGGTAATTGGTAACTGGTAATTGGTAATTACCTATTTGTCCTAGAGGAATTGCGATTTCATGCAGATTTTCTAGGGTGTTGTCTACTGCTTTTAAATTCATGTTGACAACTTCCACGCCTTTTTTACCATAGGTTTTTTCTATGGCTTGTTTGATTTTAGCAATTGCTTCTTTTTCTGGTAATACTCCCGCTAAGGCAAAGAAACACACCTGCATGATAGTATTAATTCTGTGTCCCATGCCACTATTTTTCGCTACTTGACTGGCGTTAATAGTGTAAACTTTCAGGTTTTTGTTGATAATTTGCTGTTGGACTTTTGGAGGGAGATTTTCCCAAACTGTACCAGCATCATAAGGACTATTTAACAACAAAGTTGCCCCTGGTGCAGCAGCTTTGAGAATATCAATACTTTCGACAAATCCCCAATGGTGACAACCGATAAAGTTAGCTTTGTCTATGAGGTACGTTGAGCGAATTTTTCCTACCCCAAAACGTAGATGAGAAACTGTCATTGAACCGGATTTTTTGGAGTCATAAACAAAGTAACCTTGGGCGTTATTTTCTGTGCCTTCTCCGATAATTTTGATGGAGTTTTTATTTGCACCAACTGTACCATCTGAACCTAAACCATAGAACATAGCGCGAACTACATGATCTGGTTCTGTAGAGAAATTTTGGTCAAAATTCAAAGAGGTGAAACTGACATCATCATTAATCCCAATTGTGAAATGATTTTTGGGTTTGATTTGGGTGAGATTATCAAAAATACTCTTCACCATGGCGGGAGTAAATTCTTTAGAAGAAAGTCCATATCTACCTCCCACAATTTTCGGGAATGTGGTTTTTTTCCAGCCTTCATAAATAGCTGTCACCACATCTAAATATAATGGTTCTCCTGCACTTCCCGGTTCTTTTGTTCTGTCAAGAACTGCGATAGATTTGACACTATTTGGTAATGCTTCTATAAATCTGGATACATCAAAAGGGCGATAAAGTCGGACTTTTAAAACTCCGACTTTTTCCCCTTCTTTATTGAGATAATCTACTGTTTCATGGACAGTCTCACAACCAGAACCCATGATCACAATTACTCTTTCTGCATTTGGTGCGCCATGATATTCATAAAGTTTGTAATATCTGCCTGTGCGTTCACCAAATTTATCCATGATCTTTTCGACAATATCGGCACAAACATGATAATAAGGGTTTGCACCTTCACGAGATTGGAAATAAACATCTGGGTTTTGGGCTGTTCCTCGTAATACTGGTTTATCTGGTGTTAAGCAGCGTTGACGATGTGCAGTTACTAAAGATTGGGGAATTAAAACTTGTAGATCTTCATCAGATAATAATTCAACTTTCTGCACTTCATGGGATGTTCTAAACCCATCAAAAAAGTGCATAAATGGCACTCTTGTTTCTAAAGTTGCTGCATGAGAAATCAGTGCAAAATCATGACTTTCTTGTACAGAAGCTGAACACAAAAAAGCGAAACCAGTCGCTCTTGCAGCCATAACATCACTATGATCACCGAAAATAGATAAGGCGTGTGTAGCTAAAGAACGAGCAGAAACATGAAGTACGAAACTGGTTAATTCTCCGGCAATTTTGTACAAGTTAGGAATCATTAATAATAATCCCTGAGACGCGGTGAAAGTTGTACTTAATGCCCCTGTTTGTAATGCCCCATGGACAGCAGCAGCAGCCCCTCCTTCGCTTTGCATTTGGGTGACACTGGGAACTGTACCCCAAAGATTCGGTTTATTCTCGGACATCCAAGCATCAGCCCATTCACCCATATTTGAAGATGGAGTAATTGGATAAATGGCAATTACTTCGTTTAATTTGTAAGCTACACGGGCAACGGCTTCGTTACCATCAATGGTGGCAAAAGATTTGTTCATGATTTTCTGTCTGTGTGTCTTTTCTGGTTGTTTAAACTGTATACAGAGAAACCAAAAAGATAAGCATTAGAAATAGCTAAAGTCAGGAAGTTAATTTGTGATATTTTCTACAGTTTTATTAATTGAGGATAATGAATTATAAGTTATTTTGACTTTTAGCCAATATTTTAATTTTAGCAGGTGGTAAATATTCTATCTATATCAATATTAAGGTTGTACTCAATCTTGATTATCTTTCATTTATCAATGTTTGATGATTTTCATGGGGTGGAGGTGCGGGAGGTTTTTTGAGATGATAATTGACAATTTTGCAGCTATTTCAAGTATAATTGAAACATATACTCTGTATTTACACTCAAACAATATAAATTATGACTTATCGAGATCCTGAAATTGAAGCTGAACTACAACGGATGAAAATAGAGTTAAATATCTCTGGAAATAAAAATCATCATGGTAATGATAGTTCTAAATCTGAAGGTTTAGATCATGTGATTAATAAACTAAACCACCTTGTGGGAATGGAAAATGTTAAAAATGACATCAACACTTTTATCAATTTTCTTAAAGTTCAGAGAATGCGTCAGGAACAAGGTTTACCAAATATTTCTATTTCCCTACATTCAGTATTTTGTGGACCTCCTGGAACTGGTAAAACAACAGTTGCACGTTTAATGGGTGAAATATACAAAGAATTAGGTATACTTGCTAAAGGCCATGTTGTCGAAACTGATAGATCAGGTTTGGTTGCAGGATATGTTGGACAAACAGCTTTAAAAGTAGATGAAGTTGTAAATTCGGCATTAGATGGAGTATTATTTATTGATGAAGCTTACGCACTAGCACCAGCAGGTTCAGGTAAAGATTTTGGACAAGAAGCGATAGATACTTTACTCAAAAGAATGGAAGACTATCGAGATAGGTTGGTTGTGATTGTTGCTGGTTATAGTGATGAGATGTCGCGTTTTATTGATGCTAATCCTGGTTTACAGTCAAGATTTAATAGATATTTTTATTTTGAAGATTATAAACCAGAAGAACTATTAAATATTTTCGAGGGAATATGTAAGCAACAACATTATAGAGTTACTCCAAGAGGGAAAGAAAAATTACTGAAATATTTTACTAAGTTATATCAGGAAAAAGACAAGGGTTTTGGAAATGGTAGACTTGTTAGGAATGTTTTTGAGAAAACAATTGAAAAACAAGCTAACAGATTAGTGAAAATAAAAGAAGTTGACAAAGAAATGATGATGACTATTACTTGGGAGGATATTTAATAACTAGATCCTTGATTTTTGGGAAAAGTCGGGAATATCATAACTGTGCTAAAATAGTATCTGATCTCAAAAAAAATGTGGTAGAAATATGAACAATACATCTCTTAAAGAAAAAACCGTCTTTAAACGCGTTTCAGCAATTGTAGAAGATTTAATTGCTCATAACAGTGTGTATCAAGAAAGATTAGATAAAGAACAGATAATTAACTACATTTATCATCTATTTAATCAACCAAATACAGTACCAGCTATAGATATAATGGTACAGGATGACTTAATTAATAGAATTAATGGTATTTTAGTGCTTCATTCTGTAGCTGGAACTTTAAATGATTTCACACCCGAAGAAATGGCAATATTTGATGAAGCGATAAAACGGAAGTAAATTAATGGGATATCTACTAGATACTAATATTGTTTCAGCAATTTTCAAAAATAATCAAAAAGTTATTATTCAGTTAGATAACTTACGCACTCAAAAAGAAAAAGTTTTTATGAGTGCTATGACTTACTACGAAATTGAACGCGGATTTTTAGCTGTAAAAGCTACGAGAAAGTTACTTGATTTAGAGAATTTATGTAATGAGTACCAAGTATTGCTATTAGATGATATGGCAATATTTCACAAAGCGTCAGAAATTTACGCTGATTTAAAACAAAAAGGTTTACCAATTCAAGACGCGGATATATTTATAGCAGCTACAGCGATAATTCACGATTTAATTTTAGTTTCCCACGATTCTGATTTATTAAGGATAAAAGAATTGAACGCATCGCGGCAGTCCCTACCTTCAATGTACCCATAAGTTAGGGATTAGAGCGGGTTATTGCAGCAAAGCGAAAATAACCAATCTTTATTTAATTAGCTAATCTTTATTTGGTAGCGATTTTATGTAATCTTGAATGACCTCGGACATAGAAACCCCTAGATATTTAGCATATTTTTCTATTTTTTCTTTTTCTTGCTTAGTGAGTCTTACGATAACTTTCTCGGTTCTAGCCATATATTTTTCTCAAATATGTGTTATCCTAATTGTATACACATACAGATAAACAAGGCAAGGGGGGTGATTAAACTGTGGCTACAAGAAGAATGACTTTTCGTTTATATCCAAATACTCAAACAGAACAAATCCTGCGGTATCACCGAAAGTTGCACAAAGACTTGTAGTGCGATTCGTTGTTAGCTGAATCACGGTAATCAGTCCGTACATAAGCTAACCAACCCAATCCAATCATGGAAAAAGGTTGAACTCTCGGTCTGATATGGGTGAAAATCCCATCTGCCAGACTCAGGTATGACTCCCTATCTGCCCACACTGACCAGACTCGGTTTCTGGAGGGTGAAGCTGGGAACAGGACGCAATCAGACATCCGTTGTGGGGTGACACTGGCGTTAATGGGGAGTTCCTACGGTGAAATATAGCCTATAAAAGCAACCTACTTTGGAGCAGGACACAACCCAAAAGCCTGACTTTATTGGAGCTTAAACCCCGCCGCACATGACAAGAGTAGTGGCAAGAGTCCAGGGGTTCCAATGGTTGAAATGGTTACACCTAAAGGAACGAACAATCAACCGAGGGAACGAATAAAAACGGGTTGAGGGTCTAAGGGAGGTCGAACCCTATAAGTAGGCTGGACGAGCA
>JAKOGY010000187.1 GCA_028658405.1 Dolichospermum sp. ST_sed8 | reverse complement strand
ATGTCTGTTTTTATGCTAACTTTGATTTTTCATCTCTGTAATTTCCCTCTGGAACAGTTTGGGGTGCGGAATGTGGGATACAGCTATGGGTTTAGGACGGGACGCTCGGCACATGATGCACAGAAAATCTTGTTCCTTAACCTACGCTCAAACACCAACGGAATAGATAAACGAGTTATAGAACTCGATATTGAAAAATGCTTTGACAGGATAAACCACACCGCCATAATGAATAGACTCATCGCTCCTTATAGCATAAGACAAGGAATCTTCCGATGTCTCAAAGCCGGAGTTAATCCAGAGTTCCCCGAACAAGGAACACCCCAAGGCGGCGTGGTAAGTCCCCTATTAGCTAACATCGCCTTAAATGGGATTGAAAGTATTCATAGATATCATCAAGATTCTAAGAAACGAATTACGGACAATACCCCAAAGGAACATATTATCGAGCCAACAATCCGATACGCGGACGATATGGTGATAATACTCAGACCTCAAGACGATGCCACAAAAATACTTGAAAAAATTAGTCAGTTCCTAGCAGAGCGGGGAATGAAAGTCAGTGAGAAAAAGACAAAGCTAACCGCCACGACAGATGGGTTTGATTTCCTGGGCTGGCATTTCAAAGTCCAGAAAAACGGAAAGTTTAGATGCGTTCCATCAGCGGACAATTACAAATCTTTTCGCAAGAAAGTAAAATTCATCGTCAACAACTCGAATTATGGAGCTACCACAAAGGCTGAGAAATTAGCCCCAGTAGTTAGAGGTTGGAGGAATTACCACCGCTTCTGCAAGATGGACGGGTCGCGTAACTCGCTATACCACATTCAACACAGAGCATTTAGGGTATTCAATAAGGAAACAAAGCAGAATCGCTACACTAGTAAGCAATTACTAGATAAGGCATTTTCATCAGTCCCTTACTCCGAAAATAAACATATCAATGTCAAAGGTGAGAAATCACCTTACGACGGAGATTTAAGTTATTGGAGCGAACGTAATAGCAAGCTCTATAACAACGATACCTCTAAAGCCCTCAAACGGCAAAACCATAAATGTGGTCATTGTGGGTTAAAAATGCTCAGTGATGAAAAGGTACATCTACACCATGTAGATGGAAGTCATACGAACTGGAAAAATAAAAATCTTCTAGCTATCCATGAAAGCTGCCACGATTATACTCACATGAGCAAAAGCGAAAGCTAAGAACGTCGGAAGCTGGGTGCAGTGAAAGCTGCACGCCCAGATTTAACAGAGAGGGGCAGGGAATAATATCCCTCCTCGACTCTACCAGAAAAGCCGTCCTTTTATGACGGGGCTTTAAACCCAGTTTTTTGGTAAAAATCTGCCAGAATGGCAAATATACACTGGTAACATCTTATAAATTAGAAATAGCAACCTAAACAAAGGTTCATGGCGGACAAATTGCATTTTTCCCAAAAAACTGTTTGTGTCTGGACATGAAACACATAAGCTGATTGCTTGAGCATTCAGTTTCTCAATAATTAAATAAATTCTCCATTCAGACTGATGAACTGTGACTAACGGTGGTTCTTTTTCCTTTGGAAGTTTGAGTAATTTTCCATTGGGGTGGTGGGTTGCCCTAATCAGATGGAAATAGCGATATGACTTCTACTACTGAATTTGGTGTGACTAAGGTTTGGCTAACTTTAGTCACCAAGGTAGATGAGGAAATAGAAAAGTCATGGTGAAATCATTCTCTTACTTTCATATTATGACTGTTATGTCAACTGGCAATTGAGATAACAAAATTTGGAGGCTGTATAATTTTACAGCTTCTTTTTCTATGTAAGTAGTCGGACAAAATTAAATTTATTGTCAAAAATTGCCTTTTTACCTTCCCTGTTCCCTCCTAATGAGTTTAGCTAAACAAAACTAACCACAGAGGGAGGGCTAAAAATAAACCGACAAAAGTTAAAGCAATGCTACTAGATAATAAATCCCGATCTAAATCATAGACTTCCGCCAAAATCAGTACAGAAAGCCCTGTGGGTGTTCCAGACATGAGGACTAGCGCTAAACGCTGTTCTCCTATGACACCGAAATAGGTTGCACCTAGTCCTACAAGCATTGGGATAATAAATACTTTTATAGCGCTGGCAATGACAGCGATCGCTAAACTTCCCCAGGATCTCATCTTTCCTAGTCGCAAACCAACCAGTAATAAAGCTAATGCAATAACGACCCAAACAGCTTGATCTAAAGCTGACTCAACTGCTGTTGGTAATTCGATAAACTGAGTATTTAAACCAATAAAAAATGTCCATAAACTGGGAACTGTGAGTATATCTCTTACCTGTATCCACCAATGGTTTTCAGTTTTTCTCTGACCAAAATAACTAGCAATTAAAATCGCAATCCCATAAGTACCGACAACATTATTAGTGACGCTAAATAATACTGCCAAACCAGTATTTTCGGAACTTGTTAGCACTTGTGTCAGAGTAAGTCCGACAAAACCAGTATTGCCTAAGATTGTTGCCAGAATAAAACTACCTAAACTAGCTTTAATCACCGATTCTGGCACATCTACAGTTTCCAGGTTGACTGCACGTTTAGTAGTTATGTACCATTGCCAACCCCACCAAGCTAACAATGCTAAAACTAAACTCAGAAGCAAAATTGCGATCGCTATTCCCGGTATAAATCCTCCCGCAGATGTATTTGTATGCCGCGCTAATACTAAAAGTTGTAGAGGAACACCCACCCAATAAAGTCCTTGACCTAACCACTTGAGAAAATTATCTACAATGATGCGAGATAATACAAATCCTAAGCCTATCCAGATAAATAGAGGTGTGTAGGCATGAAATAGGGTATCAATCATGGGCAGAAAAATAAAAAGAATTAATTTTGAGGTAAAGTTGGAAACATTACAAATTATTTCATACTCCCTTACAAATATAAGATTACCTACCTTCTTCCTTCTTCCTTCGCGTTCTTCGCTCCTTCGTGGTTCATTTAATCCATATTCTTCTAGTAGTGTAGGCAATGGCCAGCAAAACCCTTATCTGGTGGGCAATGCCCACCCTACGTATATTATGGCTACGCCACGCTTCGCTATCAAAAATCCTTTGATAGCTTCCGTAGCGTAGCTATACAAAACTAAGTACACCTTTATTCCTTCTTGCCTATTCCCTGCTATATATAAATTTTCTGTAAAGATATGATGAAGCTGAGATGAAGATTTTATTTTTTATATAAATTTTAGAAGAAGATATAGCAGAATTTAAAGATAACAATTAAAGCTTTGTCACTTTTTTATCTAAACTGAACAGCTAATACCATACTATCGGACAGACGATTTCATATTTAAGAAGGTCTGCTGATGAGAATTTTTTGATTTTAGGCTAGTGTAAGAGGTAGATTATATCTTTTTTGAGCTTATCTAGTTTGGGGCTACAATTTTTGGCACAACTTTTCCGTAATTGTTGGTGAGTTTAATATTTTAGAATTGATTAATGAAGCCGAATACCAGTGTTTATCTGTGGGTGTTTTACCAGACAATGCTGTTTATTGGGGGAGAGAACAGCTATGCCTGTTACATAGATATTGAAAATTAAATGAATACTCATCAAATATCTTACAGATTAAATGATCATAGTGCAGCCTGTCCTATGATTCTATATCTGTAAAAGTTTTTGCATCTGTATTTTAGTCATAGATGCAATAGATAGATTTGCCCAAATTTAAAAATAGAAAACAACTGGTAAGAATTATGTCATCTTATTCTCATCAAGATCAGGTTGTGAATATTTACGATCCATATCAAAGTAAGTTTTTAACTCCTTTTCAGCGGAAGGTATTGCTAAAAAATTTACAAAGTAATTCGCAACCAGAATATCGGCGACGAATTGAGATTATGTTATTAGCAGATATGGGAAAATCCCAAACTCATATTTGTGAAATGATTGGTTGTTCTCAGGAGATGTCCAGGTATTGGATCGGTATTGCTGAGGCAGGTATGGCACACAAATGGAATCAACGTCCATTAGGGAGACCAAAGATTGTTAATAATGAATATATTGAAAGATTGAAGGAATTAGTTAATTATAGTCCCCGTGAATATGGCTATGCTTTTAGTGATTGGACGGCTCAATGGTTGAGTAAACATCTAGCCAAAGAGTTAGGAATTCAAATTAGCGATCGCCACATTAACCGCTTACTTAAACAAATGGGGCTTTCTACTAAACGGAAAAGTTCCCCAGTGATAACTACTGACAATCAGGATTTGGCAATTAAAATTAGTGATTTACATTCTCCAACTGAACCTAGTTTTCATTGGTCATTTAATCTCATGCAGACCAATAAATAATAGTATTTTGGAGGTTAGGAAATGCTATCAGCGTTTTCTCAGAAAGAGTTAGCTACACACATTAAGCAAGTCTTGGGTGATAGGTTATCAGATCAAGCAGTTACAGATTGTATCCAGGCTTTAGAAATTATTGAACCACCAGTAGCCAAACAATTTTGGCAAGCGGAAACAGCAAAACCAGGCATTTATATTGTGCTGTCAGGTAAGGTGAGATTGTTAGATAGCTCTAATGATTTAATTAATACTCTGACTCCAGGGGCATCATTTGGGGAGTTAACTTTATTTCCAGAACAAGATTTTAGTAGTTATGTTGCTAGAGCTTCTGTGAATTTAAAGATTGCCTATCTTCCCCAAGCAACGGTGAAGAAGATAATGGGAGAATTTTCTAGTGTTTATGATCTTTTGCTGCATAAGGCAGAGCTAATTAATCCTCCCAAGTCTCCCGATATTTCTATTATTGAAGCACCAAAAACTGTCAAAAGTGCCAATTTTACTCAACTAGTAATTCCCACAGTAACACAAGCCAAAAAACGCACTAAATACTTTCCTATTCCTACTGTAATCGCCGGAAATTGGTGGCGTAAATTTACCAAACGTTATCCATTTTTTGAGCAACAAAGTGCCGCTGATTGTGGGGCTGCTTGTTTAGTGATGGTTGGTCGTTATTGGGGTAAAAACCTGAGTATTAATAAGCTGCGGGATCTGGCTAATATTAGCCGTAGTGGTGCATCCATGCGAAGTTTGAGTGCAGCAGCCGAAAGTCTTGGTTTTGCTACCCGGCCAGTGAAAGCCAGTTTGGATAAATTTGCCCAACAATCTTTACCAGCGATCGCTCATTGGCAGGGTAAACATTATATTGTTGTCTATGAAATTACCAAAAAACAGGTAATTATTGCCGATCCCGCTATTGGGCAACGTCAACTTAGTATCCAGGAATTTCTTGCAGGTTGGACTGGTTACGCTTTATTATTACAGCCTACAGCTTCACTCAAAAAAACCCAAGAAGCTAATACACCATTTTGGCAGTTATTGGATTTAGTTAAACCTCATTCTCAAGTTCTGCTAGAAGTATTTATGGCTTCGGTATTAATTCAGGTATTTGGATTAATCACACCTTTATTTACTCAACTTTTATTAGATAGAGTCATTGTGCAAGGTAGTGTCTTAACCTTAAATACTGTAGGTTTTGGCTTGTTAATTTTTGGTTTATTTCGTGTTGCTATTAATGGGTTAAGGCAATATTTACTTGACCACACAGCCAACCGAATTAGTGTTGCTTTAATGGTAGGTTTTATTAAACATACATTTAGTTTACCTCTGTCATTTTTTGAATCTCGTTATGTGGGGGATATTGTCTCCCGTGTTCAAGAAAACCAAAAAATTCAACGTTTTCTTACGGGTGAGGCATTATCTATTGGCTTGGATTTACTGACAGTTTTTATTTATGTGGGATTAATGTTTTGGTATAGCCCACCAATGGCGTTAATGACATTAGCAATTGTCCCACCATTTGTGTTATTAACATTCTTTGCTACACCTTTTTTGCGGCGAATTAGTCGGGAGGTATTTACTGCGGGAACATTGGAAAATAGTTATTTAATTCAAAGCTTGACGGGAATTTCTTCGATTCGTTCTATGGCCATTGAACAAACAGTTCGTTGGCATTGGGAGGAATTGCTGAATAATTTAATCAAAAAGAACTTTAGTGGTCAATTAATTAGTAATCAACTGCAATTAGTTAGCTCTACTATTCAATCTTTAGTAAGTACAGGACTGCTATGGTTTGGGGCTTGGTTAGTTATTCAGAACCAACTTACTATTGGTCAATTAGTTGCTTTTAATATGTTGCTGGGTAATATTATTCAGCCTTTCCAAAGATTAATTATTTTGTGGAATCAATTACAAGAAGTAATTGTGGCTACAGAACGGATTAATGATGTATTAGAAGCACAGCCAGAGGAAGATTTAGAACATCAGCCTCGGCAATTTCTCCCCAGATTAGTTGGGAAGATTAGTTTCAATAATGTTACATTTCGCTATCATCCCGAAAGTGAAATTAACATTCTCGAAAATCTCAGCTTTGAAATTTTACCTGAGCAAACTGTAGCCGTTGTCGGCCGCAGTGGTTCAGGGAAAACAACACTTTCTAAATTGATTTTGGGCTTATATCTAGCGACAGATGGAAAAGTTTTAATTGATAATCAAGATGTAACTAGTATTTCCTTACATTCCTTGCGATCGCAAATAGGAGTTGTTGATCAAGATACCTTTTTATTTGGGGGAACAATTCGGGAAAATATCACAATTGCCCATCCTGAAGCTTCCTTAGAAGAGATTATGGAAGCTGCCCAACTTGCAGGTGCAGATGAGTTTATTAAAAGGATGCCAATGGGTTATGAAACTCAAATTGGTGAAGGGGGAGGAATGTTATCAGGAGGACAACGCCAACGGTTAGCAATTGCTCGTGCTTTACTGGGAAATCCCCGACTTTTAATATTAGATGAAGCTACAAGTCATCTTGATGCTGAATCAGAGCGGATTATTCAGAACAACCTCAAAAAAATTCTGCAAGGACGTACAAGTGTAATTATTGCTCACCGTCTTTCCACAGTTCGTCATGCTGATCTAATTTTAGTTTTAGATCGTGGAGTTTTAGTAGAAAGTGGTACACATGAAGAACTAATTACCAAAAAAGGACATTATTTCTATCTCAATCAACAACAATTAGCACAAACAAATTAATTGTTTAATTGCAACTAAATCAGATCCCCAACTTCTCTAAGAAGTCGGGGATCTATAGGGCTACTATGTGATTTTGGAACAGATACGTAGGGTGCGTTAGCGTTTCGCGTAACGCACCATTCTTAAGGATTTCGTGCGTTAGCGTTTCGCGTAACGCACCCTACAAATACGTAATTTTGTTCAAGAATCAAATCGGATTCCTATATATTCAGTTAACACATAACTACAACATTACTTATGTCACAGTCAGTTTATACACAACCAACAACTACTGTAAAGTCGCTGAATCAAACTGAATCTACTGCTTTTATCCAAAATCAACCCCAGAAATTAGATAAAGCTAAGGATTGGTTTTATGGTACAGAAGAATTATTAGATGCTTTACCAAAAGTATGGACTCGTTCAATGTTGTATTTGCTGGTCAGTTTTGCAGCAATTATTTTACCCTGGGCAATGTTAACTAAAGTTGATGAAACAGGAAGTGCTAGTGGTAGGATAGAACCGAAAGGGGCAACACAAAAACTAGATAGTGTGGTAACAGGTAGTGTTATTGCTGTTAATGTTAAAGAAGGGACACAGGTTCAAGCTGGACAGGTTTTAGTAGAAATGGAATCTGAAGTCTTGAAAACAGAAATACAACAGGCACAAGCTAAATTGGAAGGGCTAATTAATCGTCAAGCTCAATTGCAAATATTGAAAAATCAAGTCTTAATGTCTATTAATATTCAACGTCAGCAAAACCAATCTCAATCATTAGAGAAAATTGCTCAACTTAATCAGGCACAGCAAACATTTGAGACTAAAAAAAATGCTTACAATTTCCAAAATTTGGAGAAATTAGTCCAGATTGATCAGGCAAAACAGAATATACGATCTACTCAAACTAACTACAGGTTAGCTACAAGTCGTTTCCGTCGAGATGTTTCTGAAGTTGAGCGGTACCGTTTACTGTTAAAGGAAGGGATAATTCCTCAAACTAAATTAGTAGAATTGGAAAAAATTGCTGAAGAAAGTCAACGTTCACAAGAAGAAGCAAAATTTAATATTCAAACAGCACAATTACGACTAACAGAAGAAATCAGCCGTTATCAGTCTTTCATGAATCAAATTCGCTCAGAAATTGAACAAGCAAAACTGCGTTTAGAAGAAGAAGAAAGTAGTTATAAAAGTGCTATGCAAGGAGGAGAATTAGTATTATTAAAAAGTCAGGAACAGTTTAAAGACTTAGAAAATCAAATTACTTCTCTACAATCAGAAGTTATGCAAACAAAAGGACAGATTACATCCTTGAATTTACAGATGAAACAGCGCATTGTCCGCTCTCCTATTGATGGCACAATATTTGAATTACCTATTAAAAAACCTGGTTCTGTGGTACAAACAGGACAAATGATTGCTCAAATTGCCCCGAAAAATGCTGCTTTAATTTTAAAGGCCCGTATGCCTAGTCAAAATAGTGGTTTTGTTAAAGCAGGAATGCCAGTAAAAATAAAATTTGATGCTTATCCTTTCCAAGAGTATGGAGTTGTATCAGGACGAATTAATTGGATTTCACCTAATTCTAAGATTCAGGAAAATAGTGCCAATCGCATAGAAACTTATGAATTAGATATTACTTTGGAAAATCCTTATATTCAAGTTGGTAACAAACAGATTCCTCTTACCCCTGGGCAAACAGCAAGTGCTGAGGTAATTATTCGTCAACGTCGAGTTGTTGACTTCATTTTAGATCCATTTAAGAAGTTGCAAAAAAATGGTTTAGAGCTTTAAAGAAAATTAGGATTGCAGACAAAATTCATTAAGTTATGTCCAAAAGAAAAAGGCATTAGTATGCAAATTTTAGATCATTTTTAAGAAAATAATGCAAAAATATAAAAGTTGACCCAACTAATAATTTGGAGGATAGGATAATGGAAAAAATAGTAATTGATAGCTTATACACTACTGAATTAAAACCATTTATTGATGATTTAGATGTCATAGAAGTAGGCATTATATTAGGAGGGACGTGGGACAGTTATCCCTATTCAGGGTTGAATCCTAATGTTTCTATAATAACAACTTACGACGGTATCAATACTATATCAAAAACCTATGAAGGAGCAGGTAGCTTTCATGATAACAAATTTAATACAACAGATTATGCTCGAACAGTTAATGCTTGGATATCTCCTTAATTAAGTAATGAGACAAAATTAATTACACAAAAATTTGGACTAAAATGCTTAACTGGAAAATAATGGGTTAGTAACTAATATGTAATTAATTCTGTCTCATGACTTAGTTTTATATGAACATCTATTTGATTTCTATAAAACTAAGTTTTTTGCTCTTGATTTTGCAAGAAGTGCTATCTGTTTAGTAGTTTAAATATTTGAATATTTAAATAATCAAATCCCTGGTTTCTTGAAGAAGTCAGGGATTTGATTTTGGTATTGAATTATGTCCATAAAAAAAGACATTGATATGCAACTTTTAGGTCATTTTTTAGAGAATAATGCAAAAATATAAGAGTCAATCCAACTGAAGATTCAGAGGATAAGATAATGAAAAGCATAGTAATTAATGACTTATACACTACTGAATTAAAACCCTTTATTAATGATTTAGAGGTAATAAAAATAGGCATTATCCTGGGGGGGACATTTTGGGGTGGTTATCCCACTTGGGGACTGAATCCTGGTGTTTCTATAAATACCGTTTATGATGGTATAAATACTATCTCAAACACTTATGAAGGAGCAGGTAGCTTTCATGATAATAAATTCAATACGATAGATTATGCTCGGACAGTTAATGTTTGGGTAGGGCGTTAATTATTGCAGCAGATTCAATAGCAATTTTGTCACAATCGCAGAACTGTTAACTTTTTGATTATAAAATAAGATCATGGCTACAATCATAATTTCTGATTTGCAACCTATTGAAGAAAAGACTTTCTTGTCTAACTTAAATTCAGAACAAAAACAACAAATTTTAGGTGGTATACCTTTTTTACCTTTCTTGGGTAGTTCTGGTACTCAGTTAACAACCATTTATGATGGTATAAATGCTACTCAAGGAACATATAGGGGACCATTTGGTTTCTATGACAATAAGATTTTTACTCTTGATTTTGCCAGAACATCTATCTATTTAGTAGTCTGAACATTAACTTTTATTTTGAGAAGGTTATTTATTATCTTCTCTCCGCTTTTATGAGGTACATCTTAGCCCCTTCATCGGTTGCGATGAGGGGGTTAGGGGTGGGCTTCTTTTACCTCATAACACCCAGAAGTGCTGTAACACTGCTGTATGTTAGGATCTAGTATTATAGATGTGACTTACTGCATATAAATGATAGAAATTTCCCAGACAGTAATTATTCCTGATAGCGATATTGAAATTAGTGCAATTCGTTCTCAGGGTGCAGGTGGTCAAAATGTTAATAAGGTAGCTACTGCTATTCATTTGCGCTTTGATATTGGTGCTTCGTCGTTACCAGAAATCTATAAAGAACGGCTTTAAGCAAAAAAAACTATTGAGCGGCAATGGTTGTCTGATGTTTCTAATATTCCTTTGCAACAATC
>JAKOGY010000186.1 GCA_028658405.1 Dolichospermum sp. ST_sed8 | reverse complement strand
TTGTCTTTAGTTATTATGTACTACTTGGCTGGCTTTTTTGATCTGTGAAAGTTTAGGGTGCGGAATGTGGGATCTAAAGTGTATGTTCATTTGCTGCTGATTATTTTTGCGGATAAATATACCAAAAAATAGGAAGGGGTGCAATTTTGTTTCTGATAAACTTTAGTGAATTTTTCATAAAAGATGACTCAATATTTTTGTGTACCAAATATCTTTATATAATTTAATGTTAGGGTATACTAATAAAATCAAAATCAGAACATTTTTAAATAAATCAGGATTAGCATATTATGAATCATCAGGTGAAAGTGATTACACTTAGTGAAAGCTTTAATGCCATTACGTCCCAGGGTTTTCAAGAAATTATCAAAGAAGCGATTAGAAGTGGAATCAAAATTGTGTTACTTGATTGCCAAGGTGTCACATTTATGGATAGTTCTGGATTAGGTACATTAGTTCTAGCATTTAAAACTTTACAAGAAGCTGATACAAAGATGTTTATTTGTTCAATTAATGAGCAGGTTAGGATGTTATTTGAATTAACTGGCATGGATAGTATATTTACAATCATTCCTAGTCAAGAAGCATTTGAAAATCTTTTGCTTTCTGCTGTTTGATTAATCAAATTTGACTTGAAGAATAGATAAATCATCCTCAAATGTCTCTTTGGAGTTTAAGTTAATTAGGTAATCCAGTATATAATCAAGTTGGTTATCAACAGAATACTGTAAGCTAATGAGAATTTGAATGAAACCTTCTAAACTCCAAAGAGTACCATTTGATTGAGTGATTTCATAAGCACCATCACTAAAAATATAAAGGGTACTAGATTTTTCAACTTGACAATAAGCATCAACATATTTAGCTTCAGGAAACATCCCTACGGGCATTCCTGGAGTTTTTAATCTTTTTACTTCTGTATTAGTTGGAGAGTTGCCAGAGAGGATAATTGCTGGTGGATGTCCAGCACTAGAGTATTTTAATTGACGGCTAACTCGATTATACACTCCATACCAAATCGTAAAATATTTATCATTTTCATAATTCATTTGAAAGGTAGTGTTTAAAGCTGCTAATACCTCACTTGGTTGATAGTAATTTAAATCTTTGAGAGCGCGAGAACGTAAGAGATTTAATACAGAAATAGAGGGGAGGGTGGCTTTGAGTCCATGTCCAGCAGCGTCTAGCAGGTAAATAGCTAAGGAATCAGGATCAAGCCAATTATAGTCAAAACAGTCCCCACCCAGTTGCCGTGATGGCAAAAACTGAAACTTGATACTCAGGGGTTTATTCACAGGTAGGGGTAAAAGGGATTTTACATATTCTTTGGCTTCGGTTAATTCTGTTTCTAAAAGCTGCTTTTGAGTATGTAAATCCTGACTTAATTGATGTAAACGTAAGCCGGCTCTGACTCTTGCTTGGAGTTCATTTTGTTCAATAGGTTTGATGATAAAATCATCAGCACCAGCATCTAATCCCTTAACTCGATTATCAACTGAATCTAGGGATGTTAATAAAATAAAAAATGTGGTAGATAATCTGGGATCTTTTTTAATGAGACTACATACTTCTATCCCACTTAAACCAGGCATAATCCAATCACATATAATTAGGGCTGGAGGTGAATCTAGGGTTCTTAAAATTCCTTCCTCTCCCGTACTTGCAGTAATAACTTCATAACCTTGTTTTTCTAAGATTCTTTTCAGAAATATTTGGATGGAGCGGTCATCATCTATAATTAGTATTTCAAACATGATATCAATTAATTTATTATATAGTGAGTGTCTTTTCACCCAAACAAGCAATTTTTGTTTTCTGGAGAAATCATCAATAATATTTAAAAAATCCCAGTAGGGTGGGCAATGCCCACCAAAAATAGAATATAGTAACAGTATAAATACATATAAATTTTCTTTAAGAAAGGGGATTTAACCAAAACAGCATAACTTGTTTTAACTGATTTAAATCTCGATAGACTTCTTGCTTTAACCATTGTCCTAAAGCATCAAAAGGACTAAAAGAACTTCCTGGTTGCCATTTAACATCTTGTCCTAAAGGTGTGGTATGATTCCCTGATAAAGTTTTTGTTGTCACCATATCAGGAAAGAGTTCTTGTAAAGTTATTCTGAGGCTTGCTGATTGATCCAGGTTATCTTTCTTAAATCTTATTAATAAATTCCGCCGAATCTGATAGCTATCCTCTACTATTTGATTAGTTTGTGCAGGTGTGGGTGTAAATTCAAATTCAATGTCTAATTGAGAGTTTAACTGTTCTACTAAAGGTATGGCTTCATTCGCAGCAAAGTTATTAAAGGATATTAAAATATTACCAGCCCGTTGCACAGAAAAAAGACTACCAATGAGTAAATGCAGTTTACAACCCATACTATGTCCTACTCCATAGACAGGAAGGTAAAGTTTACGGAGTTCTCCAGAGTCTTGTAAACTTAAGAGAGTATATTCAAATTTCAGTAGTACAGATTTAGCGATCGCTATATGATCTAATGTATTCACAAAAGGTGTTGCAATAATCAAATATCCTTGTTCAGCTAGATTTTCCAGCAACCAACGATAAGTTAAATGTGGTAAAGTAGCGACAAAAGCACCACCCAAAAAGTGGATAATACCGATAGGATTGCGGGGAATAAGTACCCAGTTACCTCTAATTTCTTTCCAGTTCATCTCAAAAGTTTTATAGATATTGCGTATTAATTTTAACTCTGAATTTGCAAATTTTTCATTTCCTGCTGCACATCTAAGGAAATTTGCAAGGCTTCATTTAATAATCTACCATGTTCCGTGGCTTCTTCAGTAATTTGCATGGATGCCAAAGCAGCTAAATTATTCGTAAATAAAGCAGAATTTGTGATCATAAAACTTTTATTTTCTCGTAAAATTCTCTCTGTTTTTAAAGCGCGGATTAAATCATTTCTAGTTAGTTCCAGTGCTATCAATACTTTTTCTCTTTCTTGTATACCTACTCCTAAGTTACCAACATCCTCAATTTGGTCATTAATATCTATAGCTTTAATCACGGAATTATATCTTTCCACATCATTGAGTAAAATCCGCAAAGAATTTGTCATATTCTGTTTGAGAAACTTACTTTTTCCCTTCCATAGTAAATATAATCCAATTTGGATGATTCCACTGACCCACAAAATAAAGATAATCAATGATGTCCAAGATGATAGTTTTAATAACAGGTAGGTAGAAACAGAAATAGCAAGTACAGCAAAAACTACAGTTGGAGTTTCTGTCTGTTGAGCTTTTTTTAGCAACTTTTTAGCAAATTTCTGAATGATATCCGTAATAATTATTAATTTATTATGAACAGGTAAGTTAGTCGAGTCTTGAAGTTGATCATGACTAATATCCAATCCCTGTAAATCATCTCGCACAGTTGTTAAATCCTTAACATACTCTTGATTTAGTCTAATATAACAAGTCAGTTGTCAGTTGTCAGTAGTCAGTGGTCAGTGGTCAGTTGTCAGTTGTCAGTGGTCAGTTGTCAGTGGTCAGTAGTCAGTTGTCAGTTGTCAGTTGTTCGTTGTCAGTGGTCAGTTGTCAGTGGTCAGTGGTCAGTTGTCAGTTGTCAGTGGTCAGTGGTCAGTTGTCAGGAGAAAGAAGGGATTAAAAATATTACCAATTACCTATTACCAATTACCAATTACCAATTACCTCTATCTAAGACATTTTTATTAAATAACTCATACAATGTCCCATCAAAAAGTAAACTACTAGCATTGCGGCTGCGGCTAATGCTACCAGTATACCAGCCAGCATAAAAGAAAATTCTTTATGCTCATAGGCTTTTTCCATTAAGTGTAGTGACCATGCTACAAGTGCTACATCAAAGATTAAAATAGGAATCAACATATTTCTTAATATTTCTTCATAGAAGTACCCTTATCCTAACACTGTTTTACAGAACTGTGTTTTATCTTCAACAGATGCAGTTGACCGCTGCATTTAATATCAAGTGGGAAGACGGACAGAAACATTGCGCTCTTGCAAATAATTTTTAATTTGTGCTACACTAAGTTTCCCAAAATGTAACAAAGACGCTAAAAGTGCGGCTTCAGCTTTACCTTCCGTTAAAGCAGTGTGAATATGTTCACAATTTCCCGCACCACCAGAAGCAATTACGGGAATTTCCACAGCATTAGCGATCGCTTTTGTCAACTCCAAATCATAACCAGCTTGAGTTCCATCAGCGTCCATACTTGTAACTAACAATTCTCCAGCCCCTCGTCTTGTTACTTCTTCAGCCCACCATAGAGCATCAATACCAGTATTTTCTCTACCACCGCGCACATAGACATCCCAGCCAGGATTCTCAGGATCAAGTCTACGTCTAGCATCAATAGCTACAACAATGCACTGATTTCCAAAGCGATCGCTTGCTTGGGCGATTAAATCTGGATTTCTGACCGCAGCCGAATTAATACTAACTTTATCAGCCCCGGCCCGTAATAAATCTTTAACATTTTCTAAGGATTGAATCCCACCACCCACAGTGAGTGGAATGAAGACCTGTTCAGCAGTCCGGTAAACTACATCAATAATCGTCCCTCTATCTTCATGAGTAGCCGTAATATCCAGAAACACTAACTCATCTGCACCAGCTTCATTGTAAACCTTGGCCAGTTCTACAGGATCACCTGCATCCTTGAGATCAACAAAGTTAATTCCCTTGACAACTCTACCAGCCTTGACATCTAGACAAGGTAAGATTCTTTTAGACAACATAACTACTTTTTCGCTCTTGGTAATTGCTAGGAATTTCAATTGTAAAGGTAATGGGGAAATAGGTCACTGACTTACCATGACGGATTAAATATAATTCCATAATTTTAAATAGTGAGGAGTTAGGAATTTTCCCCACTTACCAATCTGCTTCTAAGACTAAATTGGGTTATCCCTAGGATTTACCAATCTCAATAATTTCTGTTTAATTTGTGCGTCGAAAACTTCCCATTTGATTTTGGCATAAGCCGAATTTTCATTACCACCAGATAAGAAACCCATGGGAATTTCAAAACCTCCTGCACCCGTTCTTCCACCACCAAAAAACCTGCCTGCGCTATCTTGTCCAAAGGCTTCTTTAATAAATTCATCAGGATCTAAAGTCAGTTTTGTGGTTCTGAGAGAACCGATTACTACTTCTAATTCGTCATCTTCATCATGAACAATTCCATAGACTACTGCGGTATGCACATTTTCTTCAGTAACCAGAAAATCAGCCGCTTGGGGGATTGCATCCCGGTCATCATAGCGTAGGTAACCAACACCAGCTATGGAAAAGTTATTTTGAACAATGCGGTTTTTAAGCGATCGCTCAATCACATCCATCACTCGCTTAGAACGATTTGCTTGCAAAATAGCATTTAGTAACTGAGCATCATAAAATCTGCTCAGATACCCGGCAGCCATAAAATCTTCTTCTTGGGCCTGCATTAATCTATTTGTATCTGAGCGTAACCCGTGCATTAAAGCTGTAGCACATTTAACGTGCTGGCTCATGCTGTTATCTAAGGTTAATAATCCTGTTTGTAAGTATTGAGTAAAAATTGTGGCTGTAGCTCGCACATAAGGACGAACATCAACAAATTCTGACTTGAGTTCCCCTTGTAAACTATGATGATCCACCAGCACTATGAGGGGAATTCTGGCTTGTTGGATTGCTGGTAATAATTGAGACGTAGTTCCCTGGTTGTCAATTAACACAAACCCTTGATAAGATGACAAATCTTTATTTTTTAAGGTTTGCATTGTCCAGCGTTGAGCAGGTAAATTAGTTAGTTTAACTAAAGCAATATTTTCCTGATGGCTTAAAGTTCCCGCGTAAATAATATCACACTTGATATCATACTGTTGGGCAATTAATTGGTAAGTCCAAGCACACGAAAGAGCATCAGGATCAGGGAAATCCTGCAAAATCACTAATTGACGTTCATGACGATGTGCAAGCAGTGTTTTTTGTAACTCTTCTGATTTTTGAGATGCCAACGAATTGCCACGCTGGACTAAATAGATACCTCCATCACCATTACCATTAGAGGATGGTAAGGAAGTCCGGGTTAAAGGTGGAAGTTCAATTAACTCTTTCTCTACTTCTGCTTCATCTGGGTGAGGATCTGTAGCTAATGATAAACTCTCAAGTTGAGAAGGCGGATAATTCACGTACATAAGTAACTGTATTTCTAAGTGTGGAAAGTGGTGTTATCCATTCAGATATGATCCCACGGATGATGCGCTCTTAAAGCTACATTAGGCTGGGCAAAAATCTAAAACTAATTGTTTTGGCACTGTGTAGGGTGGTTGATTTTTTGTCAATAGCATGAGTTAAGGATCTATTACATCCATCTCAAGTGCAAAGGGATGCTGAAAATCAAGTCCGCTTTAGGTTTTGGAGTATATGCAATCTCCTGTCCCCTAATTTGTGGCTTTGTCTAAACAAATGTGCAGATTTTCATGAAAAAAATTTGATAATTATCTTGAATATTTACTTAACTTGTGTTATCATTGTCGTTCTGTGTGTAAATTGATAGCTCAACTTCTTCCTGGCGAATCGTCTACCTATAATTGTAACAAATTATCAGTTAAGAACAAAACCTATATATGTCGTTTTTTTAAAGACAAAACGCCAATTCGGGAAATTAAGGTTATTTGCTGCTGCGGACATGGAAATATCAGCTTAGTGGAAATTTGCCATAAGCTGTAGTATAAACTAACCAAACACAAGCAGAAACCCTACCTGTATAGACTGCCATTGATTTTAATCAAGCGATCCTATCTACAGGTGAATTTTGTCCTGAGTTTTCGTAGTTAATTATGGATAATGTCAAAGACCTATGACATACTTTTGCCACTCCTGGTGAAGTCCACTTTTAAGATGCTTTGTTACCTCAAAGTAGAGGCTACTGTAAGGTTGACGGGGTAAATGACGCAAAGGCATCCGGGCTTCTTGAGGTGTACGACAGCCTTTTTTGATGTTGCAGCGTACACAAGCAGTAACAATATTCTCCCAAGTATCTCCCCCACCGCGTGATCTCGGCATCACGTGATCTAGAGTTAACCCGTCTCCTGTGCTACCACAATACTGGCAAGTATTGCTATCACGATGCAGGATGTTTCGGCGAGTGAAAGGAATTTCCATATAAGGAACGCGAACATAATGGCGCAACCGAATGACGGTCGGCAGCGGAAAATCCGAGTAAATAAACTTACCGTTGTATTCTAAGCGTTCAGCCTTGCCTTTAATCAACAAAACCGTGGCTCGTCGCCAACTGGTGATGTTGAGCGGTTCGAAAGAGGCGTTCAGGACTAAAACCTTCCTCATGAATCTGCGCTCAAGGTATTAGTTTTACACATATTAACACAAATACATTTTGCTGGGAATATGAGAATAATTTATACTTTGGTGTTGACTTAGATCACCAACTTTTTCTGGTAGTCTGTCCAAGACATTTTGATGGATAATAGCGGGTGTATTTTTAGTATTTTATGAAGATCTATGCCTGCGAAAAAATATATTGTGTCTCTTAGTGTTGAAGAAAGCCAAAATCTAGAAAAATTAACTAGGGTTTGCAGAATAAGTCTTTTCGTAAGGACTAGGAGTCACTCGATTTTGGATTGACGATTTTGGATTTTGGATTGACTCCACCAAACAAGTTTGACACTCTGCGCTCTAAAGAGACGCAGATTCTATAGAGAGTTTCAGTCTATATCCCTCAGTTATCCCAGTTTCAGGCAGGGTTCCTTAATATTGGGTTCTTGCCCTGATTTCGTTGGCCCCAAAAGGGCGAAATCATATCTGACAAGCGTATACTTTCCGAGAGTCCCCCGGTAGGTTTTTAGGTCTTGTACTGACAACTCAATCATACCACAATATTGAAGGCGAATAAATTCGGCATTTGTCGGTTTTCCCCTTCGGTCTGAAGACACGAAGCTCCCAACCTTCCCGTGTTCCTCTTGTGGTTGTATTTTCACAAATCAAAATATTGATAGCTAACTTATATATAGCAATCCTAAATGATTTATGAATATAGGACGAGCAAGGTGCAGCGTCCCACAAGCAAAGATCCAAAATATCCCCGACAACTTTTACGAAGTCGGGGATCTGAAACTCTAAACAACCAAACTGAAGTCGTTAGGAGCGAGGGTAATATCAGGATTACCTAAAGAAGCAAACACAAATACTCCCGTTGCACCCAAAACATTGCCATTTTGGTTATAGAACAAACTGCCAGTATTTTGACTGTAGACAATGCGGGCATTACTAGCATCTACTGACTCATCATCGGCAACAACCGCAAAATCTGTGAACGGTTGTCCGACAACATTGGTAATAGCATTGAAAGTGGCTTGACTCAACAAAATCTGGTCTTGTCCCGTGACAAATTCGTTGATGTAATCAACACCTAAGCCGGTAGTAAAAGAACCAGTACCTTGGAACAGATATTGATCATTACCGCTTCCTCCGCTGAGAATATCATTACCTGCTCTTCCCCAGAGAATATCATCTCCTCCTAAGCCTTGCAGTTGGTCATTTCCATCACCGCCATTTAAGGTGTTATTCAGTGTGTTACCGGTGATGCGATCGCTTCCTGTGCCACCTGTAGCATTTTCAATTACATTATTGGCAGAAAGACTCAGGTTGAGATTGCTATTAACCCGTTGTGCTGTGGTCGCGCTCAGATTGACATTGACAGCAACGGTAGTACCTGTGAAGTCGATAGTATCAATACCACCTGCTTCCACTTCGGTAATTGTATCGCTTCCCAAGGCAGTAGTGGCTGGGAAAGAATAGGTGTTATTGCCAACACCACCGATAAGGCTGTCATTGCCAGTGCCACCGATAATAGTGTCATTTCCACCACCACCGATAATAGTGTCATTTCCAGCACCACCGGAAAGACTGTTACTGGCAGTATTTCCTGTGAGGATGTTATTTCCTACATTACCCGTTCCATTGATAGCAGATGTTCCTGTTAAAGTCAGGTTTTCCACATTTGCTAGGGTCGTGGTGACAGAAGCAGTGAGGGTATCGGTTATGGTCGTAACAGTTGTGGCTGTACCCAGGTTGACATTAGTGGGAGATGACAAGTTGAGAGTAAAGGTTTCGTCAGCCTCATTAATGGAATCATTGAGAATGGGGATATTAATGACTTGACTGGTAACACCAGGGTTAAAAGTCAAGGTTCCCGTAACGCTGGTATAATCTAACCCCGCCGTCGCTGTGCCATTAGCAGTGGCATATTGGACAGTGATGGTTTTGGTACTCGGGTCAGAGAGGGTGAGGGTATAGGACACAGTTTGAGGGCTGGTTGTACCTTCAACAACAGTCCGGTCTGCACTAAGGTTAATGGTGGGTGAGTCATCATTAACAATGGTGCCGATGACAGCTGGTGTTGCACCAATGACATAACCAGTACCAGAAGCTAAAGAAAGAGCAACGGTTTCGTTGGCTTCAAAGGTTGTATCTGCTGTCGGGTCAATAGTTACAGTCGCAGTAGCAGCACCAGCAGCAAAGGTGATAGTTCCGGTTGTGTCAGCGAAACTGGCTGCACCTGTTTGAGTGTAGTCTGTACCAAAAGTACCTGTACCAGCAACGCTATAGTTTACTGTTAAGGCATTAGTGGTACTTCCGGTGCGGCTGAAGGTGTAAACTAAGTTGTTAGTTTCATCTTCGTTGGCAGTGGTTGGGGCAATGTCCAAGGTGATCAGACTAGACCGTTGTTCAGCAGGGACTAGAACATCTGCGAAAGCAGTAGCAGCAGCAGTGATGAAATCATTATTACCCGTTACACCCGCATCCAAAGCAGCACCATCCAAAATTGGACCTTCAGGAAGACCGGCGTTAAAGGCAGCCTTCACAGCGGCATTGGCGGTGGCTACAGGTAAATTTGCCAGGGTCAAGAATCGTTGAGGGAAAGTCTTGTCAGCGAATGTCGTTGTCCCAAAAAGAGATTCACTCTGAGTAATCCGCCAACTATCTGCGTAGGTTGTATGTATGGTTTGCGGACTTGGATTAGCACCCAAGCTAGTGCCATCACGCAGGGTGAAATCGTTGGAAGTAACATCATCGGCATTACCCAAAAGCCCTTGAATGTTGCTACCACGGTAGTCAGCCGGACTAACATCAATACTGAGAAAAACACCACGGTCATTGACATTCACTACATCATCGTCTGAAGTTGAAATAACCCCGTCTGGACCTGCATAGGTGAGGGTATATTTAGTGCCTTGACGCTGAATTCTGCCGTTACCAACAGACAGACTTTGACCACTTGTTAAAGTAGTGGTAACTCCCCCAATTTTGAGTTCCTGTCCGGTTGCGAGTTGAGTATCGTAAACAATACTGGAACCACCTAGTTTCGTAGCAAAAGCTGTGTTGACAGAAACTCTGGTGCTGGTTCCATAAGGTTTTTGACGAGTTTGAAGTTGAAAATCACTATTTGGAGACTCGACGAAAATAAACTCCCCAACCGCTTGGAAGTCATAATGCCTTTGATCAAAAGTCAGCATATGCACATCACCCCAACCGTGACCAGTAGCGATCGCGTTAACAATCGTGCCTGTAACTGCTGTGGTGGTTTCAGGGATATAACCTGTTCCCGGAACTAAAGTTAAATCAACGGTTTCATTC
>JAKOGY010000185.1 GCA_028658405.1 Dolichospermum sp. ST_sed8 | reverse complement strand
CTAAGATTATCGCTGTCCAGATGTGTCTAGACTTTGGTAATTTTGGGTAAGTTTTATAGAACGGTTATGGGAAACGCATATTTAATTTTCACCAGATGTCCATTATATTCTTTATCATTTTCTTTCCTCTTTCTCCTGACTCCTACATATATGGATTTAATTCTTTGTCATACAACTGCTGACTTTGACGCTTTGGGGGCAGCGGTAGGTTTGACTTGTCTCAAACCAGGGAGTAAAATCGTTCTGACTGGGGGAGCGCATCCTCCTGTACGGGACTTTTTAGCGTTACATCGAGATGAGTATGCGCTGATTGAAAGACGTTCGGTAAATCCTGAAAAAATTCGCTCTTTGATGGTTGTAGATACTCAAAAGCGCGATCGCTTGGGTAAAGCCGCTGAATGGTTCGATTTAGCCAATGTTCAAGAAATCATTGTTTATGATCATCATCTTGGACAAGATGGGGATATTCCCGCTACCCAATTATATATTGATGAAGTGGGCGCTACAACTACTTTGATGGTAGAAGAATTACAAAAAAATCATATTTCTTTAAATTCAGCCCAAGCAACCGTTATGGCTTTGGGTATTCATGTTGATACAGGTTCATTAACATACAAGCAATCTACAGCCAGAGATGCTTTAGCTTTAGCTTGGTTAATGCAGCAAGGGGCTAATTTATCAGTTATTTCTACTTATCGTGATCCTGGTTTATCACCACAATTACAACAATTATTAACTACAGCTTTAGAAAATTTACAATATCTGTGTTTACGAGGATATACCATTGCTTGGGTAATACTAAAAACTGATGGTTTTGTCCCAGGTTTATCAGGTTTAGCTTCAGAAATTATTGATTTAACAGAATCTGATGCTTTACTGTTAGCAAATGAATATTCTTTAGATGAAAATGATTTACGATTAACAGTAATTGGAAGAACGCAAATTCCCCAAACAAATCTTAATCACTTGTTTCAACCTTATGGTGGGGGGGGACATTCTCAAGCGGCATCTTTTAACCTCCGCACTACAGATTCACAACCAATTTTACAACAATTACTAGATAGTTTAAAAGCACAAATTCCCCATCCTCCCACAGCCAGAGATTTGATGTCTTCTCCAGTGCGGACAATTCGCCCTGATACTACTATAGCAGAGGCACAGCGAATTTTATTACGTTATGGACATTCAGGTTTATCTGTAGTTAATAACCAAGATTTATTAATCGGAATTATTTCCCGTCGGGATTTAGATATTGCTTTACATCATGGTTTTAGTCATGCACCAGTTAAAGGTTATATGACAAGTAATTTAAAGACAATTACCCCCGCTACTTCTTTGCCAGAAATTGAATCTTTAATGGTGACTTATGATATTGGCAGATTACCAGTATTAGATCATGGGCAATTAGTTGGTATTGTTACTCGCACCGATGTTTTAAGAGAATTACATCAATTAACAATTAAAAATTTAGAATTAACAACTGAAAGTTATTCTCAAAATTTAGGACTGAATAGCAAATTAGAAAATTGTATCACTCCTCAACTTTGGCAATTACTAACTACAGCATCTCAAGAAGCCGAAAAACGAGGTTGGCATCTTTATTTAGTTGGTGGTGCAGTCCGAGATTTGCTATTAGCAGAAACAGAAACTCACACTTTAATGATTAATGATATTGATTTAGTAGTTGATGGTTTTCATCAAACAGCAAATGTGGGTGCAGGTGTAGAATTAGCTAAAGCCTTACAGAAAATTTATCCAAATGCGAGATTAGAAATTCATGGTGCTTTTCAAACTGCGGCTTTATTATGGCATAAAGATCCAGTATTAGATTCATTATGGGTAGATATTGCCACAGCTAGAACTGAATTTTATCCTTATCCCGCAGCAAATCCAGAGGTTGAAGCTAGTTCAATTCGTCAGGATTTATATAGAAGAGATTTTACGATTAATGCAATGGCTTTGAGATTAACTTCTCCCCGTGTTGGTGAATTATTAGATTTCTTTGGTGGTTTGATAGACTTAAAAAATCAGCAAGTTAAGATTTTACACGCTAATAGTTTTATTGAAGATCCGACGCGGATTTATCGCGGTGTGCGTTTTGCGGTACGGTTTGGATTCTCTCTAGAACCACAAACAGAAACTTATATTCGTTATGCAATAAATAGCGGAGTTTATGACCGTACTAGTCAAGAAAATAGCAAAACTCCGGCTTTACAAACTCGGCTAAAAACTGAATTAAAATATATATTAGCAGCGGCTTATTGGCAATCTGCTTTAGAATTGCTTGATGATTTAGGGGCTTTACAATGTATTCATCCTTCTTTAAAATTAGATTCTGAACTTTCTCGACAATTAAATTTATTAAAACACTGTTTAAGGAAATTTGACAAAAAACAAACTTTAATAAATTGGCAAATGCGTTTAGAAGTATTAATTGCTTATTTACAACCAGAATATCGAGAAAAAGTAGCTAAAAATCTGCAATTAGTTGATGATAGTATTGTCAGATTACAGAAGTTATCTCAAGTTCAATCTGAGGTAATGAGATTATTACCCACTTTTGAAAAACCTAGTCAAACTGTCTATTTACTCAGAAAGTATGATTTGCAAACTTTAATTTTAATTGCTTTACAAAGTCACAGGAAAATTAGAAGACGTATTTGGCAATATTTAACAAACTGGGGAAATATACAACCGCTATTAAATGGGAATGATTTAAAACAATTGGGTTATAAACCTAGTCCCCAATATAAGCAAATGCTTGATGATTTATTAACTGCTACTGTAGATGGTATAATTAAAGATAAAGCTGAAGCACAAGAATTTTTAGCCAAGCATTATCCTGGGTAATGGAAATTAAAAATATGAGGTTGATATGCAAATTCAAACATCCAGCAAATACTATACTCCAGAAGAATATTTAGAACTAGAAGAAAAATCAGAAGTTAAAAACGAATATATACACGGAGAGATTATACCAATGAGTGGTGGAACTACGAATCATAATAGAATTGCTTTAAATTTCTGCACCAATTTTAAATTTAATATGCGGACTCAAAACTACAATATTTACATGAGTGATGTTAAATTATGGATGTCACGTTATCAAATTTATACTTATCCAGATATTATGGTAATTCAAGGAGAACCAATATATGAAGGAAATGGAACTACTCAAGTAACAAATCCGTTACTGATTGTAGAAGTGTTATCTAAATCAACGATAAATTATGATAAAACTGACAAATTTAGATTTTATCGTTCTCTTCCTGAATTAAAGGAATATATTATGATTAATCAATATGAATATTTTATTGAACAATTTGCGAAAAATACAGAAGGACAATGGGTATTAACTGAATATGAATCAATAAATGATATATTGTCATTAAAATCAATAGATTTTCAAATTCCTTTTAGTGATATTTATGAAGGTGTACATTTCCAGTAGGTTGGGTTGACGCTCATGTTACCCAACATTATAATTTTGTCTGAATCAGGATTTACAGGATTTGAGGATTTTCAGGATTTTCTTTGGCTCTGGATTTAGTAGATTGGAAGATTTACAGAATTTTGTCTGAATCAGGATTTTCAGGATTTGAGGATTTATGGCTAACGCCACGCTTCGCTATCAGGATTTCTTTTTGTATCTGGATTTAGCAACTTTGAAGATTTACAGAATTTTGTCTGATAGCGTAGCGTGGCGCAAGCCATATCAGGATTTTCAGGATTTCTTTTTGTATCTGGATTTAGCAACTTTGAAGATCTACAGAATTTTGTCTGAATCGTAACTACTTCACACGTTCGATTTCACGGTATTTGAGTCATCAATTACCCCTGTAAACACTTACGCTCCATTATAGGCGATCGCAGTTCTAGCACCTTCAGGAGACAAGTCATAAACTCCCGCAAATAGGGGAGTATCTATTTCAATTCCCTGATCAACATCAGGATATTTTGCCTCAATTAGACGCTGACAAACTTTCTGTGGAAGCAGCCGGAAGTTGAAATTCTGGAACACCTTTTAATTCTGCTAACAGACAACCAATACCTGCAACCACACCAGGAATATCAGTTAACTATTTGCTTATTTACTGATCATCAAATCGAGCGATCGCCTAATTTTCCATTTTTTTCAGCCAGTTTCTTACCTATTCAAGCAGCCAGATGGGTATAGGATGGCAGTGAAACTTTAATTAGCGAAATGCCCTGAATGGAATATTGATCAGGAGCAAATGCTCCATGAGTTGTGATCATCATGGCGTGAATTAATGCCTTTGCTTTCAGCAGTGTTTCTTGAAACTCCATTTCTGGATCAGACAGTGCTACAATACCGCCGCCAACACCAATTGAAGTTTGTTCTGTCGTCAGCACAGCAGTACGAATAACAATATTCAAATCAGCCGAACCATTCAACCCCAAGAAACCGATTGCTCCCGAATAAACTCCCCGTGCTTCCTGCTCTAATCGATCAATAATCTCCAGGGTTCTGATCTTGGGAGCACCTGTCATAGAACCACCGGGAAAGGCGTTACGAATGCAGTCTGTGGCGCTCATCCCAGCGCGTAATTGACCGCGAATGGTTGTTACCAGTTGATGTACTGTAGCATAGGTTTCTACATCCATTAATTTGGGAACATGAACAGTGCCAACTGCACAAACCCGTCCCAGATCATTGCGAAGCAAATCCACAATCATCAAATTTTCCGCTTGATCTTTTTCACTGTTCCGCAATCTTTCACGGAGGATAAAATCTTCTTCGGGTGTTTTTCCTCTGGGTAGTGTCCCCTTGATGGGCTTGGTTTCCACCCAACCTTGACGATCAATTTGCAGAAATCGCTCTGGAGATGAACAGGCCATGGCTACATCACCAAAACGCAAAAATGCAGCATAAGGAGCAGGATTAATGCTGCGTAATGTCCGATAAAATGCCAGTGGATCGGGAGTCGTGTCTGTGTGAATCTGGTTTGTCAAACAAACTTGATAAGTTTCTCCTTCGTGAATTTCCTGTAAACAAGTCTCAATATTATCCAGGTAAGTCTTTTCAGAACGACTTAATCGGAAAATCACAGGTGTCTCTTTCTGTTCGGGAACAACAGGGGACAGAGACGGAAGGTTATCAATCTGTTGTCTAATCCATTCAAACCAAACTTGAGATGCGGCTGTTTGTCCTTGCTGAATTAGACAAAGCAGATAGATATTTTGCTCTTGGTGATCAATCGCAATCATACGATCAGCTAACAGAAACATGGCATCGGGTAAAGTAGAGGGGTGCTTTAATTGAGATCCCCACTCTGCCTTGAGTTCATAGCCAAAGTAACCCACAAACCCGCAGTTAAAATCAAAGGGTAGATCATCAGATGAGCAATGTCGTCGGTCAATTTCCCGCTGGAGATAATCAAAAATCCCCTCTGTCTTACAGATTACGGTATCGGAAGTAGTCACAGTGAGTTGTTGAGATCCTGTCCGATAATGAATCAAGAGACTATTTTCGCCGCTGTTATCTCCCATAAAGGAAAAGCGAGAAAGACCAGATTCAACACGACTGCTATCTAACCAAAAGGCATTCGCTGATTTGCCAAACAAATGTACAAACATCTGCTCTGTATCGGCACACAGATTCAGTTTTCGGGTACAAAGTTCAAATTCCTGTTGTTGTTTTTGACGAAAAGAATTTGAAGGTATTGGGGTACTCCCGTTGTTTCCTGTCCAATACTGTTTTCTCGGACTGTTCTCTTGTTCTTGGGCGAATTTTCGGGTAATCTCTTGAAAATTCTCAAATAAGGTATGTCCATACTCAGTGCAGATTGACTCTGGATGAAACTGTACACCCCATATTGGTAAAGAGCGATGGCGCATTCCCATGATCAGGTTGTCTTCTGTCCAGGCCACTTTTTCCAAACAGTCTGGTAGGTCATCTGCAACTAGCAAAGAATGGTAACGCACAACAGAAAAAGGGGAAGGAATTCCCGCAAATAGTAAATCAGTCCCAGTATGATAAACTTCACTCAGCCGACCATGCCGAACTTCAGGCGCATGAATAACTTTTCCCCCGAACACATGACCAAATCCTTGATGTCCTAGACAAACCCCTAGAAGCGGTACTTGGATATTTTGAATAGCTTGACGACAGATGCCAAAATCTTTTGAGTTCTCAGGACGACCAGGACCTGGTGAAATCACAATATTGTCAAATTCCCACTGCTGCACTTCATCCCATGCAAATTGATTATTATAAATTACAGTGGGATACTCTCCATTAACTTCTGCAATTAATTGGTAAAGATTAAAAGTATAAGAGTCATAGTTGTCAATAATCAAGGTTTTCATCTAAACCTCCAGGAGACCCCCACCAAAACTGTACTCAGTTTGGTGATGGGAGGAATTTGGGTTAATTGTGAAACGTCCCTTGAGTAATTTTGTGCGCCAGCACAAACAATGAGAGGGACAGTTGAGCAATTAACAAATCTTTTATTTTCCATATTCGTAACCGTCCTTTTTGTGAATTGATTTACAGTATTTATGAGAGATGCCTTGAATCAGTCCAGACGCTGTTGAGATATTGAAACTACCGCTAGATCTTACTGCTACTCGTCCGATATATGCCCCAATCTTTTTACCTTTTATGACAACAGCTTTAATAATGTCTCCGGTTTGAAAATCCTTAACAAATTTGAACCTGGGGACATATCTAGAAGGAAAACCAAATTTATCAGTTCTACAAGATTGTCTAGAACCGTGACCGTTAGCTGTAATTAGCAATGGTTTAACACCTTTGATATTGAGAGTTGGAGTTGATTGACCAACACAAGCCGCGTCAATCCAGTGCGTTTTCTCTACTTTCTGTTGACTACGATTGAATTTAGTTAAACCTCCTGAACCCGTTTCTACAGGTAATCCAGTCGCTTTCAAAACGAATAGTAATGCAAATCGAGTTGTGTTGACGGAGGCCGCATCAGCTAATGGTCTTTTTGCTTGCTTCAAGATTTTTTCTAACCTTGATGGGTCTTTTTTGAGGAAATCTTTGATATCTGTTGTCCCCTTCTTGGTATTACATTTCTCGCAACTTAAAGTGAGGTTTGTAATTGAATTACTACCACCTTTAGCTCTGGGTTGAATATGTTCTACTTGAAAAGGAACGTCTTTTACACCACAATAGGCGCATTGTCTACCCCACTTTTCTAATAGATATTCTTTAGTTTCGTAACCAGCAAGAGTACCTTGCTGATACTCCTTACCTTGAATATCAGGATTAGCCATTAACTGCATATCAAACCGTACCAATTCTCCTCCGGCACGCTGGCGCGAACGACAATGTTAGAGGTCGGTAACTATCTTAAAAGCACTGGTTTAACCCTTAAACCTGTTTAACTTAAAAGTTCTAGAGCAGGGAACTAGCTACGCATCCCCTGGTAGGTCTTTAACTCTTACCTCTAACGTAGTTCGGTCAAGAACTGAGTCTGGTCAACTAGACTTTTACAAGCCCTCACTTACCCGAAGGGAAGTGATGGGTGGTTGACCGTCATTAATGCCACTACTTTTTTAATACTAATTGCTCCGATTGCGGTAACTTTTGCACCTCGATAAAATGGTTTCTTTTCCTATGCTCTTGTTCCTTTCTCTTGGTGTCAACTTAACGTAAAACCTATTACCCGACTGGGAATGAATTCCCAGTCTAATAGCTTAAGTTGTCTTTTGATGACTAAATATCTCGAAAATCTTTAGTCTAGCAAAGTAGACTTTGGTTATTAGCCCTGAACTATGGCTTACGCCACGCTAACAGATAAGTAGGGGCGTATTGCTAACAGATAAGTAGGGGCGTATTGCTGACAGATAAGTAGGGGCGTATTGCTGACAGATAAGTAGGGGCGTATTGCAATACGCCCCTACTTGATTTGACACAAATAACTTAGATTCCCAACTTATTAAATAAATCGGGAGTTTCTGAATTTACAAATTATTTAAACCTGCTATAGATCAAATAGGGAACTGATAGATAAGTACCTTTCCTTGCCAATTTTCTTCGACAAATACGAGATATTTATCATTAGCACGACGGAAAGCACGGATACCATAGGGAATATCAACCCAGCCACTTTCTTTGCCAACTTCTGCACCTGGAGTCATCTTTTTCACGAGTTCTCCTGTTGCAGTTTTGTAAACATATACTTCTGCGGTTTTTACACCTACTGCAAATACATAATCACCTGCTATACTCATAGCTGCGGTGGCAATTTCTCCCTTACCTGTAGTGTCGTAGGGAACAACGGTTCGCCATTTGGGGGTGCGATTTCCTTTGCTCCAATTATCAAAACGGGCAATTTCTGATCCTATGACTTTAGCATCATCAGCAAATGCCGGATGTTCAATGGTAAAACCTGACAAATACATAGTATCTGTTTCGGGAAAATACTCAATTCTTCGCAAGTCTTTAAAGGTGCTAGGAGTCTTGAGTTTTTGCATTGAAGAATAGGTATAGATGGGGTTTCCTTTAGCATCTATTCCCTGTAAAGGATAATGACGAATGCCATCTTCTGTTCGCAAAGTTTTCCAAACATCTCCTTTGCTATCTACCCACCAACCCCCTATATAGGGATAGTCTTGACTGCTATCATATTCATTTTTTTCAAATGCACCATTGCCATTACTATCACGCCAAATCCATTCTCCTTTTACAGGTTGAGAGGGTGGCCAATTTCCACTAACAGATTGTTTTCCTTGATCATTAGTACCCACAAACATCCCAGCAGGAATTGCAATTTTACCATCTGTTTTTGGTTGAAAACGATAAATTTGCAAAAAGCTATTGTACATATCTGTCAGGAATAAAAAAGGTTTTCCTTGAATACGCCGGACAAAAGTTCCATCTGGTGATGTATGCAGCCGTGGATCTTGAGCATATTTAAAGGGATTGACTGTGTAGGCTTTATAAGTCCACTCTTTACCAGCCGGTTTACTATAGTCCATCACATATTGTTCTTGTTTGGTGAATACATTCACACCATCTGTTTGTGGATCAGTATCTGCATTATCTACAAATATTAATCCTAGCAATTGCCATTCTATTTTTCCTGATGAAGAAAATTTTCTTAAATCTGTTCCCGATTTATTAAAGCCATTATTATTGACATAAAGATTACCTTTAGCATCTGTACCAACTCCTGTAATGCCATAGAGTTTTGATGTTTTTACTTCTCCAGGTACACCACCCAAAATACCATTTTTATCTCCAAAGCTATCTACACGAACTGGCTGATTATTGATATTGTAAATTACTATTTGTTGATTAATGCCATTTTCTGCTACTAACAGTCTACCCAGATGATCAATAGCTAATGCTGATGGGTTATTAATATCTAGAATTTCTTTTGGTAATTTCTTCCCTGCTTGTGAATAATTGACAATTTTTCCAGATTTAGTACCTTGCTGATTTTGAATAATCCACAAGTTACCTTTTTTATCAATGGTGATTTTTCCGGGGTTGTTCACTGCAAATTTATTTATTTCTGCCATCGTTTCGGTGTTATAAACCCGAACAATATTTTCCCCAGCATTGCTAACAAATAGATTATTATCTATCGTTGCTATTCCTGTTAATTCCTTGCTTTTGCTGGTAATTAACATACTTTTATCCCAGCCATTTCCTTTTTCAAAAGGTGCAGGTTTTCCTGTTAAGTCATAACGTCTGACACAGTACCAAGTTTGCCCTTCGGGTGGATAATCTTCTTTGTTTTGATTCATTCCTCCTTGAATCATTGTTAAGTAAATATATTTGCTATTTACTGTTATCGCTTTACCACCTAAACGATTCCAACCATGTGTATCTTGGAGGATAAAAATTGGTTTACCATCTTTATATATTCCTGCTTCGCTACCAGCTTCATCCCAAGCACTATTTGTATAAATTGTCCCATCATCTTTAACATACATTCCCTCTATATTATTTTGTACTCGCAATTTACCATTACCAATGGTATTTCCTAACCAAGAAGTAATATATGTAGTTTCCGAAATTTTAGCTATTTTGGATTTTTTAGTTGTGGCTAAATCCATGGTTATTCCGGCAAATGTCACGACTAATCCACAGGTTACACCAAGTAAAATATTGAAGGCTATTTTTTTTCGCCAATATCTACTCTGAAATAAACTATGAAGATATTGATAAAGTTTGTAGCAAGTTTTACTAATCTGCATAAATAATTTATTGTTTCATGAAAATGGTTGCATTAAATAACTATTAAATTGTTCACAAAAAGCATATTGCACCAGTTTTTTGAATTTTTAATTTAACTCTGTGGAATTAGTATTCAAATTCTTATTCATAAAATAACAAAGAAATTCTATTCGGCATCTTATTTCATCAAAACTTTATCAATAAAATATCCTTTTCAAATAAATAAGATTATACTTGATGTCGTTAATAATTCTATTTCCTAGATACAATTGTTACTTTTTCTAAATTAGCCAAAGTAATAGTATTTGTAGGGTGCGTTACGCGGATGCTAACTCACTCTACGTGCATTATGGCTACGCCACGCAAGCTATCACAAATCAAATATTAGTCATATATCTAAGATTTCTGATGTAAATATATTTTTTTGATATATTTTTTTTGTGGAAATAGAATAATTTTTATATTTAAACTGGTTTCGATTCTAAACATCGTATTAAAAGATCATGCTGAAAATAAATTACAAAAGAAGGGAACAGGGAACAGATAAGAAACACTCATTTGCACCAGTTTAGAGCTTCAGTCAAAAAAAAGATGTT